>NZ_JBGJZO010000026.1:0-60765 GCF_042610485.1 Paenibacillus oryziterrae | reverse complement strand
GGCATAAAAAATGCACCCCTTGGAATTACATCGGATTTACCCAGGGGTTTTTCCAATGTCTATTCTAAGGGGTGCACTTCAAAGAGCCGACCGGGGTTTTATTTTGCCTGGATTCGAAATAATTAAGCAGGAATAAGCGAAAAGATTGCGCAACAAGCGGAAGCTTCGTTCCGGAACGGTAGATCAGGCCTATACTTCGTGTAATTACCGGCTCCACAACCCTCACTTGAGCAGGCTGCAGCGGATTTGTCTGGAAAAGGGCAGTTTCCGGCAGCAGACTCACCCCCATCCCAGCAGCCACTAGCCCCCGAATGGTATCTGTCTCGCCTCCTTCAAAGGCAATCTGCGGTTTAAATCCTGCCTGAAGGCAAGCCTGCCACACGATTGGACGCAGCGAGTAACCCTGACTAAACAATACAAATTTCTCATCTTTCAGTTGCTCCAGCTTGACATGGTCTTCACCGGCAAGCGGGTGGTTCTGAGGCAGAATGGCAAAAAGCTCCTCCGTCATAACAATATCACCCGTAACCTGTTCCCCGCTTTCGGGGTACGGTGAGATGAATGCCAGATCCACTTCTCCTGATATCACATCCTTGATTAACGACGGATACGATCCCTGTTTGAAACGAAAAGTGACATGAGGAAAATGTCGGCGGAATTCCGCCACAACACTTGGAATCAGATGAGTCCCCAAACTATGTGGAAACCCGATACGGATTTCGCCAAGCTCCGGATCCAGAAATTCATGAATCTCCGCTACAGAGCGATCCAACTCATTCAGTACATTCTCTACCCTTTTGCAAAAGAGCTGCCCCACCGGGGTCAGTTGAAGATTGCGCCCCTTTTGCATGAACAGTTCAACCCCTAGCTCCTGCTCCAGCTGATGAATCTGACGGCTGACCGCAGATTGGGCAACATGCAGTTCTTCAGCCGCTCGTGTGACGTGTTCTTTCTGTGCAACCTTAAGGAAATACTGCAGCTGTCTAAGCTCCACGCCGTCATCGCCCCTGTCGTCGGTTTCTATGAAATACACGGATAATCAAACCATAAAGAAAGAATCCGGCAACCAATCCGCCCAGATGAGCAGCCCAGTTCACATTAGGCATTGCAAAGGACATCACAACCCCTATAGCAAGCATCGCATAGACCGTTTTGCGGGACGATTCATCCATCATCGCGCGTTGAACCAATGCAATATACAGAAATGCACCATAGACCGCATAGATGGCACCAGAAGCCCCTACAGAGACATGTCCCCCTTCCATAACCGAACGGCTGCTTACCGCTATTGCCAGCACATTGGCAATCATCCCGCCAGCAATATAGAGAAATGCATAACGCCACCAGCCCAACAGGCGCTCAAGCGGCGGAGCAAATACAAGCAGTGCGAAACTGTTGAACAACAGGTGAGAAAATCCGTTATGCAAAAAGATTGCCGTGAAATATCTCCACCACTCGCTTTTATATGGGTCCACATCAACCATAGCTCCGAAATCCACTAAATTATAGACATCTGTGGAGCCTCCGTTAAATGTCAGGACCAGAAACATGATTACGTTCGCCAGTAGCAGCAGGCTGGTAACCGGATAATAACGGATATAGCTTTTCCAATTCTCATAACGTATGAATATCATGACACCCATCCTTAAGTTTTCGAAATAATATTTCACTGCGTCTTCCCGGTCCAGTTGGACAGGGTCTTATTAAAAAGATTATAATTTATTATGGCAGTACAATCCAATTTTCAAGGAGGAAATACTAACATGGCGCAAGAAAGAACTGGCGTAGCCGCTTTTAAAGGAAACCCTATCACACTGGTGGGCCCTGAATTGAAAGCTGGCGATCCTGCACCCGATTTCGTGCTGGGCAAGAACCTTTTGGAAGAAGTTACCCTTAGTGATTACTCCGGTAAAATAAAGCTGATCAGCGTCGTACCCTCACTCGACACTGGGGTATGCGATGCCCAGACGCGCCGCTTCAACAGTGAAGCTGCTGAGCTGGGAGATGGCGTAGTTATCCTGACTGTCAGCATGGATTTGCCATTTGCCCAGGCCCGCTGGTGCGGCGCTGCCGGCATCGACCGGGTCATTACTCTTTCTGACCACAAATCCGCCTCATTCGGTGAAGCCTACGGGGTTCTCATTAAGGAATTCCGTCTGGAGATGCGCTCCATCTTCGTAGTGGATCAAGACAATACCCTGCGGTATGTCGAATACCTCGGTGAAATGACCGAACACCCCGACTACGAAGCTGCAATAGCCGCCGTTAAAGAATTGCTATAAGCTTTAAGTTCACATCATATGTAGGTTTGATTCAAAAAAGCGGAAGAAGGGTTTCCTTCTCCCGCTTTTTTTGTTATATGTACGCTCCGCGCACGATCTTAGTCTACTTTATATTTGCCCAGCTTCTTGTCCAAAGACTGAAATAGTCGCTGAATTACGCGGTAATTGGCACCCAGGTCTCCGAGTGAGCCTCTGGAAGCAGAATAAATATCCACACCACAACGCATCGGTGAAGTATTGAGCACCGAAACTGTAATATCCAGTGTGCGGCCAAAGGCCGTTCTTTTCTCGAGCGTGATTTCCCCAACGGACTCCACCTCATGCAGAACTCTAAAGCCAGGTATCTTCTTTAGCGTCGAGGACACTTCATCCCACGCCTTATCCTTCATTAAACTGTAGTAGCGCGTTTTTAAAGCCGGATCTTTGGCACGGTCGCTGGTTCCGTCAAAACTACGGAATAAACCAACTAAGGTTCTTTTTAACGACAAAATTGCTCCCCCTCTTCAAATCCCAAGTTCACTACCTCTAAGTGTAACACTCTTGCTGTCTGAACAAAAGAAAAACTCATTATTCTCAATCAAGAAAACGCCCTCTATCCCAAACAAGGGAAGAGGGCGTTTGGCTAAAACCATCAAGAAAACCCGCATATGCCGTCCAGCTGCAGTGTCTTCTGAACCTGCTATAGCAGGTGGGTGATCGCAGAGAGCGGTTTTGAAGTCCCCAGGTCTTATAGACAGGGCTTTTCAGCAACGCTTCATATAGATCTCCCGAGACATTATCATTGGTTCAAAACAACGAGCAGCCATTACGTACATCGCAGGATTTATAACTATTATATTGCGTCTTAACGAAAAAGTAAACCTTGTATGCGCTTTATTCGTTTCCAATTATCGGACTGCCTGATATATATCATTCGCATTAATGCATGTTATATGCGTTTCGTATCACTTTCCGCGAGCTCATCATCCACACCTGTATCGTGGTCGAACGCGGCTTCTTCGGCTTCAAGCTCTTCTTGTTTCTTTTTCTCCATCTGCATTTGCAGCTTGTTGTAAGTAGCAAAAAAGTTAAAGAATGCAGCCATTGCAATAAGTGTCGGAATACAGATAAAGAACAGTGCAGGGTACCTTAGTCCTACATAGACCAAAACCGCTGCAGCAATCAAAGAAGAGAACACCCGAAACGGACGGGCGATCGTAATCAGAATGGAATTGGTCATCACTTCTTTAAAAGTCATCTGGTAATGCACCACGATGGAAAAGAAGTTAAACATCGATACCAATAAAATAATCATAAAGACGAGCATCAAAATCCCAACGATCTTGAAGCTTTCCATTCGGGTCATATAAACCGTTACATCCACATACATGATAACGAACAGCAACGTATAAATCAGTCCGCCCAGCATGCTTTTAACATAATTCTCTTTATATCCTTGGAAAAAAGTACGGAATGTACTAACATCCGTATTGCCCATCACCCATTTGCGGACAACGGTAAATAGCGCCGCAGTCGCTGGAAACACTGTAAATGGTGCTGCAATGCCCATGGCCCAGTTCAGGGTCACTTGCTCATTCGGACCCACTGTATCGGTCGCAAGCGTAATCAATTTCAAAACGGCAAAAAACAGAAATGGCACTGATGTAACCGCCCACAAAATATTACTGAAGGCGATACGTGTGATCCATTCCGTGATGCGGTATAAACCGCCCATAGCTCCTTTAAACTCCACTTTCCTTCCTCCTGTCTGTCTGCGCATACTGCGTAATTTAACTATACCTTATTTGACCGGGTCATTTCCATAGCCCTAGTTTATTGAGCTTGGAACCTTGTAGAATCCCATACATTTATATGTAAAAAAACATAAAAAAAAGACGAGACCCTACAAGGGTTCCGTCTTTTTATCTTTAGTTATTCAAAAGAATCTTCGCGTTTAGCCGGACGGCTTGCGCTAGTGGACGGACGGGAAGGCTTGCGATCTCCGCTGCGGTTCGCTGCTGAATCACGGTTTGCACCAGCTCCGTCACGGTTACCTTTGTAGCCGCCACCATAGCCGCCACTGCCGCTACCATAACCGCTGCCGCTGCCGTAACCACCACGGCTGCCGCTGCCACCGCCGCTGTTGCTGTCACGGTTACCACGGTAGCCGCCTCCGCCACCAGTACCGGATCCGCCAGCGCTGTTACCACCGCGATATCCGCCACCGTAGCTTCCGCTTGGCTTGCGTCCGCTGCGGATGTCATTTTTGCCTCCGCGGCGTTTAACACGAATCGGATCTTCCGGAGTCAATTCGATTTCGGAATCCTTCTTATCGCCAGTCAGCAACTTCATTGCCGCAGACAATAATTGAACGGAATCATATTGTTCCAACAATTGGATAGCGATTCCTTTGTATTCATTTAATTCGCCGCTCTCCACCATTGCGAGTACACGCTCTGCTGTGATGCGTTGCTTGCCTTCAATAGCTTCAGCCATTGTTGGAAGCGGTTTGCGTGTAATGCGGTGACGAGTAACACGCTCAATCAGGTGCAGGTGATCCATTTCGCGAGGTGTCACGAAAGACCATGCAGTACCTTCTTTACCTGCCCGGCCTGTACGGCCGATACGGTGAACATAGCTTTCTGGATCTTGCGGAAGGTCAAAGTTGATAACGTGCGTTACACCGGACACGTCAAGGCCGCGGGCTGCTACGTCAGTTGCTACCAGAACATCAATGCTTCCGTCACGGAATTTGCGCATTACAGCATCACGCTGGTTCTGCGACAAGTCACCATGCAGACCGTCAGCGGAATAACCGCGTTTTTGCAGAGCTTCTGCAAGTTCATCTACCCGGCGTTTGGTACGACCGAATACGATGGCAAGTTCAGGAGATTCCATATCAACCAAACGGCTAAGCGCTTCGAACTTCTGGCGTTCTGGCACTTCAATATAAGCCTGGTCAATCAATGGAGCACTGATTTGTTTCGGGATAACCGATACATGCTGCGGGTTTCTCAGGAACTGCTGAGCCAGACGTTGAATGTTCGGAGGCATTGTAGCCGAGAACAGCATGGTTTGACGATCTTCCGGTACTAGCTTCAGAATGGACTGAATATCTTCCATGAAGCCCATGTCCAGCATTTCATCTGCTTCGTCAAGGACAACCGTCTGAACATCATCAAGACGGATGGTTTTACGGTTAATATGATCAAGAAGACGTCCAGGCGTACCGATGATGATTTGCGGTTTTTTCTTCAGTCCGCGGATTTGACGGCCGATATCTTGGCCACCATAAATAGCAAGGGAACGAAGACCTTTAAATCTGCTCAGCTTGCCGATTTCTTCTGCTACCTGAATGGCAAGTTCGCGTGTAGGCGCCATAATAAGTGCCCGGATTTTTTCATCCTCACGGTCAATTTTGGAAATGAGGGGAATACCGAATGCAGCAGTCTTACCTGTACCTGTCTGTGCTTGGCCAATTAGGTCCGATCCTGCCAATGCCAGTGGTAAAGATTGCTCTTGAATCGGTGTCGCTTCCTCAAATCCTAGTTCAGTGATTGCTTGCATGACTTTGGGCTGCAAGCCGAATTCTGCGAATGTTTTCAAATTATTCATGCTCCTTCTATACAGTGGACATTCCACATGCTTGTCTGTATTCTTAAGTAGCGGTAAACACATTTATAGGCTGTCCAAACATGCCGGATTCTCTGCATGGTTTAGCGCGCATTGGGACGAAAAGCCGTCCTATCATCAGGTACTTTCTGTACCCGAACAACTGTAGCTTCACATCCGAAGCAATGCAAAAATACCATTGTAACGTTCTACTCAAGAATATCCTATACATTATATCACAAACCTAAAGAGGAATACCAGTGTATTCCTTTCTTTCATTACTTACATTTTTTATGCCGAGGTGAATTACTTGTTTAAACAGGTTTGGTGCTACATTGTCATGTTTTTAGGTTCCGCGTTAATTGCGGCAGGTTTTAATCTTTTTTTGATCCCCCATCGATTATTGAGTGGCGGCGTGTCGGGTCTATCCATGCTCGTTGGCTATTTCACTCCCCTCAATATAAGTCTGCTGTATCTGGTATTTAATATACCTTTGCTTGTTGCGGGCTGGTTCCAGCTCGGACGTCGCTTTATTGTACTAAGCATCGTATCTGTTGTGGCAACCACCTGGCTGATGACACTTGTCCCGGTGACAGCTGTATCTTCGGATATGCTGCTTGCTTCTGTATTTGGTGGCGTGCTTGTAGGAATTGGCAGTGGAATTTCATTCCGGGTCGGCGGATCATCCGGAGGCTTCGACATACTGGGTTCCATTATTACCCGCTACCGGGATTTCCCGGTCGGTAATGTTCTCGTCAGCCTTAATGCGCTCGTCATTCTAGCCGCAGGTTATCTGGACAACAACTGGAATCTGGCACTTGCTTCAATGGTCTCCATTTATGTCAGCGGCAAAGTGGTGGATATGATCCATATCAGCCATATTAAAGTCACAGTATTTATTGTAACGAACCGTACTGACGAGATGCTTCGCGAACTTCTGGCTCTTCAGCGCGGAGTCACAAAAATTAAGACAGAGGGTGCTTATTCCCACGTTGAAAAGGATATGCTAATGACAGTCACTACTCGGTACGAATTAGCTGAGCTACAGCGTATCATTAAAAAAAGTGATCCTCAGGCATTCGTCAATATCGTGGAAACCGTTGGAGTGATGGGATCCTTCCGCAAACGATAAAACATGCACTTGCTTCAAAATTGTGATATATTCATAATACGCAGAATCTTAATCAATTTTCATGAAGATTGTGAGTTACCCTCTTTTTTCCAGGCACTTCGCTTTTCCGATGACCTGAATTTCATTTCAGTACTATTCGAAAAAGGAAAGGGTGATTTTTGTGGAAATGGAAACGGTAAAATTGTCGGCAATCGTCATGAGGTGGTATCCGGATATGATGCCGTTTCTCAAGCAGAGCGAACTTAATTCAGTAATTGTTCTGCGTGACGGATTAAATATTCTGGAGCCGGCAGATGCTATGGATATCATCAACTACAGCATTTGTGAACATCAGAATTCTGCGTATCTTCAATGATTGAACGCAAGACAAGTCTTGATGGTTGCCGTTCTGATTCGGCCTTTTGGCCGGATCCGGACGGCATTTACTTTTTCAAGGCTCCGGTTTACCAAACGTGCATTCCGTTTATAAATTTAAGGGACGGTGAATCTTCCGCAGTTCTTAACGGATCTGCTACAAGATTGTTACAAACCTGTTCTTTTTAGGGGCATCTGTTCCCTTATAATTAAATGGAATGTACATAAAGGGAGAGAATACGAATGAACATCACCTGGGCTCTATTGATGATGGCCCTGGGTAGCGTAGGCGTGCAGCAAGACCAGCATGAAGCCGATGTGGCCGCAGCTCTGCAAACCGCCATGAACCCACCCATCGTCTCACAACACAGCAATCCCGACGCAGCATCGCCAACACCTTCAGCATCTCCTAGCGCCACACCCGGATTGGATACCGCGAAATTAGCGGACCCTCAGCCGGATGCCCCGAAAATCAAGGGTATTTATGTTACTGCTTACAGTGCCGGAGGAGCACGGATGGAAACTCTACTGAACCTGATCGATCAGACGGAATTGAATTCCATGGTAATTGACATTAAAGATGATGCAGGCTATATCACGTATAAAACGGATAATGTAGATCTGCAGGCTAAGGGCCACCCTCAACCTTTCATCGGAGATATCAACAAACTGATGGAACGGCTAAAGAAACATGATGTATATCCGATAGCCCGAATCGTTGTATTCAAGGATTCTGTCCTTGCCAAAAAAAATCCGCAATTATCCTTTGTAAATGCAGACGGCACCGTCTGGAAGAACAAGGGCGGCGACAGCTTCGTTAATCCATACAATGAAGAGGTATGGAAATATAATGTAGAGATTGCCAAGGAAGCTGCTAAACTAGGCTTCAAAGAAATTCAGTTCGATTATGTAAGGTTCCCTGAGGGCTTTGAAAAAAGAGCCGATGCGCTTAAGTACACGAAATCAGACCTGTCACGGGTACAGATCATCTCAGATTTCGTCAAATATGCCAGATCTGAGCTTGGACCGCTTGGAGTCCGAGTGTCGGTAGATATCTTCGGATATGCCGCGTCAGTACCTGCTGCTGAGGGAATCGGACAGGATTTTGTGAAAATATCCAAGAATGTCGACATCATCAGCCCGATGGTCTATCCAAGTCATTACTCAACCGGCTGGTTTGACGTGAAGGATCCGGATAAGAACCCTTATGCGACCATCAAAGGCTCCATGGTGGATACCCACAAAAAACTCGATCCGCTTGGCAGCTACAAGCCCATTATAAGACCGTGGATTCAAGACTTTACAGCAAGCTGGCTCGGTAGCGGCCACTATGTAAAATACGGTAAAAAACAGGTTGAAGATCAGATTCGTGCTCTAAAAGAAGAACACGTGGATGAATTCCTGCTCTGGAATGCCAATAACCGCTATACCGCAGGCGTTGATTACGAAAAATAACAACTTACAGCCATTATTCCTTGAATGAACTTATATGTTCCTAATACCAGCAAAGGACCCGGCATCCCGCCGGGTCCTTTGCTGGATATAAATACTACAGAAACTTTAGATAACGAGGACCCCATTTCATGAAGCAGACTTTTTCATATAGACAAAAAGCAGTTCAGTTCTTGCATATACTATTCCCGATTCTTGTGACGCAGATCGCTCTGTCCGCTATTACCTTTTTCGATACCAATATGTCAGGTAAATTTGGCACTGCTGATCTGGCCGGAGTTGCTATTGGCACCAGTCTTTGGATTCCTATACAAACCGGTCTCAGTGGAATTCTGATGGGTGTCACCCCAATTGTGTCCCACCTTATGGGTGGCCGGCAAGAAACCGAGGTATCCTACAAGGTTACTCAAGGAATGTGGTTGTCATTGCTGGTATCCATACTGGTGCTTATCGCCGGGTTTATTTGCCTGTCCCCTATCCTTAATTTCATGAACCTGGAGGCTTCGGTCCATGACATCGCATTCCGCTTCCTGCTCGCAATCTCATTTGGAATTATTCCGCTGTTCGGATATACGGTGCTACGCAGCTGTATTGATGCATTGGGTCAGACCAGAGTTTCAATGCTTATCACACTGATTGCTCTACCAGTAAATGTTGGACTCAACTATCTGCTGATCTTTGGCAACTTCGGATTTCCAAGACTGGGCGGAGTCGGTGCAGGGGTTGCCTCAGCTATCACGTATTGGGTTATTTTCGCTGTTGCGCTGTTATTCATTTACCGGACGCAGCCGTTTATTCAGTTAAGTCTATTTCGGAAGTACTTCGGCCCTTCATTAAGCAGCTTTAAGGAGCTTCTGTCCATCGGGGTGCCTATCGGATTCTCAATCTTTTTCGAGACAGCTGTCTTCTCTGCGGTTACCCTTCTGATGAGCCGCTTTGATACAGTGACCATTGCGGCCCACCAAGCTGCAATTAACTTCGCATCTACCTTATATATGATACCGCTGAGCATATGCCTCAGCCTGACGATCCTTGTCGGCTTCGAGACAGGTTCTGGCAGGCTTAAGGATGCGCGCAAATATTCAATACTGGGGATAGGCTCAGCAGCAGTCCTTTCGCTGATGACGGCACTCATCCTCTTTTTCGCCGGCAATCATGTAGCTGGATTGTATTCTGATGAACCAGAAGTGATCTCGCTGATTCAGCATTTTCTGATCTACGCGATTTTCTTCCAGATTTCAGATGCTATCGCCACTCCTACACAGGGTGTACTCCGGGGGTATAAAGATGTCACTCCCGCCTTTATTATTTGTTTCATCGCCTATTGGATTATTGGTCTGCCGGTTGGGTATGTCCTCGCTACCTACACGGAGATGGGGGCCTTTGGTTACTGGGTTGGACTGATCACGGGGCTTGCCATTGGAGCCGTACTGCTGCTGACACGTTTGATAAAGGTACAACGCCGTTATGCAGCGCGGCTTGCCGTACATCCATTGCCGGAATAACCATTATAGAGATACAGGATACACTCACCTAAAATTTCATCTCAAAAAAACAAGAGCCCTGCGGATTCGCTCCGCAAGGCTCTTGTTTGTATTGCTTATTCTTATTGGGACAAGCGGGAAGCCAGTTCGAACATATCTTTGTCGAAAGCTTTCTTGGTGTTAACAACGAGATCGATATCTGTGAGTGTAAGTTCACCTTTAATGATACCGCAAGCTTTATCGGATTCGCCAGCAATCAGGCTGCGTACAGCAAAGTCGCCGAGACGGCTTGCCAGGTTACGGTCAGCAGGTGTTGGAGTGCCGCCACGTTGGATATGGCCAAGAACCGTAACACGTGCATCCAATGAGGAATGGCGGTCTTTCAGTGCTTGTGCAACGTCCTCGCCTTTGCCCACGCCTTCTGCAACAATCACAATACTGTGGCGTTTGCCTTTTGCAAAGTTTTCTTTCATACGATCAGCAACTTCATTCAGATCATAAGGCATTTCCGGTACAAGAATCGTTTCCGCCCCGGAAGCAAGTCCCGCATGCAGAGCGATATCTCCGCAGTGACGGCCCATAACCTCTACAATAGAGGAACGCTCATGGGAAGACATGGTATCACGGAGTTTATTAACCGCATCAACCACGACGCCTACAGCTGTATCAAAACCGATGGTGTAATCCGTGTAAGAAATATCGTTATCGATTGTACCTGGAAGACCCATTGTATTAATGCCAAGCTTACTAAGTTTATTAGCACCTTGATAAGAGCCGTCTCCGCCGATAACTACCAAGCCGTCGATACCCATTTCATTGAGGATGTCCGCGCCTTTTTGCTGACCTTCCGGTTTCAAGAACTCCAGGCAGCGAGCGGATTGCAGGATAGTACCACCACGGTTAATAATATCGCCTACACTGCGCAGATCCATTGGGAAGATATCCCGGTTAAGCAGACCTTGGTACCCGCGTTGAATTCCAAAAACTTCGATTCCGTAAAAAAGAGCACTGCGTACTACCGCACGAACAGCGGCATTCATCCCTTGGGAGTCTCCTCCGCTCGTGAGTACTGCGATTTTGTTGATTTTCGACATTCTAGTGTTCCTCCTCAAAATTGTGCGAAGCAGCAGCCTTTCGGATGCTTCTTTCGCAGTATTGCTAATACATGTGTTTGCGTATCCACCGGCTGTTGACGAAAAAGAATAGTCTGGTTAACGGACTTCCTCTCATCAGCCGTTTGGATACCAAGCGAACCTCCCGCTGTTCACTTACTTTCGGATCGGATAGATACAATGCCAGCAATCCTTCGATGACCATTCGATGCATGGAGGTCTCGGGAAGACTCCGGACATCTTTGCGGGCCCACTCCACAATGGAAGCGATCCGGTTCAGCATCGTATCGGCGTTGTCGTAATAATTACAGAAATTAAGATCACCGCCAGCCCGGTCTTCATCTTGATCAATGAGATAATCCAGCATAATGTGCAGTCCGCACACATGCGGAAAATAAGCGGCACGAATCGACGTTGAAGCCGTTGTGCTCAGCTTGGGATCACATGATGCCAGAAACAGCATAAATACACCAAGGGTAGAGCCTGTCGCGGCCGCAAATTCATTCCAATGTAAATGCGGAGCCCGGCTTCCTTCAGTTTTCCACCATTCCTGAAGTGCATCTTCTCTTAGCTCAGGCTTAATATGCTTGTACACCTGCAAATCGGTATAGAGCACAGCCAAATCATGAATCTCTGACGCCGCAGCAGAATAACCTGGCAGCAAGGAGATCATTTCTTGGCATTTAAGCACTAGATTCTGCAAATACCCGCCATCATCCTGTTCATTGCGGAGCGCATAATAGTTAACCGGTTTAGCAGCCGGATTCACAGCATCCAGCATGGATTGATGCAGCAGCCTGAAATCTGCGGGGTCAAGCGAAGTGCTTCGATCACACAGATTGTCCAGATAGTCGCTGATCGTTTGATATGCAACAATAAGCGGAATCAGTATATGTCTCATCGACAAGTTGCCGGCAGCATAAATCCCGCCGCCTTCGCAGTGAAACTGCTTCGTTTCAATGCTGGCGAGCGCTTGCTTCCGCAGCTCAGGGTCGGGAATCCCATCCGCTTCTTTACGCCAGAAATGGAGACATTCTCTCACTTCCGGGAGCACGTACTTGTAGACCCTGCTCATCAGTCCAATCGGACCACGCGGGCTAAGGTAACGGCCTTGCTCAATTTCACTCAATGACGCTGCCTCCACATTGTTGTCTCCTTATCCAAATCACCATTATTATAATATGATCATCGTATTTGTACAAATAACAAATTCACTCTGCAACACCTTCAAAGTTTCACTTTTTACACTTCATTCATCAACATGGTTAAATTACTTTATGCTATACTATCCGTATTTCTTAATCGGAGGAGTGCAATTTCATGTCTTTAAAAGAGCCGTTCCCACAAGAGCTGCCACCTGGCGGCTACGGTGAGCAGAATTGGCTGCGTACGTTCATGTTCGTTGTATTTGGAACCAGCGTCCTGGCAGTATCCTACTTCCCGCTGTTTTATTCACATTTGGGCTTCAGCGGCTCGCAGGTCGGACTCCTGTATTCCCTTGGCCCGTTAATCTCTATCCTTTCCAACCTTTTTTGGAGTTCCATCAGCGACAGGTTGGGTACCGTCAAAAAAGTAATGATTATTCTGCTGGGCGGCCAACTTATTTCGGTGCTGCTTTTGACCAAGGCAACCGAATTCTCAACGGTCATCCTTATTTTGCCCGTATTCTATTTCTTCTATTACCCTGTATTTCCATTGGCAGATACGATGGCCATTAAAACGGCGCAGCGATATGGGCGCAACTTCATCACGATCCGCGTATTCGGATCATTAGGTTATGCTTTTTTCGCGCTTTCAGTCGGGTATATCCTTAGAGCCCTAGGTTCTTCATGGAGTATGACATTGTGTCTTATTATTATAGTAACCGCACTGCTGATCTCATTTTGCTTGAAGGATGTTAAGAAAGTCCCGACGGAAAGTAAGGGTTCAACCGTTCAGAACCACCCAAGTTCACAAACTAAGGGGAGCGGTTTACGAGAGATCCTACTAAAGAAAGAGGTCATCTGGTTCTTTAGCTGTGTTTTTATTCTGGCCCTGGGGTACCGGATGAATGATGCTTTCCTCACACTTAGCCTGAAAGAGATGGGAGCTGGCGAAGAACTGGTCGGTTGGGCCTTGCTCGCTTCTGCGCTTAGTGAGATACCGGTATTTTTTGCGCTCAGTAAATACGGCGAACGCTTTAAGGAACTGCCGCTGCTCGCATTCGCGAGCCTGATGTTTGCCCTCCGCTTCCTGCTCATGGCGAAAGCAGAGCACCCGGGTGCTGTAATCGCGATTCAGGCTATGCACAGCGTCTCCTTTGGCGTGTATTATGTAACAGCCGTCCGCTACATTACCCGGATTATTCCAGATCATTTGCGGGCTACGGGCATGGCGATCTTCACAGTTGTCTGGTCTAGCGCGGCCGGTCTCCTCAGCGGAACATTTGGAGGGTTTATTTTCGAAGAGTCCGGACGTCCTTATTTTTATATGATCGCCATGTTGTTAGCACTCGTTGCTTTTGCAGGATTCCTTATCAAACATCTGCTTGATAATGCCCAAAATCACACCATTAATCCTAAGGCAGTTCAAGCTATTATTGAAGAAACTCCATCCCCTTCCCATCAGGAACAGGTTACGTTATAATGTAACTTAACATCAGGTATTAGTACCTGGTAACAAAGATGGAGGGGGCCCGGATATGCACTATGAAGCATTCAGGGAATTAGCCCAGTCACGGCGAAGTGTCCGTGAGTTTAGTGACATGCTTGTCACTGTCGAAGACGTGCAGGATATTATCGACTGCGCACGTTATGCGCCTAGCGACACGAATTCACAAACTTGGGAATTCATTGCCGTTATGAACCGGAGCCTTATTGAAGAGATTGAACGTTTCACTTGGGACCAGTTGCATGCAATTGCCTCTGCCGCTGAAGATAAAGGTCTCGCACGCGAAGCCAAACTTCTTCTTAAATCCTTTGGGCCTTACGCCACTGCCTTTGGCGGTGCACCAGCACTGATTGTATGCCTGACTACACCTTACAGCTCCAAATTCCGCGAGAAAATATTCGATCCACTGGAATTCGGAAGTATGGAGATCTGGGCGGAGGAATCTTTAAAGAGCAGCAGCTTATCGGTTCAAAATATGATGCTTGCAGCGCATTCCAAAGGACTGGCCACCTGCCCTCTCACCGGACCTGTACTCCTTGCGGAGAAGGAGCTGCGTTCCTATCTGAATATCCCAGAGAACAGGATGATTAACATGGTGGTTGCCCTCGGACATCCGGCTGCAGCTCCCAAAATGATCGCACGGAAATCCGTAGCAGAAATCCTGACTATTCTCGAATAAAAATAACAACTAAGACCCTATCATCTGGATAATTCCACAGATGGCAGGGTCTTAGTTATGTTAGGTTCCACGTCTATGTGCTTGTCTAGGAAGGCCATAAAAAAACACAGTTCCCATAGGGAGAACTGTGTATTCCGTATTCGCCAGTCTGTACAAATACCAAACATTAAGCGCTAGCAGATATATGTGTAGCTGACAGTGAAACTGTCCAGCCGTTTCTTAAAGTTTAATTACGTTAGCTGCTTGTGGACCGCGGTTACCGTCAGTAATATCAAATTCAACCGCTTGGCCTTCGTCCAAAGTCTTGAAGCCGTCGCCTTGGATTGCTGAGAAGTGAACGAATACATCTTCGCCGCCTTCAACTTGAAGAAAACCGTAACCTTTTTCTGCGTTAAACCATTTTACTGTACCTTTCAAATGAACAACCTCCTAAAAATACCGCCATATATGGCGTATGATTACATTATACTCCATCTTTTTCTTCAAATCAATTGAAGTACGGGCCCTATTCCTGATTTAATTTGCTTTTAACGTACATCGTGCGTTATCATTTATCCAAAAGCCAAAAATCGCCAGGGTGGGAATAACAATGATCAAAAAACATGAAATATACAAAACAGACAAGTGGAACATGATGACCGTAGAAGTTCAGGGGAAATATATTGTTCTTCGCGAAATTTCAGATCAATGGGGAGAAGAAACACATACCTTCCTCAGTCGCCCTGCTATGATGCAATGGGTGAACAACCGCTTTAACAAAGAGTCTTACAAAGATAACGAAGAAGAATACAAAAATATTATCGCAGCATTCAAGCAGGTGTAGACCCCTATGAATACTGAAAGCTTAACGATTTATGTCATTGTCGTTCTATGCCTGGGTGCTGTTCTAATCATGGCAAAAGACAAAGTTCCGCCTCAACTGAAGCGGGGCTTGGCGTTAACCGCAGTCATTATGATCGCATTGGCATTCGTGTTCATTATTTATAATTTCTTGGCATAACTTCTGATATTGCGGGCTCCAAGAATCATATTTTGAAGTCCTCAGGGCATACTAGGCTGACCTTTGATTACAGGAGGCGGCCCTTTTGTCCATAGCTACCAAGTTACTCCCCGTGCTGCTTTCGGTCAACCTGCTGCACGGGGATGTAATATCTGCAGCAGATCTGCCCGTAAAGAATATACCTATCTCATCCCATCATTCGAGGAGGATAACCATGGAACAATTACTGAAGAGAAGTGAAGTACCTGCTGAGAACCGTTGGAAGCTTGAAGATATGTTCGCTTCCCAGAAGGAATGGGATCATACTTACACCGAAGCCAAGGAATTAATCAAAAAAGCTGCTGATTTCCAGGGTAAACTGGATTCCGCCGGTTCCCTCAAAGAATGCTTCCAGCTCGATGATCAACTGTCGCTTAACACTGAGCGCCTTTATGTATATGCTCATATGCGCCAAGACGAGGACACCGCAGCACCTGAATATCAAGCACTCTCCCAAAAGGCGAAACAGCTTGGTGTGGAAGCCAGCGAGGCGTTTTCTTTTGTAACGCCTGAAATCCTGGCATTGCCTACCGAGAAGCTGGACCAGTTCATCGCTGATCCAGCGCTTTCGGACTATACCTTCACTTTAAAGGAAATGAAACGTGAGAAGGCACATGTTCTGTCCAAAGCGGAAGAAGCACTGCTCGCTCAGGTTGGCAACCTGTCGCAGGCTCCGCAAAATATCTTCGGCATGCTCAATAATGCGGATCTCAAGTTCCCTAAGATCAAGGACGAGGAAGGCAATGAGGTCGAACTGACCCATGGCAGCTACATCAAGTTCCTGGAAAGCCCGAACCGTGAAGTCCGCCGCAATGCATTCAAAGCTGTGTACGAGACTTACGGGAAACAAAAGAATACAATCGCAGCTACTCTCAGTGCCAACGTGAATAAGAATGTATTCTATTCCCGTGTGCGCAAGTACCCTTCCGTATTGGAAATGTCACTTTACGGTGACAACATCAATAAAGAAGTGTATACCAACCTGATTGACACCATTCATGAAAGCCTGCCGCTGATGCACCGGTACATGAAGCTTCGCCAGAAGCTGCTAGGCGTTGACGAGCTGCATATGTATGATCTGTTTGCGCCGCTGGTGGACGAATATAAACTGGATATTCCATTCGAAGAGGCCAAGAAGATCACTAAGGAAGGCTTAAAGCCGCTCGGTGAAGATTACCTGAAAGTGCTTCAGGAAGGCTATGACAATAGCTGGATTGATGTATACGAGAATGAGAATAAACGGACTGGTGCATACAGCTGGGGTGCTTACGGCACACATCCTTATGTGCTGCTGAACCATAATGACAATCTGAACAGTATGTTCACACTGGCTCATGAGATGGGTCATGCCCTGCATTCGTATTATTCGGACAATGCGCTGAAATACCGTGATGCCCAGTACACAATATTCCTTGCCGAAGTTGCCTCAACAACAAATGAAGCACTGCTGATGGATTATTTGTTACATAAATCCACAGATCCGAAGGAAAAAATGTACTTGCTGACCTACTATGCCGATCAGTTCCGCACGACCGTCTTCCGGCAAACCATGTTCGCCGAGTTTGAGAAAATTATTCACGAGCGTGCCGAAGCCGGTGAGTCCCTCACTCCAAAAGATCTGTCGTCGATCTACTATGACCTTAACGTGAAATATTATGGCAAGGGTATGGTGGTTGACCAGGATATCGAAATGGAATGGGCGCGGATTCCCCACTTCTACAACAGCTTCTACGTTTATAAGTACGCTACCGGATTCTCGGCAGCTACCAGCTTTGCCAAACAGATTCTGGAGGAAGGCAAACCAGCGGTTGACCGTTACCTGGGCTTCCTGAAGAGCGGCGGCAGTGACTATTCCATCAACATTTTGACCAAAGCGGGCGTTGACATGTCTTCACCTGAGCCCATTCGTGAAGCCATGAGCGTATTCGAGAGCGTCATCTCACAGATGGAAGAGCTCACCAAATAACAAGAAATGTAACTTTTACGGGAAACGGGCGCCGTTCTTGACAACAAGGACGGCGCAGCCGTTTCTTCTTGTGTAAAATGCAGGTTCTCTACCATTTTCCAAAAAGGGGGCACTTTATGAGATTTCAATGGTCGCTGATTGCCGGACTCATCTTTGCGTTGCTGACCGCCCTGTTCGCTGTTATCAATGTGGATCCGGTACAAGTCAATTTCGGATTTGATGTTGTGAGTATCCCGCTGATTCTGGTGATTCTTGGCTGTGCACTAATCGGAGGAGTTATCGTTGGTTCTTACGGTATTTTCCGGCAATACAAGCTTCAAAAACAAATTAAAGGCTTGACTGCCGAACTATCCAAGCTGCGGGACTCTAATTCATCCATGGAAACTCTGAACAGCGAGCCTGGCGAATTGCCAGTTAATTAATTTATAATAGGAGGATTACCTATGCTAAATATACTGCCAAACGAGAATTATATTGTATCTATTCTGAAGAAATTGCTCGATACTCCTAGCCCAAGCGGCTTCACGGCGCAGGTGATGAATGTGATTGCGGAGGAGGCTGCTTCACTGGGTGTACCATTAACCTGGAATGAAAAAGGCGGAGTTGTCCTGTCTGTTGCAGGTCTTGATCCTTCACGTACGGTTGGACTTAGCGCGCATGTAGATACGCTGGGAGCCATGGTCCGGGCGATTAAACCAAACGGCAAGCTGCGCATCACCTCCGTAGGCGGCTTCACCATGAACAGCATCGAGAACGAATACTGTGTCATTCATACCCGCAGCGGTCAAACGTATACAGGAACGATCCTGTCGGTTAATCCATCCGCACATGCGTATTCGGCTGAAGCCCGTGATATTAAACGCGCTGAGGAAAATATGGAAGTACGTATCGATGAGCTGGTATCGGACAAGGATGAGGTGCGCAAGCTTGGCATCGCCGTTGGCGATTTCATCTCCTTTGATTCCCGTGCAGTCGTAACACCAAGCGGATACATCAAATCACGTCATATTGATGATAAAGCGAGCGTAGCTGCGCTCCTCGGTCTGCTGGAAAGCATGAAACGCGAGGGCTGGAAGCCGCTGCACAATTTGTCTCTGCTGATCTCTAACTACGAAGAGGTCGGTCATGGCGCGGCTTGGATTCCCGGTGAGATCAACGAGCTGATCGCTGTGGATATGGGCGTCATTGGAGATGATCTGAACTGCAAGGAGACGGATGTCTCGATCTGTGCCAAAGATTCCTCCGGCCCTTATGATTATGCAATGACCAGCCGCCTGATTGAGCTTTCAAATGCCCTGGCTATCCCGTTTGCAGTGGACGTATATCCGAATTACGGCTCAGATGCTTCTGCCGCTCTGCGCGCCGGGAACAACATCAAAGCGGCTCTAATCGGTCCTGGTGTCCATGCCTCCCACTCGATGGAACGCACACATAAACAGGCTGTACTGAATACAACCAAGCTGCTTGCTGCTTATGTCGGCGCTAACTGAGAACGCCCGTAGAGCAAGAGAGTTATGGAGCAGCAGCCGAAGAATCCTCCTCTTGATTAGTCTGTTGCTGCTTGTCATAGCAGCTGTAGCCGGTTGGTCACTCCAAAGCTACAGACCAAATAGGGAGGCCTTCCACGGCCTCCCTCATCTCTACTCCTATCGCGAAGCAATCAGTTCCGGACAAACCGAGTTATGTATGATGGCCGTAAATCCGGATAACATTGTGCTAAGGGCTGCGGGAAGCCCTTTACGGCCGATTGCGGCATACGGCATTAATGGTGGGTTCTTCTATCGCAATGACCTTCTGTCCATTGCCATCATGAATGACGTCCCAGTAAGCGGAGTACGGAATGCTTACGGCTCCGGCTGGTTCAACGCTAAATACCCGCGCGGTACATTGGTATGGGACGGTAAGGAACGTCAATTCTCAGTTCAGGTTGTTTCGTCCGGAGATGAGATTGCCGTCAGTGACCGGAACCATTATTTCGCTCAAGGCGGCATCAGCATGAATTTGGCTGATGAGGCGGCCTGGCTGGAGCAGGCAACGCAGGAACATCTACCGTTCGCAGACGAGCGGCGGATGCGCTCGGGGTTGATCTATAACAATGCCGGAGATGTGTGGCTGATTGTCACCCCAACCCTTTGTACGGCAGCCGAATTCCGGACTGCCATTCTGGAGACGGTTCCCGGTGATGGACGGGAAGGGATCTTTCTTGACGGTGACGGATCGTCTCAGATGAATGCGGATGAGGCGGTGTTACCCGGGGATTCCAGACCCGTGGTGCAGATGATTGCCATAGATGGCGGCTGAAAGTGGCCGCCATCTTTTTTTTTCGATAAACACGTTATTTCATTTAACCTTAAACGTAGTCCGAATGGAATTGATGTATTTACTCATCGACATGTAATCCTCTGTCAATTGGGAATCGTTCGGATTGTACTGTACATCACCTGCCGGAATTAAAATAAATGCCTTGCCTCCCTTCTCTCCTACCTTCCAAATCGGCGCTACTTCCATAGCTGTCTGGGCCATTTCATTCCACTTTTTAATATCCATAACCGTGATCCCGAAGAGATAACCACCATACTCTGCTTTATTGGAAGTGTTGATAAAACTGTAGCTTTCTGTTCCTCTGTCCGGGTTCGATTGTTCAGTCACTTCATATTTCCCCTCCCAGCTTCTAGGCAGCTCGAGTGTAAACTTGTATTTGGCATTCTCATACACAATGGGAAGGGCCTTTAGTATAGGCTTGTTATTCACTGCATCGATATGTAGATTAACTGCAGAATAAGCTCTGAAATCTCCTGTTCCATATGAATTAAACGTCTTTGCATCGACCCCGAAAGCATTCCCGTTTATTGTGACGCTCCCGATCTTCTGACTGTTGTCATTATAGAAGGACACGGTAGCAGTAATCTTATTCTGAGTATTACCAACCCCTTCGAGCCTCAATTGACCTGTTACATTCGTACCGCTCCCCGACTTGGTTAGGACTAGATTTCCTACGCTTATCCCGGTGTAATCAGGGTCAGTTAAGTTCAGGGCTCCATTCTTAATCTGAATACTCTGGAGTTCCGGATCGTATCCAATGACCGCCCCTAGATGTTCAGCCACAAAACGCACGGGAACATACGCATGCCCATCCAGACTTACAACCTTATAATCCTTGCTTAGCGGAACAGTGTGCTCGTTGATTTGAAAGACCGCCGGAAACAAGACTGCTTGAATGGAGCCTGAAGCAAAAGCAGCGGATGAGCAGGTTATTACTACTCCGCAAATTAGACCGATGATGAACTTTTTCATTAAAACACCCCTTTTCACTGTATGGTAGTAATGACGCGCAAAGAATCATTATGTTTCTAATAAAGGGAAATTTTAACGATGTCAGAAATGCAAAAAACCAGCCCCCGGATAGCGGGTGCTGGTTCGGATTCAAGATGATGAAATCAGGCTTTGCCTGCAATTTTCTCTGCCAGTTCATTCAGATACGTCCAGCGTTCCATCAGATGCTCCAGATGGGCTTCTGCCTCACGTTGCTTAGCCACCAGTTCCTGGAGCTTCCCTGAGTCAGCGAAGGCCGCCTCCATTTGTGCAGCAATGTCAACCAAAGCCTTCTCCGCGAGCTCGATCTGCTCATCAATACCTTCGAACTCACGTTGCTCCTTGAAGCTGAATTTGAGTTTCTCTCTGACAGGAGGGGCGGCGGTAATCTCTTGGCCCGATGTACCCGCACTGCTCCGCTTCATTGCTCCTTCATCCTTACCCGACTGTGAACGGGACGCAACATTCTGTGCCATCCATTCCTCGTATTCGCTGTAGTTGCCCACGTGAAGACGGATTCCCCCCTCTTCGAAGGCAAGAATTTTATCAACGGTACGGTCAAGGAAAAAGCGGTCATGAGAAACCGTGAAGACTACGCCCGGGAACTCTTCCAGATAATCTTCAAGTACTGCCAAAGTGCTGATATCCAGATCATTTGTAGGCTCATCCAACAGCAGCACGTTAGGTGCGCTCATGAGCACACGCAGCAGGTACAGACGTCTCTTTTCGCCCCCGGAAAGCTTGGCGATTGGCGTCCACTGCATGACTGGAGGGAATAGAAACCTTTCCAGCATTTGACCGGCCGAGATCGTGCTGCCGTCCGCGGTACGAATAACCTCTGCTTCTTCCTTCACGTATTCAATCACACGCATCGTCTCATCCATATCCTGATGCTCTTGCGTGAAGTAACCCAGCTTCACCGTTGCTCCGACCTGAACCTCGCCGCTGTCCGGCGCAAGAAGCCCGCTGATCAGATTAAGCAGTGTGGATTTGCCGCTGCCGTTAGGTCCTACGATACCTACTCGGTCCTCAGGAACGGCAATATAGGTTAAGTCCTTTATCAAGTTACGTCCATCCATGGATTTGGACAGACCGTGAAGTTCAATAATTTTACGGCCGAGGCGCGTAGAAGTTACCGATATATCCATTGAACCGCCAACTGCGGAAGGTCCGCTCTCTTTCAATTTCTCAAACCGGTCGATTCGAGCCTTCTGTTTCGTCGTCCGGGCTTTAGCTCCCCTGCGAATCCAGGCGAGTTCTGTTCTTAGTAGGTTTTTGCGCTTCTGCTCGGCTGAAGCCTCACGCTCCTCGCGATCCGCCTTCAGCTCCAGAAAACGGGAATAATTCGCTTCATACCGGAAGAGGTTCCCTCCGTCCAGCTCGAGCATTACATCAGCAACCCGGTCCAAAAAGTAACGGTCATGGGTAATCATGAGCAAAGCACCGCGACGCTTCTGTAAGTACTGTTCCAGCCAAGCCACAGAGTCTGTATCAATGTGATTGGTAGGCTCATCCAGAATCAGCAGCTCGGAGGGGGTGATCAGCGCAGCCGCCAAGGCAACCCGCTTGCGTTGGCCACCGGAGAGAGTATCCATCAGAGCATCGAATTGTTCGATACCCAGCTTGGACAGCACACTTTTAGCTTCACTTTCAAGTTGCCATGTGCCGAGTGCATCGATCTCATGGCCCAAAGTTACCAGTTTGGCTTCCAGTTCCTTATTGCCCGGGTTATTTTCCAGCTGCGCCATAGTTTCTATGTATTCACGGGTGCTGCGCAGCTCAGGTGCCTCCCCGGCAAAAACCTGCTTCAGTACGGTGTTCTCCGGATCAAATGGCGGATTCTGTGCCAGGTATTGAACCCGCACATTATTCCCTATAGAAACTTGCCCCTCATCGGGGGTCTCCAGCCCGGCGATTATCCGCAGAAAGGTCGATTTTCCGGTTCCGTTTACTCCGATAATGCCAATCTTGTCACGATCATCCATTCCGAATGAGGCATCCCGAAACAGTATTTTCTCCCCATAGCTTTTGGAGAGGTGTTCCACGGTCATAATATTCATACTTGATCCTCGTTTACTGTTTATTTCTTCTCATTCATTCAATCAGCACTTGTGCCCTGCACCGGGCGGATGAAGCTTCTCTATGGCCCCTCTGCTGAAGAGGCTTGCAGCAAACACAGCCCTCGTTCTGGCATCCTCTTCCTTGAAATCCGGATCAAATAAGATATCCATCTTGAGGCGATCCAGCATTCCGATATAGGACTGGGCCATCAGCTCCGGTTCGACGGCTCTTTCTTCCACAAGCACCTTCACTACCATCATCATGTATTGTTCCATAAAAAAGGCCATATACGCGATCAGCTCCGGATTATTGGTAGGAGCCATAAAAAATAACTTCGTATGCTGCTTACGCTCATAATAGTAGCTTAGATGATGCTCTGCGATGACTTTAAGCTTGCCGTCCAGATCGTCCTGCTGATGCAGTCTTTCTGCCAGCCCCTGAAGAAACCCCTCGCAGTCACGGCGTGTTACCGCCATAAATAATTCTTCCTTGCTTTTAAAATATAGATATACCGTCCCTTTGGCAATTCCGGCCTGATAAGCGACTGCAGACATCTTCGTCTCGTAGAATCCGCTTGAACCGAAGAGCTCATATGCGGCATCCAGAATCGCCGTATGCTTGTCCTTGGACACGCTGCTCATCGGTTCACCTCCTTACTATGCCATCACAATAGATTGGCTGATATTTAATAAACACCGATACCCTTCTGTATTCGGGTGTAATCAGAACTTAATCAGTTCACCCCAACAGGCCGATCAGTACAGCAACGACTCCGCCGAATAAGGAACTTATAAAATTTACGGCGTCATTGTTCATCCACCGCCACCCACGGGCATGCACTGTAGGCACACCGCAGTGGCTGCTGGCCTCGACTTCCCGTCCACAGATGGTACAGCGGTTCATTCGCTGGACTGTTGCGCCGAGTATGGAGTCGGCAAAAGCACCTGCCAAGCCTCCCATGAGTCCCGCTAAAATAATCAGAACAGCAGACTGTTCTTCCATCCCTGACACAAGCTGCAGCAGCCAAGAAGCCGCACCGATGAGCACGCCGCCTGCCGCTGCGGCTAGCGTACCCGGCAAGGATACACCGCCGGAAGCGCCTGTGGGGAGTACCTTACCGGTTAGAACAGATCTCGGTGCCTTTTGGCTTAAGGTTCCAATCTCGGTTGCCCACGTATCCGAAGTGACGGTAGCCATCACTCCAATGAACAGATAAGACCACAGTTCCAGCGGATAAAGTGCATTGAACAGAACCACCAGCATGCCGAGGCCTCCGTTAGCGAAGACCTGCCCGGCATCGCGGCGACCTGTCTTATCATAATTCAATTCCAGCTCTGCTTTATCCTCGTGATGAAGTTGCGTCAGTGAGCTGGAGGAGATAAAAAAGACCAGCAGGATACCGAACCAGAACGCATTTCCAGCTCCAAAATAAATCGTTCCCATCACTGCCGCTGCAAGCATGCCGGAGAAGCTCAACGATTGATTAATATAGGCCGCACCGGCTAGCAAAAGGGCGCCGATGGCGCCGATAACCCATAGCATACCTTCATCTCCTAGGAAGAAACAGTTGCGCCGTCCTTCATGATAAAGCAGCCGTCGTCTGTAATCATTAGGACTAGCCGATCAGACAGGTTCCCATCAACTGGTCGCCCCAATACAACTCGAACGAATCACCTGTAACGGTAGGCCCCACCCCTTGAGGGGTCCCGGTAAATATAACATCACCCTTGCCAAGCCCGTACCGGGCAGCGATAAAATCAATAATGGTCTGCAGTGAGAATATCATATTCTTCACGTTGCCGCGCTGGACCTCTACACCATTCTTGACAACGGTGAAATCCGTTCCTTCCAGTTCTTCGCGCTCTGGAAAAGCGATATATGGTGTGATCGGAGCCGCATTCTTAAAGCCTTTAGCCGCAGTCCATGGCAGCCCTTTCTTCTGCAGATCATTATGCACATCGCGCAGCGTGAAATCCAGGCCAAGTGCCATCACATCCACCAGCTCTTCAACGCTCATCCCCGGGACATAATCACGGGCAATGCGCAGCACCAGCTCGCCTTCATAGTGAACCTGTCCAGCATCTTTAGGAAGCTGAATGATAGCCTTGTCGAGGGAAACAGCCGCATGTGAGGGCTTCATGAAAATGAGAGGTTCCACAGGGACTTTGTTCCCCAGTTCCTCCGCATGCAATTTGTAGTTACGTCCAACGCAATACAGGTTATTTACATCAGCGCACATCAGACTTCAGCTCACTTTCCCGTCGATTTGTAGTTATACTTCCAGAAACGTATCGCCCCATATGTCCGGGCGGTTCGTACAGATCATTATATCAGAATGCATGTCTGCAAGGCGACGCATCTCCCTTGCTTTATCCACCGTCCAAGCCATGACTTTCACACCCTGCTCCGTAAGCAGCTTGGCCAGACCCGGATTTAACCGCGTAAAACTGATGGACAGAAAAGTACAGTCCAGTTCTTGTACCTGTCTCGCGGGATCTCCCAATCTGGAATCATAGATGAGCCCCGTTCGGATCACAGGATCCAGCTTTTTGACGGTCTGAAGGACTCCGGCATCAAAAGAGGTAAGCACCACCTCATCCTGCATGCCTTTGGCATTAATCAGATCAATTACTGCTTTTTCGATTCCGGGATACATGTTCTTTACCGTCTTCAGCTCGATGTTGAGATGCAAGCGTCCTTTTGCCAAATCCAGTACCTCTTCCAGAGATGGCACTTTCTCACCTTTAAACGCCCTGCCTTTCCAGCTCCCGGCATCCAGCCGTTTCATTTGTGCCCATTCCATATCTTTGACCTTGCCGTGTCCGTTGGTGGTCCGGTCCAGACTGAAATCATGGATGACAACTGGCACTCCGTCTTTACTGAGCTGAACATCAATCTCCATCCAGCGGACAAAGGGCAAGGCCAGCGCCATTCTGACAGCTGCCAACGTATTCTCCGGAGCCTTACCGGAAAATCCCCGGTGGGCAACACACAAATTTTTGAGCATAAGAAGAGCCCTCCTTATTGACCTGAACTAGCGGAGCCCGGACACTTTACCGTTGCTGCCGATGCTGATACGACCTCCGGAAAGGGATTCAACCTTATCCAGCAGCTTCTGCCCATCTTCAGGCTTCATGGGAACCGGCTGACCGAGTTCGGCATGTAACGGCTTCAATTCCAGTGAGCATTGCCCCTCTGCGTTACATTCTGCCTGAAATACAGCCGTATCCCAAGTATCCGGTGCTTTGGATTTGGTAAAAATAAAATTTCCGGTACTATAGGCGATCCACTTGCCTTTATAAGGCTCAATTCCTTGAAGGACATGAGGATGTCCGCCAATGACTAGGTCAGCTCCGGCATCAATAAAGCTGCGGCCCAGCGATTGCTGAATATCATTTGGCTCATGTGCTCTTTCAATGCCCCAATGGACGATAACGACGACGATATCTGCTTTGGTACGTGCTTCGGCTATGGCCTTGAGACCCGCCTCACTGTCATATACCGCCGCTAATCCCGGACTATTCTTCCCTGCTCTCCATGATGCCTCCGGAACTACCCGGGTGAAGCCCAGCAGAGCAATCGTTATGCCCTTACGCTCGAAATACTGCGGGGCATAAGCGGATGCTTCATTAAGCCCTGCGCCGACATGAGATATTCCTCTGTCGTCTAGATGTTCAAGCGTATCCCGAAGTCCCTGCACACCTTGGTCCAGCGTGTGATTATTAGCCAGATTTACTGCGTCCATCCCTGCGGCTTTCATGGAATCCAGCGCTTCCGGAGAGGATTTGAACACAAACTGCTTATCCGCACTCGTACCACGTTCCGTTACCGAGGTCTCCAGATTAATCACGGAGAGGTCATCTCGTGTAAATAAGCCGTCGAGCTGGGCGTAGGGATAATCATACCCCTGCTTCTCCAGTAATTCACCAACCTTGCCTGCAAAAATCACATCACCGCCAAAGCTTAGTTTCACGGTATTGCCGGAAGGGGTCTCATCGGGCTGTTCTGTGCCTGAATTATCATCAATCATTCCCGGAGAATCCGATTGTTCAGGCAGTTCATTCGTCGTTCCCTGCGGATCTGCAGATGGGCTGGCATCAGGCTCTGCCGGAGACAGTTCTCCCGTAGTGTCCGGCGTTGCTGCAGGATTGTCATCCGGGGCTGGTGTTTCAACGTTTTCGGCCGTGGAAGGCGGAGCGGTTCCACTTCCCTTTTGTTCAATGAAATAATAAGCCAGCATCGCGGTAATCAGTAGGATCAGGACTGCGTTAATCCAGCCCCAAGCCACTTTGCGGCGGCGTCCGCCGGCGTCTTTTTTCTGCCTTTTTTTCTTTGATCTCGGCGGGTACATGGGGTTGAAGTAAACTCCTTTGCCGTTAAATTGGTTTTATTATAGCATATCAGCTGTATCACACTCCAAACAGGCAGGCACCCCGACGAGATGCCAATAGATACATTAAAACAAAACGGTGAAGCAGATTGAATCCGTGCTTCACCGTTATTCATACTCTGGTATAACGCTTCGTTACTATACGGCAGATAATCTCCCGGCTGCAAGTTCTGCTGTCAGCTTCGCGAATTTAATGCAGTCGGGCATACCAATACCGTCATAACCTGCGCCAAACGCATACACACCGGGAAGCTTGGAATCCAACTCCGCCCGCAGCCGGGCAATATTGTCAGGATGGCCGACCGGATACTGCGGCATGGAGTGCATAAGCCGGGTTATTTCCGTAAACAGCGGCTCGGCTGTAATTCCCATAACCTCACGCACATCCTTGCGCACGAGTTCTTCCAGCGCTTCGTCCGGAAGCTCTACATTCTGTTCATCCCCGGCACGACCGACATAAAACCGCAGAAGCACCTTATCATCAGGGCTGGTATGCAGCCATTTGGTTGAGGTCCAGGTGCAGGCGGTTATATTGCGGCCTTCTTTACGGGGAACCAGAAAGCCGGAGCCGTCATATTCCGTTGCGATATCCTTCTTGGAGAATGCCATCACCACGTTGGCAACGGAAACATAATTCACGGCATCGAGCGGAGATACGTCCACATGCGGACGAAGCAGACCCGCTGCGGCGAAATTCTGAACCGTGATAATAATATCATCTGCGGGAAGACTTTCGCCGTTCTCCAGCCGTACTTCGTAACGGGGTTTATCCTGATCTCCAGCGTGTACAATGATCTCCGCTGCCGCGGTTCCGGCTTGCAGATTAACATCCTGCAGATCGTGAATCAGTGCATGAACAAGACTTTGTAACCCCTGACGGAAGGTCAGAAAGGCACTTTTCTTCGTTCCGGTATGGGTTTCTACCGGCTTGCGCCCGGTCGTCATTCCACGGATGAGACTGCCATAGCTGCGCTCCACCTCACCAAACTGAGGGAAGGTGGCCTGAAGGCTGATCTTGTGCATATCACCGGCATAGATGCCTGCAAGAAGCGGTTCCGTCATGTTCTCGAGCACCTCTGTGCCCAGACGGCGTTCAATTAAATCCCCCAGCGCTTCATCTGTCTTGCTTCTGCGGGGAGGCAGTATGAAGTCCATCATAGCACGCATTTTACCCTGAAAAGAGACCAGTCCGCTTTTCATGAAAGGACCGATTTCCGTTGGTATACCCAGAACTAGTCCGGCTGGCATAGGATGGAGCTTACCGCGCTGGAGAATATACGTCTTCTTGGCCTCGGGATTGGTAGTGACCAGTTCATGGTCCAGTTCTAATTCCTTAGCCAAATCGATCATGGCAGTTTTACGAGCCAGAAACGAATCCGGTCCCTTCTCGATGACGAAACCGTCACGGTGCAAGGTTTCAATTTTACCACCAAGCACTTTATCTTTCTCAAGCACTGTAATCTCCGGCTTTACGCCGGCCTCTTTATAGAATTTACGGATATAAAAGGCGGCACTGAGTCCGCTTAAGCCTCCGCCTATGATTACAATTTTACGGGAAGGCAAATCTGTCATAGGGAATCCACCTTCATTTGCTTGAACCGGCTGCGCACCACGTCGCTGAGAACAGACATGTACGCCGGATCGCTGTTCAGCGATTCAATCCGCATGAGACGCATATCCAGTTCACCGGCAATCGCCTGAGCTTCAATATCCAGATCATATAGAACTTCGAGATGATCGGATACGAACCCGACCGGGGCTACAAGCACATCTTCGACCTGTTCCTTGCTAAGCTCGCGGAGCGTATCAAGAATATCCGGTCCAAGCCACGGCTCGGCGGTACGGCCCGCGCTCTGCCAGGTGAACTGCCAGGAAGCAACACCGGCCTGTTTGGCAACAGCCGCTGAGGTCTCAAGCAGTTGATCGCGGTACGGGTCGCCCATGGACAGAATCCGTTCCGGCAGGCTGTGTGCACTGAACAGAACGCGAACCGCATCGCGTTTGGCTCCAGCCTCCTCAAACTGATCAAGACGTGCTGAAACTCTGCGGGTGAGTACATCAATCAGTTCCGGATGCAGATGATAGCTCTCTACAAAAGCCATGGTAATTCCACTGACTTCCGCTTTGGCTTGTGCGCGTTTAATATATGTGCCTACACTCATCACAGAATAATGCGGAGCCAGCACAATTCCGACTGCTTCTGTGATGCCGTCACGGACCATCGCTTCAACTCCGTCCTCAATAAACGGCTTGGCATGCTTAAGGCCCTGGTAACAGACATACTTCACTTCAGCATCATCATTGCTGCTATTGAGGGCAGCTTCCAGCGCCTCAACCTGGCGGTCCGTATTCTCGCGAAGCGGGAACACACCGCCAACAATAGCTTCATAGCGGTCTTTCAATTCTTTAAGCTGTTCTGCAGACGGCGGATTGCCTCGCCGGATATGTGTATAATAAGCTTCAACATCTTCCATGCTTTCAGGAGTGCCGTAGGACATAACAAGAACGCCGATTTTTGTTGTCAACAATTCCATCCCCTTTTACGATTAGTAGTATGTCAGGAAGGTGCTTTTACTGATTCTATAAAATGTTCATGTGAATATTCGTGAATATATTCGGTCAGCTCGCGAAGTTTATCAAGTGAAGCTTCAGGGAATAAACCGTGTCCGAGATTAAATACATAGCCGGGCTCAAGCATCCCTTCATCCAAAATCAACTTCGCCTGGGCTTTGATCACATCCATCGGAGCGGTCAGCACATAGGGATCGAGGTTGCCTTGCACAGCAAAATTCCCGCCTGTTCTGCGGCGGCCTTCACGAATACTGACACGCCAGTCGAGACCGATAACATCAGCCTTCAGGTTAGAAAGTGACGGGAGAAGCTCTCCGGAGCTTACTCCAGGGAAATAAATCTTAGGCACATCCAGATCCGAAAGCTCGCTGAAGATGCGGGTGATTGTCGGCAGCACATAAGTTTCAAAATCGCGGGGAGCAAGCGCTCCTACCCAACTGTCGAACAGCTGAAATGCCTTGCCGCCACTCGCAACATGACTGCGAAGGTAGGCAATAACCATATCGCCAAGCTTCTCCATTAATTGCTCCCAGACCCGGGGCTGGCTATACATCATTTCCTTCGTACGGATGTATCCTTTGGAAGGGCGGCCTTCGATCAGGTAACTTGCAATCGTGAAAGGTGCGCCTGCGAACGTAATCAAAGGAACGTCCAATTCCTTATCCAGCATGGCGATTGTCTCCAGGATATGTCCGAGATCTCCTTCAACATCAATCGGCTTTAATCTCTCCACGTCAGCCGCAGAGCGGATCGGATTATGTATGACCGGACCGATATTTTTAACAATGTCAAAATCAATGCCGATGGAAGCAACCGGATTCATGATGTCAGAATACAAAATAGCTGCATCCACACCCAGCTTACGGACGGGCATCATGGTAACCTCTGCAGCTAGCTCCGGCTGCCTGCATATCTCTAGCAGCGAGTACTTCTCCTTGATTTTACGGTAATCGGGATCATAGCGGCCAGCCTGCCGCATGTACCATACGGGAACGTGCTCCACCCTTTGCTTTTTGCAGGCGCGGATAAAATTGTCGTTGTAGGTCATGATAAGATCTCCATTAAATTTAGTTAATTTCTTAATATATATTATGCCCCTTTTAAAAGTAAGTAACAACTATCACACTTGCAGCTCCAATGACAATCCTATGACACATTACAATGTTATGAGTTGCAACGAAATCGTTTATTAATATGCTATACTGATAGAATGTCAATTTTTCGTGAATATGAATTCTCAAATTTGAAAGGAAGTGAAAGCACTTTGAAGAAATGGGAGACTTGGAAAGTCAACCTCATCGTGCTTTGGTTCGGACAATTTCTGGTCAATGCCGGTATGACCATGATTACGCCCTTTTTATCCCTCTATCTGGCTAAAGATCTTGGTGTGAAGGGAGATGCCATCGGAATATGGGCTGGTCTTATCTTTGCCGCCAATTTCATGACCTCGTTCCTGTTCCAGCCGCTCTGGGGCAAGCTCGCAGACAAATATGGACGAAAGATCATGCTGCTTCGTTCAAGCTTCGGCATGGCGATTGTCATTATGATGATGGGGTTTGCACAAACCCCGCTGCATCTCTTATTACTCCGGCTGCTGAACGGAACCATCTCCGGTTTTAACCCGGCCTCCATCGCACTTGTCTCTGGCACGACACCCAAACCCCGGATGGGTTTTGCCATGGGTCTCATGCAGTCCGGTTCCGTGGCCGGAACGATCCTGGGACCGCTCATTGGCGGACTTCTGGCGGACTGGATCGGCTTCCGCCCGATTTTTTACGTGGTGGGTGCGCTGCTCTTTGTCGCCTCGCTGCTGGCGCTATTCCTCGTGAAGGAGAACTTCAGCCGCAGTGAAGCCGCTCAAGCCCCGCAGATCTCTGTCTACGAAGGTCTTAAAGAACTGATCAAGATTCCTCAGCTTCCAGCGCTCTTCGGTGTTACCTTTCTGCTGCAGTTCGCGATGATCAGTCCAATGACCCTACTGCCGATTTATGTGGAGAAGCTGCATGGCACAGCCGTCAACATCGCCTTTTGGGCGGGAATGGTCAGCGCCGTTACCGGGATATCCAACATGTTAGCCTCCCCGGTTCTCGGCAGGTTAAGTGACAAGATCGGAGCGCACCGGATTCTGACTTACGCCCTGATTGGTGCCGCAGTGTTTCTCATCCCCCAAGCTTTCGTCACCAGTGTCTGGCAGCTGATTATCGTACGATTTATGATGGGCGTCTTTATGGGAGGTCTACTGCCCAGTGTAAACGCGCTGATCCGGTCATACACACCTGACGGCAAGGAGAGCCGAGCTTTCGGGTTTAACAGCAGTACACTGGCGCTCGGAAATATGCTGGGAGCCGTAATCGGCGGCTTCATGTCCAGCTTCATTGGAATTGAGGGATTGTTCATCGTCTCCGGCGGATTCCTGCTGATCAACACCGTCTGGGTGCGGCTCAAGCTGTACAAGGAAACACCCAAGCAGCTATTCCGCTAGATGCTTTCAATGATCCGACCACAGAAAGAACGGTCTAACATCCGTGGAGTGACACCTCCGACATTGTAAAAACGGCATCCAGCCAGACAGGCTGAATGCCGCTTCTTATTTAACTCTGGCCAATGCAAGGCCATCATAGGCCGGGAGCAGTGTGCTGGACAACCGCTCATCTTTAGCAATCATCTCATTAAACCTGCGCATGGCCTGGACGGCTGGGCCATTCTTCTCCGTGTTTAAAGTCCGGCCACGCAGAAAAATATTGTCGCCGGCAATAATGGCTCCCGGATTCGCCAGACGGATGGCATACTCCAGATAATTCGGGTAGTTCTCTTTATCTGCATCAATAAAGAAGAAATCGAACGTTCTGCCTTCGGCTTCCAAAGCTTTGAGGCTGTCCAGTGCAGGACCAATTCTGTATTCGACAGTGTCACCGAATCCAGCCAGCTCCAAATGCCGGTGCGCCATATCAGCGTATTCAGATTTCAGCTCGAGTGAAGTTAATGTGCCGCCGGACAGAAGACCCCGAGCTAAGCAAATGCCGCTGTATCCGCCGAGGGCGCCGATTTCCAAAATCGAAGTTGAGCCGGATAGGCTGACCAGCATCGACAACAGACGGCCATAACCCGGTGCAATCGAAACCTCCGGCATCCCGTTCTCCATTATCGTTTCTTTGACCTGAAGAAGCAGGTCATCCTCTGTATAAAGTTCCTCGCTGTATTGTTCTTGGTTAAGCATATCGTGTCTCCTTCGGATATCGCCGTAGGCGGCTTTATGTGTATATTCCTTTTTCAGGTTAAGGTGCATTGTGAAGTTCAGCGCATTACCCTATACTTGATTGTACTGGCTTTCTATATTTATCTACAAGTTAAACGGAGTTGAGATCAATGGGTAAGTTACAATTAATCGCTACAGCCCCTATGGGACTTGAGGCTGTTGTAGCACGAGAATTAAATGAATTGGGTTATGAGACCACGGTTGAGAACGGCCGGGTGCTGTTCAGCGGAGACTATATCGATATCTGCCGCTGCAATTTATGGTTGCGCACCTCGGATCGGGTTTTGATAAAAATGGGTCAATTCCCCGCCAAAACCTTTGACGAGCTGTTCGAGGGCGTCAAGGCGTTGCCATGGGAGGAATGGATTCCGGAGAACGGTGAATTCCCCGTAGAGGGACGCTCCCACAAATCGCAACTGACCAGTGTTCCTGCCTGCCAGGGTATTGTTAAAAAAGCGGTTGTCGAGAAGTTGAAGCTATCCTACCAGACGGAATGGTTCCCGGAGAACGGTCCCCGCTACGTTATCGAAGTGATTCTTCTTAACGATATCGCACTGATTACACTAGACACTACCGGGCCTGCACTGCATAAACGCGGCTACCGCAGATTAGCTACTGAAGCGCCTCTCAAGGAGACGATGGCGGCTGCTCTGATCCTGCTGAGCCGTTGGAACGGCCACCGGCCGCTCTACGACCCGTGCTGCGGCTCCGGCACACTTCTCATCGAGGCTGCGATGATTGCCTGGAATATCGCTCCCGGTCTGCGCCGCTCCTTCCCTTCCGAGCATTGGCCGGTAATACCGCGTGAAGCATGGGAAGAAGCAAGAGAAGAGGCATTTGATGCCGTTCGCGACGATTATCCGCTCCAACTGACCGGCAGCGATATTGACCCGGCTGCAATTGAAGTTGCCGAAGCAGCTGCCAAAAGTGCAGGCTTGTCCGGAGAGATCACGTTCTCTGTCCTTGGAGCCGCCAAAGCGAGACCTCAGGGCGAATATGGCTGCATTATAACCAACCCGCCTTATGGGGAACGGTTGGCCAATGACAAAGAAGTTGAGAAGCTAACCCGCCAATTCGGAGAGATGATGCTGTATCTTCCTACCTGGTCGTTCTTCGCCATCAGTCCCGTCAAGGAATTCGAGACGTATTTTGGCCGGAAATCGGACAAGCGGCGCAAGCTGTACAACGGACGTATTGAATGTCAATACTATCAATACTTAGGCCCGCTGCCTCCAAGAAATCAGAATCAACAATAATTTGCCCGTCACTGCAACATCACAACGGACATCTCCCTCCCTGGAGCCGATGTCCGTTTTTTGCCAATTTTTCGGATAGAAAGGGAGTTTGCCCTTGAAACGTTATATCGGATACTTCTTACTCATAACTGTGTTGCTGATGAAGCTGATTGAGCTCCACAGCGGACTTCATGCTCCGAATATCGACATGAACCGGATGGACATGCTGATCTCTATCGGCTCCCTTATGCTGCTCTCCTTCTGGAGTCTGTGGCTTCCCCGCAGGGGGCGCATCATTGCGCTCATCACACTGGACGTGCTGCTGACAGGACTAATCTATGCGGATATATTATACTACCGTTATTTTCAGGATTTCATCACTATTCCTGTTCTGTTCCAAGCAGGGCAGATGGATGCGCTCGGCGATAGTGTACTTGCCTTGATTCGTCCGGGCGACTTATGGCTGTTCGCGGACTGGCTGATTCTATTGTGTTATGGAATTATCCGCTTCATAAAACAGCGCCGGAACGCAGTATCACAATTATCAATTCCGGCTGGTCCTTATCAAGGGAAATCTCCCTCGAGCTCATACCGTTTATCAAGAACAAGAGGAGATCTTTCCTTACGCTGGCTGCGAAAAGCCGGACCCGGCGCCGCCGCACTGCTGCTCGGGATGGTCTTAACTTTCGGGCCTATCCATTCCTACGCCACCACTTGGGCGCGTGACTTATTCACCGGCAACTGGTGGAGCCTTGCCATGTACAACGTGACGGGACTTATCGGCTTTCATGCCTATGATGCCTACCAGTATTCCAAAGAGCATCTCGGCCCTCAACCTAGTCTACCGGCCGAGGAGAAAGCCTCTATGGAGCAATGGTTTGACCAGCACAGAAGTGAACAAGCTGAGCGGAATGACACCTTTGGTAAGTATAAGGGCAGCAATATCATCATTGTGCAGGCAGAAGCCTTTATGAACTTTATGGTGGGGCGATCGGTCAACGGCCAGGAGATAACGCCCAATCTGAATGCACTCCTCAAGGATAATCTATATTTCAGTAATTATTATCATCAGACCTCGCAGGGGCGTACCTCCGATGCGGACTTCACTTCGAACGGCTCGCTCTATCCTCTGGTTTCGGGCTCTGTATTTGTACGTTATCCTGATCATCAGTTTAATGTTCTGCCCGCTATACTGAAAGACAAGGGTTACAGCACCAATGCATTCCACGCCTACGAGAGCAGCTTTTGGAACCGGAAGCTGATGTATACGGCGATGGGGTATGACACCTTTTACAGTAAAAAGAATTTTATAATGGATGAACCGCTGGGCTGGTCGCTCGGAGACAAATCCTTTTTCCGCCAATCGCTATCCGTCATGGACGGCTTGAAGCCGCCATTTCACGCGTTTCTGACGACACTATCCAGCCATTATCCCTATTCTCTTCCGGAACCGGTACAGTCGCTGGATACGGGAGAATATGACGGTACCATCTTCGGTGATTATCTCAGTGCTATTCACTACACGGACGAGGCTGTAGGGCAACTGGTAGATGGACTTAAGGAAAAAGGATTGTGGGACAACAGCATTTTTGTTTTCTACGGTGACCATGATAATTCGATTACAGATATTGCTTATTACGAGCAGTTTCTTGGCAAAAGCCTGTCCGCTTACGAAATGCATGAGATCATGAACCAGGTGCCGCTGCTCATTCATCTTCCGGGCGAAACAGCCGGATTCAAAGACGATATGCCTGCCGGACAGTTGGACCTCACTCCCTCACTGCTTCATTTGCTGGGGATAACGGACGGTTATTATCACATGGGCAACAACCTGTTCAGCGGCAAGCAACGGCTGGTTACGCTTCGTACAGGGTCCTTCTCTGACAGCGAGCTGACCTATATTCCTGACCAGAACGGGCAATTTGAGAGCGGCGTCTGCTATTCCAGAGACGATGGGCTGCCGGTTGAAACGAAGCAGTGCCTGTCCGGTTACGAGGAAAGCCTAAAGCGGCTGCAAATCTCGGATGATATTATGAAATATGATGCGTTGCGTAAATTGAAGTAGAAAAAGGTTCAAAAAAGCGCCCTGCGGAACGAATCTCCGCAAAGCGCTTATTCTAATCTTATTGCTGAGACTGAACTGCAGGCTGCTTGACGAAGGCTTCCGCCTTCTTCAGCACCTCATCCTCAGTTGGTGCGCTGATATACCGACCGTTAATATACACAAACGGCCGTTTGCCGCAGGGACCGCAATACGAGATACATCCCGTCTTGATCTCAGCGTCAGGCGCCATCTTGCGCAGCTTCGGCACGAAAGTCTTCATCTTGATATGATTGCATTCGTCACATATTCTTATATCGTTAGCCATGGAGCAACCCTTCTTTATGTCCTTGGATTCCGGTCGTAAGCTTAATGATCGCCGTGATTCCCTTTTGACGGATTAGTAATAACGAAACCTTCCTGCGGGAAATACAGATAATCGATCTTCACGCCGTCCAGCAAAGGCTGGTTCGGATCCAAGATTACATCGATTTCCTTATCGGTGGAGACCACAACATCGTTCTCCTTAGGCGTGTCCAAATCAAGACCATAGTGGGCGTGGTCGCCGTGAGCATGTGTAATCGCTACGCGCAGCTTCAACTCACTGTTTCCTTCAAGCTCCATTTGTTTCTTTATCACTTTAGCCGCATTGCGGGTAATTTTGACGTTCATGTCCAGTCCATCTCCCGACACTTATTATTTAAAAGCTCAATAATTTATTTTAAAGGAAAGTGGCCGGGAAAAGCAACTCTTTTACTCAATTTCTACCCGCATCTCCAGACTACGTTCAGACCGGTCTTCCATTGTTGATCTTCAAAACTGGATATTTACGTTCCATTCTGGAGACAAACCAGCCGGTGAGCAGCATCGTCACACCAATATCATCAATGGGAAGGAGCGGTAAAACATCAGGCAACACCCAATATAAAATTACCGGAATGGTGAACAACAGCTTGTCCCCAACAGCAACCTGGGGAGAAAGAATGTAGTGCCATGAGTGACGGAAGATATCGGCCCATTGCTTCAATGATAGGATTCGTTTCAGTTTCATTGTGACCCTCCTTCTTGAGTAAGGGTAACCCTTAATCATGTAAAAAGGGTACAGCCGCGAAAGACGTGTATGAGACGACTGCGGCCATGCCCTCTGATACATATTACGCATGATTGCTGAAATTGTTTCAATTTTCTTTCACACTTGAGAGAATTGAGGCAAGTATAAGTCCGGTATCCAGTGCCATATCTTCAAAATCCCCAAGTGGCAATGGATTCTTGCCTATGCCCAGTTCTACGGTAAAACCCGGTTTGCCGAATTTCATGATAAACCAATCTTTATATCCGGCATCACTGCCCGTCAGCTTGACTGCCCGGTATCCGCTGGCGGAAGCCAATTTATCGGCTAAGTCAGCGCTTTCTGGCGGTTCGTAACCGCGGTAATTCCAATAGATCTCTGCGCCTTGGCTATGCAGTGAAACAGCAGCATCACCAGGAATCTCTTCCGCCAGCGCAGCAAGTGCAGCCGCTTCCGGCTCGCTGAGCGGGTAAGTACCGCCATAATCACGCGGCGCCGGGCCCGGCACTCCGCGGCGTTCCCTCTCGTCTTCCCAATGTGCAGGGAATTGGTCCCCCAGGTCGACTCCCCGAATGTTGGCTTTCCAGTGACGGAACCCCCTCCGCCCGCCATTCCACTTGATCAGATCTCCATAAAAAGGATGATCCGGCAGAGCCCCTACCTGAACAAGCTCCACACCATCCGGATTCGCCATAGGTACAGCCCATATCGTCCAATTTCGATACCATTCCTCCGGGTGATGACCGTTCCATGGCCGCCCTTTCGCGTAGGCAGCGGCATAATCTTCGATAAAGGCCATCAGGCAGGGGGTGGTGAGCCATTCATTCGCATGCAGAGCAGCATTCACATGCAGATGCCGGGAACCGGTGCCGAACTTGATTAATTGCAACGGCTTGCCGAGTACACTTTGGCCGATAGTTCTTATCTCAATCCATGGATATTTTTCTTTAAGCATCCGAATATCTTTATCCACATCAGTTGGCCCATATTCCCCCCGCAAGCATACCAGCCGTTCAGGTTGTGATGCAGGAATCACCAATATCTTACCCGGATAACAACGGCCCGAAGTTACTCCGGGATTCAGTTTCTCCAGTTCTGAAACATCCGTTCCGAATATTGCTGCTACTGCTTCCGGTGTATCTCCTTCCTGCATGGCATACCGCCTGCGCGGAGCCGAAGGCAGAAATAGAATTTGTCCCGGATATAGATAAGCCTGCTTCACCACCCACGGGTTACCCTGAATGATATGCTCCGGCGTCAAACCATGTGAAGCGGCAATGCGGCTGATGGTGTCTCCCCTGCTTGTGATATACTGCTTCATCCCTTCATCCCCCCAGCTGTGAAATGCCGCGATTACTCAGGAACGGCTATTTATCTAAGTGTATGCTGAGTGCGCGACTCTTAGCAGATTCTGTAGCGTATCTTCACAAAATAAGAGACTGCCAGGTGTCCATAAAAGGACAGTTCGGCAGTCTCTTATTTTGTGATCCTATAGGGAGTTGTCCCAACCTGAAACTGGCGGATTTTCGCTTATAACGACGATACTTGCCACACTACAGGGGTACGTTTGATTTGTTCACCCAGCCAGTCGCGCGCGATTTTCTGAAACATTTCCGCATCCCCGCTGCAAAAGAATTGATGGATCGGACTATCATTGCCGCTGGCCAGTTTTCCTTTATCGTACAATATGGTGCTGATTTCTCTTGCCGTCTCATCCGCTGAACTAATCAGCTTCACGCGGTTGCCCATCACCTGCCCGATTGAGGTCATAAGGAAGGGATAATGCGTGCATCCAAGAATCAGAGTGTCAATATTATCATTCTTAATGCCTTCCAGCGATTGTTCCACGACCTGGTAGCTTTCCGCTGAACGGAACATGCCTTGCTCTACTAGCGGGACAAGCTTAGGACACGCCTGACTGACGACCTGTACGAATGGAGACAACTGCTGCAGTGCGGTAGTATAAGCTCCGCTGTTGATGGTTCCGACAGTACCGATCACTCCGACCTGTCCGCTTTTAGTTGCACTGATTGCTGCACGTGCACCGGGGTGAATCACACCAATCACCGGGATGGACACCTTAGCAGAAATATAGTCGAGTGCTGCCGCTGTTGCCGTATTGCAGGCAATAACTATCATTTTAGGATTGAATTGAATGAGATAATCTACAATTTGCTCCGTGAACCTTTTTACTTCCTCGGTGGAACGTGGTCCGTAGGGCGCGCGGGCGGTGTCTCCAAAATAAATAATCTTCTCCCGCGGGAGCTGTCTCATTATTTCTTTGACAACAGTCAGCCCTCCAACACCTGAGTCTAGTATTGCAATAGCTTGCTGCACGAACACACCGCTTCCTTCTACTTGTTTTTTGTAGCTTATGTAAGGTGGAAACAAAGTGTACCTGGCTTTGTGCCCCAATTGCAGATAATACTCCTATTTCTCATTTTGTTCAAGACAAGTCTTCTGCAAAATAATAGTACCGTCCTTCGCCGGAAGCGAAGAGCGGTACTATATAGGCATCATTATGGATGGCAGGAATACGATTGCTGCACGCTTTGGCTGCTGCTTACCCGATATTAATCTTGCCTGACTCATCTTGTACGTCTGCGGTAGTCACTTCCTCAAGCTCTATATCCGATACAGCCGCTGGAGCGATCTCCTGATCAGTATCCGCAAGCTCGATGGCAACTTCATTATCTAACTCAGAAACGGCATCTTCTGTCTCGGCTACAGCAAAACCGCTGACCTCAACAACCTCTTCTTCGTCCAAGCCCAGGTGCTGTTTGCCCCACTCACGGACTTGAATAACAACTTCTTTAGTCTTATCGATAATCTCTGCGCCTTTGTCACCAGCCTGGCCGGCAACCTCCTGCACTTTCTCAAGCGTTGCTGCTGTTCCATCCGCGATATCCTTACGGAGTTCTTTGCCCGCTTTTGGAGCGAACAGCAGCGCTGTCACCGTACCTACAACGCTTCCAGCGATAACGCCCCACAATAAACTTTTATTGCTTTTCATTTAACATCTCTCCTTATTATTCACTTTGCAGCATCTGCAGGCCGGAACATCCGGGCGAATGCCTATATCTGCTTCTATCATAAGCGGAGAGCCCTCGTCCTGTGACAGCAAAGGAGATCGTTTCAAGTGAAAATTTTACTTGGGCACTATCGAATACCGGCAGCATCTCGCACCTTCAGCCATACATTCACTGCGTGATACCGTCGCATCGAGGAGCTCCTCAAACAAACTTTGCTCACATTGACAAGCCTTACGGTATTGTCCAGCCACCTGCCGGATGGGGCAGTTGTACTCTCTTATTTCATAGGAACCATCTTCTTCCCGGGTCCATTCTGCCATATACCCTCCGGCATTCTGGATCGAAGATAATTCAGCTACCCGTTCCTCCAGGCTACGATCCTCCATCATGGGCGCATACTGGGCGAACATCCGGCGGCGGCGGCCTTCAAACAGTACATTAACCGCCTCGACCCCGCTCCCGTGATCCAGTTCACGCAGCAGTTCCAGTGCCAAGTTGTGATAATTTTTCGGGAAATAGTCCTCAGCCAGGTCCGTCAGTGAATATACATGCAGGGGTCTGCCCATCGCCTGGCGTACGACTTTGGTCTTAGCAATTCCTTCCTGCTCAAGCTGCAGCACATGGCGCCGTACGCCCATTTCCGTAATATCCAGTTCTTCTGCAAGTGCGCCGATTGTGAGCGGTCCTTTCGTCTTCAGGAGCTTCATAATCATCCGCCTTGTCGAACCGTTTTCTTGCCCCTTTTTCACCTCAAGGACCTCCCTTCTATTATGTAACTTATAAAAAAACTTATTGGAGTATGCCGGTGCCCAGTTCCTTATCGAGATATTTCCTGACTTCAGCTGCAAAGCGCTCCAGAACCTCCGGAAGTGCTAGAGTTAATGGATGCAGCTGACTGCGGTCCCAGATGTAATATTCTTGAACCAGCGGCTTGCGTAGCGCGACCAGCTCAATCAATTTATCCAGAAGTTCGCTGTCGTTAAATACATCTTCCTGATGAATAATCGAAATAATATCCTCATAGCTCCCTGCATCACGCATAATAAACCCGTCGATTAGACAGCTGCCGATATCCGTGACAACTTCTATCGCGAGATGCAGACTGCGCTCCTGCACCAGCCCCATTATTGTGCCGCCGTCCCAATTCCCCGCAGCTGAATGCAGGCCTGTAATAATACCGGGAATTTGGTCCAGAATACGTTCGATTTGTTTCCGGTTCACATAATACACAGCACTACCTCCAAAAGGGTTAGAATCTTATTTTACTGTAAAGCGTGCACTGCTTATTTCCCGCGTTTGCCCCTCTTCTTGAGCCAGAAGAACATAATGACACAGGCAGCAAGAAAAACAACCAGATACGTTAACGCTTCCATCGGATACTCCAGCTCGCGCATACCCGTCACCGCTCTCCCGTTAGTTTAACAATCATCCTTGAGCCCATGTGCAAACTTCTATAGCTCGTAGTCGACAGCAATAGAAACGTCTTTGACCTCATTAATATGGACAATAACCTCTTTATGGGCCGGGTGAACCTGATAAGCCTGCAAATCTTCCAGGGAAGCCACCTCAGTTACCAATGCAATATCAAAGGAACGCTCAGAGTGTATAATATCTGTACCGACTTCGATCGAAAGCAGCTGAGGAATTTTACCTTCCATATTCCGCAGAACGGCCACGGTTGCAGCTACGCTTTCAGGTGAACGGTCCTTCAGTTTGAAGAATACGATATGCTTGATCATGCGACTAATCGCTCCCTGTCTGTTGTGTATTTATAAATTAAAATATAACATAACCCTATCCGTTCCGAAAGAAGCCCGGGATGTCTTCATACGAGTTACAAGATTATCCATTGCACCACCTTGGTAAAGTATTGTAAAATTTTTATTAAAAAATCGGAGGATAATATGCCTAGAAACCAACCAGAACCGCATAAAATACAGGCTTGGGCCAAGATAAACCGTAAATATCTAGGCCAGGGGGTCCGTGTCAAACGGTTCCGCCGTCCCCAGCGCAGTCAAATCCGCAATCGGGTGCTGCTTGCCATACTGATGGCTAAAGATATCAAACTCTCACAGTTTGCCGAAGATTTGTCCGTTTCATCACGCAGTGTTAGTGCCTGGGTATACGAGGGTCGCATCCCTTCCAGGAATAATATAGATAAAGCCTGCCGCCTGCTCGGTTATCCCGCCCATATTCTGTTCAATGAAACGGTTATCCGGCAAAGTCCTATTCTGTGCCAGCCGGATCCTTCCCGCTTTATGAAAAGGGCCCTGTCCCATTCACCTAAACGTAATGTAATTTTGACGGGACTCTGTATGGTCTATGATCTGTCCGTAACGGATGTCAGCCGTTGGATTGGCATTCATCCCGGGACATTCCGCAAATGGCTGCACTATGGCCACCTCCCTGCTTTGTCCTTTCAGGACAAAGCTTCGCAGTTTTTCCGGATTTCACCCAGCATCTTATTTGCCGATTGCGACCCGGACAACCGATAAAGCAGATTTATTGTGCCGCTCTCCACTAATTTTCCTTCCGGCAGGAAATGATAAAGTAAGCCGTATAACGCTACCGGGCTGAAATGAAGAGGAGGAACACAATGAATCATGCAAATATGCTGTCTTCCGGTATGACTGATCTTTGGGAGATTGCTCCAGATGTTGCGGGACTTCGTACGATGTTTGTAAATATTGCCTATGTCGGAGAGCCGTCATCTGATTGGATACTGGTGGACACGGGACTTGGCAAGTTCGCAAGAAGCATCAGGGATGTTGCCCGGGAACGGTTTGGCAAACCACCGGCAGCCATTATCCTTACACATGGGCACTTTGATCATATCGGTACTGTTAAAGAGCTGGTAGAAGAATGGAATGTACCTGTCTATGCGCATCCCCTCGAGCTTCCTTACCTTAATGGACAGCAAGATTATCCGGAGGCTGACCCTTCTGTAGGCGGAGGGCTTCTGGCTATGGTATCCTCCATGTATCCGAACAAAGGTATCGATCTGGGATCTGCAATAAAGCCGCTTCCTCAGGATGGAAGTGTCCCCGGTGCAAAGGGCTGGCAATGGGTGCATACGCCTGGACATAGCCCGGGGCATATCTCACTTTTCCGGCCTTCCGACAAAATACTACTTGCAGGCGATGCCTTTATAACGGTTAAACAGGAATCTGTTTTTGCTGTTCTCATGCAGCAGCAGGAGGTTCACGGTCCGCCCACATATTTCACAACAGACTGGGAAGAAGCTGAGCAGTCGGTACGCAAGCTGGCTCTGCTGGATCCCCAGATTGCACTTACTGGACACGGCCAGCCGATGAAAGCTCCTGAGCTGTCGGTACAACTGGCACATGTGTGCAAGAATTTCCAGGAGATCGCTGTTCCGGAGCAAGGCAAGTTTGTGTAGATCGTCCAATTAGGAAACAATATGCCGCCGCGTTCAATGAGCGGCATTTTTGCTGTTCCTGCGGCCAAGTTCACTTGTGATGGCTCAATAAAAGGTATATTTTCCGTTCATTTAGCCTTCCGCGCAATCAGATATCTCAATATGTATTGATGGGTACCACCCTCGGGACTATGCAACGTCTCTGCACATGAACCCGACTCCAGTATTTCCGTTCCGGCAAAGTGCACCTTTAAATCTTCCTCACTGAAAAAGTGGGCGAATTTCTCTTTTTTATATTCAAAGGTTCCCGGTTCCAGCTCTTTACCACAGCCATTGTTCAAATCCTCATCGGAGAAACAGGTGAAGTACAGCAGTCCGCCCGGCTGTAACAGCTTCAGGCAGTTCGCCACAAGCTTGTGCCGGTCTTGCTCCAGAAACAGATGCAGCACATCATAACAATACACTGCCCCCACCTGCGGTACACCCGGACAATATTCCAAAGCCGACCCTGCAATAAAACGAGTATCCAGGTCCCACTTTCCCGCTATCTCAAGAGCTTCCCGGCTTAATTCAATTCCATAGGTGTCGAACTCTCCGGAGAACACCTTAGTATTCCTGCCATAACCCGCTCCAAGCACAAGCACCGAACTCACATTATGCCGCCGGAACCAGTCACTCGCCTCATAAGCAGTAGGGCTGGGTTCGCTCCCCCAAATCATACCTTCCTCTGCAAACCGCCGGTTCCAGTATTTAGACATACTTATTCTTCACTCGGTACCAATATTGATAGATTTCCTTAAAGCCCAGCTTGTCATACAACGCCGAAGCTCCACGATTAGCCTGAACCACCTGTAAAAAGGAATCGGTCGCCCCGCGGTTTTTGCCCCAACCCAGCAGTCCCAACAGCATCTGTTCAGCCATTCCCTGGCGGCGCTGTGAGGGAGCCGTTATAATATCGTATAACCCTATGTACCCATGCTGGATAACCCCAAGCCCACAAGATGCCGGAACACCCTCATTACGCAATATAGCGAATCCTTGAAGCAAATTTGAAGACTGGAGCATCCTCCGAAGCGTATTCTGTTGTTCCAATGACAACCCGCCCAGTTCGGCAAAAACATCCAGCCACTCTTCGCTCAGCTCATCCCCGACTGTAATGGAATACCTGTGATCCGCAACTGCCAGGTTGTCCAGATTACGCACCCTTACAGATGAAGGCTCTACGATCCCATAACCCCTGTCAGCAAGGAATTCATCCAATTCAATCGGCTGCACATAAGGTGTAATTTTGAATACCGGCTTCAGTCCGGCATCCAGATAATATCGTTCGGCCCGCTCAATTCTCCCCGCAATCTCGTCAATTGACGCCTGTGCTCCATACAACGGATTTACCGAGTTGGCCCGTTTGGTATAACCGGATGATGTACGCAGTACCCATCCCTCCATAAGAACACTTTGCTCTGCAGGCCAGGTATTCAATGTTATCTCTTCAATAGACTTGTACAGTTGACCCCGCTCCTCTCACGAACGTTTATTACGCATGGCGTTCAGCAGCTTCAATTCTTCCCCTCCTCACAGCCTCATCCCCCATTCCTGTGGAAAAATATCATTTATTCTATAATAATCCACATGTGGATTTTAGCATAGAACGAAGAAACGGCCTCATCTCCTTTTGAATAGTGGAGATTCAGCCGTTCCTCAAACCTTACCCTTTATTCTCTTACACGTTATCTACGTGTTTAGCAGATCACACTAAGATTGATGTGACCGACAAAGCACATTATTGCACCAATTCCTCAAGCTGATCCTCATCCACCCAGGGAAGCGGATTGTCAAAAACATTCCAGTCCTGCATCATTTCCTCATCCGTGAGCAGGCAGACTTCCAGTGCTGCCTCTATTCCGGAACGGTCCATTCCAATCCCGATAAACACGACCTCATTCATCCGGTCTCCCCACTGTCCATCCCACTTCTCATTCATATCCGGCTCATTCTCCAGAACCTCAAGCTGCTGCTCCCGTGGTAATGAAGCCAGCCAATACCCCGCGGGGCCGAACTGAATGGAGGGTCCGGCCTGGCTTAATGACGCTGCCAGATCACCCCGGGCTGCCAGCCAGACCAGGCCTTTGGCGCGCACGACCGCTTCCGGCCAATGGTCAAAGAAATCACTTAATCTCTGCGGATGAAACGGTCTTCTGCGGCGAAATACAAATGATCCAATACCGTACTCCTCCGTTTCCGGTGAATGCTCTTCTTTCTCCAGCTCCGCTATCCAGCCTGAGGACATACTGGTCTTATCGAAATCAAATAATCCTGTGTTGAGAATAAGCTTTGGATCAACTACGCCTTTAACCGTCCGTATAATCTTCGCTGCTGGCTGCAGCTTACGCAGCACCGCTTCCAGCTTGTCCAGCGCCTTCTCCTCTACCAGGTCGCATTTATTGAGCAGCAATACATCACAGGTCTCAATCTGGTCAATCAGCAGATCTACAATATCTCTGTAGTCTCCTTCTCCCGCTGTCTGATTGCGGTCCAAAAGGCTGTCTCCCGAAGCAAAATCATGCCAGAATCGGTTGGCATCTACAACAGTCACCATAGTGTCCAGCTGGGCCAACATGGATAAATCAATGTCCAGTTCAGGATTCGCATACGTAAAGGTCTGCGCTACCGGAACCGGCTCACTGATACCTGAGGATTCGATCAGAATATAATCGAACCGTCCCTCCGCTGCCAGCTTCTGCACTTCAACGATTAAATCATCACGCAATGTGCAGCAGATACACCCATTGGACATTTCCACCAGCTTCTCTTCCGTACGGGACAAGGTATTCCCCGACTTCACGAGATTGGCATCCACATTCACTTCGCTCATGTCATTAACGATCACGGCGACCTTTAATCCGTCGCGGTTCTGCAGAATGTGGTTAAGCAAAGTAGTTTTGCCTGAGCCCAGATATCCGCTAAGCACGGTTACGGGAATTTTTTTCATATATTCAACTCCTGATATTATTATTGGCTTCAGAATGGTTTTATGTTTAACGGGTCTCTCGGTGCAACGTCATTCTCTTCAAGCGGGGGCTATACTTCTTCAGTTCCATGCGTCCCGGCTGGTTCTTCTTGTTCTTCGTTGTGGTGTAATTCCGGTCCCCGGTTTCCGTGCAGGCTAAAGTAACGATTACTCTCATCCACATTCATCTCCTATATCTTATTCGTAATTATTACGATTTACACATTCTACATGTTACCCCTCACTGATGTCAACCTCCGATCTTGAAACTGTTCATTTGTATGGATTTTGGTCTTTCCAGGGGACAAACCACGTATAGATGGAATTAATAGAAATGGCTGTATGCCAAGTTGGAAGGGGAGTGTGAACGATGAGAACTCCGGTAATTATTCTTAGCGGTTTCTTGGGAAGCGGAAAAACAACTCTGCTGCTGGCTCTTCTGCGTGAAAGCTATGCGCGGGGACTCAATCCCGGCGTGATCATGAACGAGCTGGGGAAACGCGATGTGGATGGATATATCCTGCAGGAGCATACCGGAACACGAGTAGAGAAGCTGCTGGATGGATGTGTATGCTGTAACCGCAAGGAGGATTTGGCAGACAGCCTATCCACTCTACTCGGACGCCGGCCGGATGCGATATACATCGAGCTTACCGGTGTTGCCGACCCCGAGGAGATTGTATCCATGCTGGAGGGAACACATCTGCGGGAGCGGCTGGAGCTGCAATCCCTTATGACCATCCTCGACGCTGAAAATATTCTGGAATACAACAGCCGTTTGTCTGCCGATAAACAGCTGGTACGAACACTTCGCAGACAGATATCTTCTGCCGATTTGATTGTTGTTAATAAAAGTGATCTGGTTGAGCCGGAGACTTTGTGGAAGATTGAGAAGGTCGTCCATAAATATAATACAGAGGCTGAAATTGTATTTACCCACTACAGTCAGATCAATCTGGCACCGCTTCTTGCCGGGATTACTCCAAGGGAGAATCATAGTCTCTCCCCTCAGCGGGCTCCGTTTACCTTTAAAGGCGCCTCGCTGCAAAAGGCACATTCCGGGCGCAGCAGCGCAGCCGTTCAAGAAGTGCCTGAAGAACAGCATGCTTCCTTTTCCCAAGTGGCTGCCGTTACCTTAACTTATCCTCAGCCTGGAACAGGGCTGCCAACAAAGGATCAACTGGAGCACTTCTTTGTGCAGTGGGATGAAAGTCTGCTGCGGGCTAAAGGGCATGTACGGCTGGCAGGACAGGAGGCGGTTGAGTTAGTCCAATATGCGGGTCAACGCACAACCTGGGAAGCTTCGCATTATCCTGGGCAGCCGTACGTGGTATTTATTGGACTCAATCTGGACGAGGTTAAGCTGGCTGCGGGCTGGGCCGCTTTATTCACGCCTTGAGGTCGTATTCACTTTCCAGAATCTTGCCTCTGCTGCTACCTTCGGCACTCCTTGTTATCCTGTGCAACCTATGGCTTCCGAAACTTACATCACTTCCTGGCAATGCTCATATCGGCTTATTCAAAACGGCTTTTATGGGCATATTGCTGGAAGCTCTGCCGTTTGTGCTTGCAGGGTCATTGCTCTCTTCACTACTTCAGGTGTTCGTTCCGGATGAAGTGATTTCGCGCTGGATTCCTCGACGTCCGATACCGGCGATTCTCTTCGCCTGCCTGCTCGGCATTATTTTTCCCGTCTGCGAATGTGGGATGATTCCGCTCGTCCGCCGGCTGATCCATAAAGGGATGCCCGTGTATGTCGCTATTGTGTTTATATTATCCGGACCGATTCTGAATCCCGTCGTATATGGGGCAACAATCACCGCATTCCGCAGTCATCCCGATTTAGCCTATGCCCGGATGGTGCTGGCGTTTGCCGTTGCCTGTACTATCGGAATAATCATATGGACTACCGTGAAGAAGACACCACTGCGCCACTCCATGCTGCGTGAAGCCGGGGAGTCTCAGCACAAGGAGACGCGGGGAGGAAAGCTGGTTGCAGTATGGGTGCACACCTCGGATGAATTTTTTGAAATGGGCAAATACCTGATCATCGGCTGTCTTCTAACCTCCGGAATTCAGACCTTTATGGTCCGGGAGAGCCTCACCGCCATTGGGTCACAACCGCTGGGGTCCTATTTGTTCATGATGGGGCTTGCGTTCGTGCTTTCACTCTGCTCCACCTCAGATGCCTTTGTCGCCTCTACCTTTCTGCACACTTTTCCGGAAGGATCTCTGCTGGCCTTTATGGTGCTGGGTCCGATGCTCGATTTCAAAAACGCTCTGATGCTGCTCTCCCTGTTCAAAACCAAGTTCGCGTTGTATCTCTTTTTCCTGATTATTGCGGGTGTATTTATCGGCGCCACTGCGATGTCTGGTTGGCTGTAATCATGCGGAAAATCCAAAAAGTTCATCGGAGGGTTTCAAATGAATGATGTGCGGAGCATTCGGCTGCATTACGGAGTCAGGGCAATCCTTCTGCTGACCTTCGCTTTATATATCGGTTATCTTGTACAACAGGGTACCCTCCACTATTACGTGGCACCCAAGCTGGCCCGTTGGGTCCGTTTGTGCCCAGTTCCTCTGGTCCTGATGTCTGTGAGTCTGGCCGTTCAGGTCTTGTTCGGCAGTAACAGCAACATATGCGATTGCGGGCACAAGCTTCCCAGATCAGGGTTCCGGATTGCGGCCTTGTACAGCTTGTTCCTCTTTCCGCTGCTGCTGGGCTTCCTGCTGCCTGACCGTGCATTGGATAGTATAGCCGCAGCCCGTAAAGGAATCGCGTTTACTTTTACATCATATGAAGGACGACCTGGTGTAACCCTCGAGTCATCCAGTCCAAATGATCAAGAATATGCTGAGTTAGCCCGGATTCTATACAAACAACCCGTGATCAATGTTTATCCTGAGCTGTACGCTGAGATATTCGGAGCGATTGACCGTTATAAATCAAACTTCGCGGGTAAAGAAATTATCGTAACCGGGTTTTTATATCCTGACGTAACGGGACGCAGTGCTGAGAATTTTGCCGTGAGCCGGTTTCTAGTGCAATGCTGCACTGCCGATGCCACGCCCCTGGGAATTATAGTTGACCCTGGCACACAAATAAGCCTGCCCACGGATACCTGGATAGAGGTCCGGGGCAAGCTTCAAATTGCACGACATAACGATCAACAGATTATGCAGATTGCTGCGGATTCAGTTATACCGGTCCCTCAGCCTTCCACACCATATATTTACACCCATTCGGACTCCATTGCAGCATGGATAGAATTGCAGGAACTGAACGCACGATAAGCATCCATTTCATCTTTGCCCGATCCAAGGATTAGCATGAATCACCCGATTCGGTTATCCCCGAAGGCGAAGCGACCATTTTTTCAGCACACGGTCGAGCTCTTTCACCTGAATCGGTTTGGAGATAAAGTCCTGCATCCCGGCCTTCAGGCACAATGTCCTATCGTCTTTCCGAGCGAAGGCGGTAGCCGCTATAATGACCGGGAACACCCCCTGCTTCTCCCTGATTAAACCTGTGGCCTCGATACCATCCATCACTGGCATCTGGATATCCATAAAGACAAGATCATAGGGCCGGGAGAGCACAGCCTGCACTGCTTCCTCACCATTGTGCACCATATCCGCGTTATAGCCTCTACGCTTCAAATAGGCGTGCAGTAATTGGCGATTAACCCCATGATCTTCAGCAATGAGGATTGACAACGGTCCAAATTCTCCATCATCTGAATGATTTACACTTACCTCTTCGGCAGGAACGCTGGATTTCGCATCTTGGACTTCCAGCCCTTGCCCCAGATAAATTCCCAATTTGTGCTCCTCAGCAAGATAGGCGCGAATGGTGAAATAGAACTCCGAACCCTCACCTTCAATGCTTTGAACACCAATCGTGCCGCCCAAGAGCTCCGCCAACTTTTTGCTGATGGCAAGTCCCAGGCCCGTTCCCCCGTACTTACGATTAATCGATGGGTGCAACTGGGAGAAGGATTGAAAGAGCATGCCTTGGCTCTCAAGAGGAATGCCGATCCCGGTATCTTTTACGGTAAATTGCACGACAAGTTCTTCTGATTGGAGAGGTGTCAGCGCTTTGACCGTGATCACGATCTGGCCCTCTTCCGTGAATTTCACCGCATTGCCTACGAGATTTACCATGATCTGCCGCAGTCTGGCCTCATCCGTTACGATAACTCCCGGAAGATCCCGATCAACCTCAAGGCTCAGCGTAATTTCTTTCTCTTTCACCTTCGGATAAAAAATATCGTTAACTCCTCGCAGCAAATCATTTAAATCGACCAACTGCATATCGAGTGTCATCATGCCAGCCTCAATTTTGCTGAAATCCAGCACTTCATTCAGAATATGAAGAAGCTCTTCTCCGCTTTTATTAATAATCTGTGTATAATACCGCTGCTCTTCATTAAGCTCCGTTCCAAGAAGCAGATCCGCCATGCCAATGATGCCGTTCATCGGAGTACGCAGCTCGTGGCTCATAATCGCCAGAAACTCAGATTTAGCCTTGTCTGCCTGTTCCGCTGATTCTTTTGCACGGACGATGGCCTTCTCTTCGGTAATATCTCGGAAGACAACTACCGTCCCTTTTCGTTCCCCATTGTCGTATAGAGGGGTTAACCTATAACGGGTAAGAAAGCTTGAACCGTCCTGCCGCCAGAACACTCCTTCCCGTTCTTCGTAAGAGATATAATCCGGGAATGGAGATACCCAGCCTCTTACACCGCCTGAATACGGGTCATTGTCCAGCCATGTCTGCTGAATGGTATGAAGTCTGCTGCCTGCTGCCCATTCTCCCGGATCATAACCCAGCATAACCTCTGCAGCCGGGTTGATAAATACAGTGTTACCTTCCAGATTCATACCAAAGATGCCTTCGGATACCGAATTAAGGATTAATGCATGCTCATAGCTTAGCTTCTCGATCTGATCCATATGACGCTTACGCTCGGTAATATCACTGATAATGCCAAAGACGCCTACAACCTCTTTGTTCACCATAATCGGAACATAGATTACGCTGACTTCCACCAAATGGCCATCGCGGTGAATCAGACTGCTCTCGAAGATTTGAGCCGCGCCGCCTGCAGCCTGCTTGAACCGTTCTTTGGCATATTCTACTACTTCCGGATAAATGGTTTCATCATAACCGGACAGCAGCAGAGCCTCAGCAGAATAGCCGGTCAAATGCCTGAGACTCGCGTTAACCGATTGAATGCGCCCCTCTAGATCCATAGCGCTGATCCCGGAAGGATTAAACTCGAATAGTGATTTATAACGATTCTGGCTCTCCTGGAGCCGCATTTCAACCTGCTTGCGCTCAGCAATGTCACGGGTAACGCAGATGATCTCCCGCCCCTCGCCATCACCTGTGCAGATATATCGTAATGTCGACTCTGCCCAAACGTAGGAGCCATCCTTGCACAAGTATCGGAACACAATCGGTTCAACTCTTGGTTTATCTGCAGAGCTCTGTAAGTACGCACGCACGATTGGGGCATCTTCGGGATGCACATAATCCATTCCTTTAGTCCCCACTAATTCTTCCGGAGTATATCCGAACATAGAGTAACAAATGGGTGAAGCGTATAGAAAAGTGGCATCCTCATCCGCTGCATTACGGGAAATGAAATCCAGTGAATTCTCAGAGATTAAGCGGTATTTCCGTTCGCTTTCGCGTAGTTGCTCCTCCATCCGGTATTGATCAGTCACGTCCTGAACAACTCCGCTAATCTGTACGGTATGTCCTGCTTCATTCCGGACCGCTTCCCAGTAAGCTTGTACACACTTAATAGTTCCTCCAGTTGCCTTGATGCGGAACACTACATGTCCATTGACACCGTTCACCAGCGAGTGGCGGATCACATGAAGAACGCCTTCCAGATCCTCTGGCAGTATAAAAGCTTGAAGCAGCTCAGGCGTATAGGCCGAGTAGCTGGTATTCGCTGCTGAAATACCGAATATCTGCCTCATTTCCTTAGAGATCGATAACCGCTTATTCACGGTATCCCATTCCCAGGAGCCTATCTGTGCAAGTTTCTGAGCTTTAGCCAGCATTTCTTCATATTTCTTCCGTTCCGTAATATCGCGGGCAATGGCGAGTACTTGCTCTACTTCACCTTCTTTATTGCGGATCACTTGAAAGGAAGACTCTATCCATATATAATGCCCACTCTTATGTTTAGCACGGCGTGTGTATACATCACCATCCGAATAATCCGTTCCCCGCTTCTTCATTTCAAAGGCATCATCCGGATGATAGAACTCCGGCCGTTTCTTGCCTATCATTTCATGAGGCGTATACCCTAAAATCTCCTCAACGGATGGAGACACATATTGCAGAGTACCTTCTGCATCCCCAAATGAGATCATATCCGGAGTGTTCCGGGTAATCAGTTCAAATAATTGACGATGCTCTTCAACCTTCTGTTCCGCAAGTTTCTGATCAGTTATTTCGGACATTTCTACAATTAAATGGAGCGGCTTCTGAGAAGAAGATTCGTCAAGAATGAGAAATATATGTAGGGAGACCCAAATAACTCTACCATCCTTGCGAATGAATCTTTTTTCGGTATGAACCGCCTCTTCGTGAGATTGCATTAAGTCATTCATGATCAATCCATGATCTATTGACAGCGTATCTTCCGGGGATATTATGTCACTGTACCGTATATTTAAAAGTTCTGATTCTTCATATCCCAGAATTCTGCAAAATGCAGGATTCATTTGAAGTAGTGACCCGTCTTTCGTAGAGACTTCCGCAAAGCCAATCGAAGATTGCTTATACAGGTGTTGATAGATAGTTACTGACATAGGCAGAGCCTCCTCTTAAAAAGATAGGGGACAAAGATTATTAACAGTATACCTTCTTTTATTCAAATAATCTTTATATAAAAGACACCGGAAACTCCCCTGATTCGGTAATCAAACGACATTCCAGAATCAGGGGCCAAGATCCGTGGAGGAACAGATTAATAGCTACATCGGATAACTTCGTTACAGACTCTACACCGTTAAACGTTCGATTAAATGAATTGGAATCTCCTCATGTGTATGATCCCCTTCCAATACTCGTAGAAAGGCTCTTCTTCCGATCTCTACCAAAGGGATTTCAAACGTCGTAATATGCATTACTTTCGCAATCGGCTGGTTATCAAACCCTACAATAGCCAACTGATCCGGAACAACGATGTTATGATCCTTACAGAACGCTAATATACCCGCCGCCACTTGATCGCTGGTAACTAGTAGCGCAGTCGGGGGATTCTGCATCTGAAGTATCCGCTGCATAATCCATTCTCCGTCTTCCAGATGTACGCAATCATAGAAGAAATAATCCGGATTGTAGGTTTCGTTCAACCGGCTATAGAAATCATGGTAAGCGGCTGCTCTTTGTCTGCTGTTCGGACTGGACGAACGGGCCAGACAGTAGCCGATTTTATTATGACCTTTGCTTCTTAGATAGGATAACGCTTGCGAGAAATTCTGATAATGGTCAATGAATATGGAGGAGACACTACGGCCGCGGCCATCTTCCAATACAACAATAGGACCAAACTGCACATACTCCTCAACGATATCCCAACTGATAGTCTTGGAACAAATAATCAGCGCGTCAATCTGCTTGAGCTTCAGCATCATCAGCGCATCCATCTCCCGTTCGACCTCATACCCCGTCTGGATAAACACCAGCTTATAATTATCTTTGATCGCCTCTTCAGCGATTCCTTCTACGACCATTCCGTAATAAGGCCTACGTATCGAGGGGACGACGACACCGATCAAATTCGTCTTCCCTTTACTCAAATGAACCGCGTTGATGTTACGTTCATAATCAGCCATTTCCATGGCTCTCTTAACCGCTTCCTTCTTCACCGAACTCACGTAAGGATGGCCGTTAATAACCCGGGACACTGTTGTTACCGACACGCCAGCTAACCTGGCAATATCCTTGATATTCGCCATAATGTCACCCTTCTCTTTAGAACGTACATCGAACCGAGATTCATTTATTTAAGCATAAACCTTAGTTTTTTTCAAAAACAAATAAAAGATTTGACATGAAAGGCGTTTCATAAATTACAGTGGTTCTGCCGGAAAACCGGAAGACTGAGTAGGGGGAGAGGGGTATGTACGATCTTGAGATCGCCGCGGAAATGAATTACTGTCATCGCAAAGCACTGGAGCTTTATGAGGATTGGGCCCGTCGGATGGATCAGTATCTGATGGAAGAACAACCGCACAATCTTTTGTCCCACGTAACGGTGTACCTGATCACGAAGTTTCATAAGTCTATGCTTGCCCTGCGCTTAATACTGGTGTCCGGCTTCGTTGATGAGGCATACGTGATCCTTCGCATGATGGAGGAATATTCAGTGACCCTGCAGTGGATACGGAAAGACCCGGAAGAACGGGCTGCCCGGTTTGCGGAAGACCCTCTTCTATTGCACAACCATGACGGACAGCCCATAGACATCACCTGTGAAGCGAACATAACAGATTGGTTTCATCCACATTTAAGAATGGAGGCTGGAGAGCTAATTCTTCCGGCGGGCCCTGCCCCCTTTAACGCCAATGATATGTTATCTAAAGCGTGTCAGTTGGCTGCACTAATGCTAAAGGAGAGATTTATATGTTGAAATGCATCATCTTCGATTTGGACGGTACGATTGGAAATACACTCCCGCTCTGTATTGCTGCACTGAAACAATCGATTGAGCCATTAGCCGGCAGATTGTTCACCGACGAAGAGATCCGTGCTACCTTCGGACCTTCTGAAGAGGGAATCATGGAAGCCTTAATCCCTGAATACCGCGAGGAGGGAATGCATAATTACCTGTTACATTATCAAAATCTGCATACGATGTGCGTTGCTCCCTTTGCCGGGATGACAGAAATCTTCGATTATATCAAAACCCGTAACATTCAAATGGCTCTCGTAACCGGCAAAGGAGCGCAGGGTACAGTCATTACACTGTCCACATTTGGGATTCACAGCTATTTTGATCATATTGAGACAGGATCGCCCCAAGGCTCCCGTAAAGTAGAAGGAATACAGAATGTGCTCCGGCAATTGGGTCTCGCTCCTGAGGAATGCATCTATGTCGGAGATTCGCCAAGCGATATTATTGAATCCCGTGAAGTCAGGGTCCCCGTAGTAGCCGCCGCGTGGGCAGAGACTACTCAGATTGAAGAGCTTACTGCCCTGAAGCCGGGTTGGCTCTTTAAGAATACTCAGGAATTTATGCAGTTCATAAAGCAGGCTGTCTAATACGAATCGATAACAGACTCCATTCGCCGCACGCAAAAAAAGAGCCGTCATCCCTTCCATCCAAGTCATTTCTACTTGGCGGAAAGATAACGGCTCTATCTGGAATATTCAGTTTCAGCGAATTCAACGATCACCGTCACTGTTATTCCTTATTCCTGGCTTATTTCGTCACAAAGGTGGCGAGCCACTCTCCAAAACGGGTAGTTGCGATGCGGGCGTTGCCCTGAACTGGAACAAGTGAGTCTTCGCTCAGCTCTGCACCGAAATAACCGGTGTCCGCATCCGCGATCACCTGCCGTGGATCCTGATTAGCACTCAAGAATTGTCTGACAAATTCGTCAAGGCGCAGACGTTCCGGACCTGCCAGATCTGATATGCCGTTCGCAGGCACGCCAAGTGTATAGTCAACCAGTGCAGCAGAAACATCTTCTGCAAGGATTGGCTGTACCCAAGCGGATGGCAGGCGTACGGTCTGGCCTTCTGTAGCTGTATAAGCAATGCCTCCTGCAAACTCGAAGAACTGTGTCGCACGAACGATGGTATAAGGAACACCCGACTCCTGAATCAGCTCTTCCTGAGCCATCTTCGCCCGGAAATAACCGCTTTGAAGCAAGCGGTCGGTGCCAACAACTGAAAGTGCGATATGGTGTTCCACTCCTGCCGCTGCTTCAGCGGCCAGAAGATTTCGTGTGGATGTAGTGAAGAACTCCATAACATCATTGTCCTCAAACGAAGGCGAATTCGTCACATCAACAACCACCTGAGCTCCGCTGAGCGCTTCAGCCAGTCCCACACCTGTGACTGCATTAATCCCTCTCGAAGGTGAAGCTGCAACCACTTCATGGCCAAGAACAAGCAGCTTGTTCACCAATTTTGTTCCGATAAGTCCAGTTCCGCCGAAAACTACAATTTTCATGATTATCCTCCTCAGATTAGGTCTACTTACAGTTAGACAAGGAAGAGTATTCTTTTGTGACACAAAAAGCTGAAACTAACAAGCTCATGCGGATATCAGCAGCATAGGTTTAAATGTTAAACACAACAAAAGAGGTTCCTTGTCGGCTTTACGCCAACCAAGGAACCTCTTTTGTTAAGCAGGNAAAAGCTGAAACTAACAAGCTCATGCGGATATCAGCAGCATAGGTTTAAATGTTAAACACAACAAAAGAGGTTCCTTGTCGGCTTTACGCCAACCAAGGAACCTCTTTTGTTAAGCAGGATGCGGTCGAGAGGACTCGAACCTCCACGATATTGCTACCACACGGACCTGAACCGTGCGCGTCTGCCAATTCCGCCACGACCGCACATTATGTATCACAGCGATATAATCACTGTATATAAGATAATACTCCTTTGCAGAAAGAAATGCAAGCTAATATTATTTTTCTTTATATAATCTGAATGCAATATAAGCTAATCCGGCAGCAGCTATACTACCTATAAGAATCCAGACTAATAAGGAATTCGATTCTCTTTCCTCTATAATCAATCCACCGTTCCTATTCTGTAATTTATTTATCTCGTACTCCGATTTAATTTGTATACCGATCTCCTTGAGCGAATGAACCTCATTCTTTTTCAAATCCGAATAGATTCTGTCCTTGATGGATACCAAACTGTCTTTACCATCAGTAAGGGCAGTTAAGCGAAATGATTCATCACACACGAGAAAACTACGGCTGGGATCCTTGAAATTTGTCCGCCCCTCCTTAATATCTTGTTCGAGTGTCAGATCGCTTGAAATACTGGAGACCTTCCATATCCCCTCTTGTTGTTCTGCAATTACAATCCCTGCAGATTTCGAACCCGCTATTATCGGAAAGATATATCCTGCGAAAGAAAACATTTCTGCACTCTTATCATCAAGGAAAGCTTTAGAGACCACATAATAGGCATAACCCTCCCCAAGCACTGAACCAACTGCAGTATCCTGTTCTGACAGTCCGTAATTTTCTCTATCTGCATTCAGTGCGCCTTTATACTTTTCAAAATCTGCCTCTACCTGTCTTCTAATATCCTGCGGCACTTCATCTTCTGCATAAATAACCGGGGATAATAAAATCAGTGTAAGTATTACAGTAATTATAACAACAAGTGATTTACTCAATCTTTATTCCCCCTTCAACGTACAACTCATGGATACGGCGCTCAGATCTTACGGGATAAGTCCGGTTTCCATATCCTCCCAATATAACCTAATCGAAATCTTCTGTAAAATATGCAATCAATAAATTTATTGGGCTTGACATTCAAGTCATTCACTTGTATGGTTAATTACACAAGTAACTAACCAATGAACAGGCGGTGAAAATATTGGCTTTGCTAATCGATGACAACCGCCCGATATTCGTACAAATCGCCGAACGGATTGAGAACGATATTATCGAAGGCGTGCTTCCGGAGGAATCGCAGGTTCCCTCCACGAACCAGTTCGCCGCCTTCTACCAGATCAATCCTGCTACCGCAGCCAAGGGTGTTAACCTCCTTGTAGATCAAGGCATTTTGTACAAGAAAAGAGGGATCGGTATGTTCGTGGCAACAGGTGTGAAGGAGAAGCTGATGGATAAGCGCAGAGAACAATTTTACGAGCAATATATTGTAACCATGGTGCGCGAGGCAGATAAGCTCGGCATCACGACCGAGCAGTTGTCGGAAATGATCCGGAGAGGGGAATCGCGATGAGTACAGTTGTAGAAATCAGCAATTTGACTAAGACTTACGGGAAATTCAAAGCAGTGGATAACGTCAGTTTTACGATTGAGCAGAACCAGATCTACGGCCTACTGGGCAGAAACGGCGCCGGTAAAACATCGATCATGCATATGATTACGGCCCAGCTCTTTCCGTCGAGCGGACAATTAAAGGTGTTTGGGGAAGAGCCATACGAGAACAACCGCGTGCTCAATCAAATTTGCTTCATCAAGGAAAGCCAGCGGTACCCTGACAATTTCCGGATCATGGATGTATTGAATGTAGCAAGTCTGTTATTTCCCCATTGGGATGAAGCGTACGCCCAGTCTCTGCTACAGGATTTCCGCCTTCCGGTAGACCGTAGAATGAAAAAGCTCTCCAGAGGGATGTTATCTTCCGTCGGAATTGTCGTCGGCCTCGCCAGCCGGGCGCCGCTTACAATATTCGATGAGCCGTATGTAGGCTTAGATGCAGTATCCCGGGGCTTGTTCTATGACCGGCTCCTTGAGGATTATGCAGAGAACCCGCGCACGATTATTTTATCGACGCATTTGATTGACGAGGTCAGCAGACTGCTCGAGCATGTAATCGTCATTGACCAGGGCAAGCTGATTATCGATGAAGATGCGGAGACTCTGCGCGGCAGAGCCCAAACCGTTGTAGGAGCAGCTGCGAAAGTTGATTCTTTTGTATCCGGCAGACAGGTGATCCACCGTGAACCGCTTGGAGGACTACTCTCGGCAACCATTATGGGAAATATGTCTTCCGCAGACTTCAAGCAAGCAGCCGAATTAGGACTTGAATTCTCACCAGTTTCGCTGCAGCAGATGATCGTACACCTGACGAACGGAAAATGGGACAGAAAGGCGGAGAACACACTATGAACCGGATCGCCGGCGTCATGAGGACGCAGCTTCAAGACCGATTGGGATGGATTTTTTTACCGTGGATCATTATGCTCAGCAGCTTTGCTATTAACTGGATTCTAGGGTACACCATGCAGGAAGAACAATTTTATACCGGAGGCTTAGCCTCCATCTATGTCTACATGCTGGTTCTTGGGGTTATGAGTGTGATCCAGAGCTTTCCTTTCGTAATTGGCTTTGGGGTCCGAAGAAAAGATTATTTCTGGGGAACATTGGCTACGATTACCTCTATGAGCGCCGTATTCGCTGTACTGCTTTGGGTGCTGGGTTATGTAGAAAGTGAGCTCACCGGAGGCTGGGGAGCGCATGTACACTTTTTCCATCTGCCTTATATCGGTGACGGTTCTGCCATAGCACAGATCTGGGTAAGTTTCTCCTTGCTGATTCACTTCTTTTTCCTTGGCTTTATCATTTCCTGCATTCACCGGAGGTTCGGAAGAGCTGGAACGTTCACCTTATTAACAGCTATACCATTGATCTTAACGGTCACCCTTGTCCTTATTAATTACTACAAACTCTGGAGTGATCTAGGGGACTGGTTCTCAGGTGTTAATTCAGTCGAATTAGCCACCGGATTATTCGGACTCAGCCTGATCTATTCCCTCCTCTCTTACCTTCTGCTGCGCAGATCAACGGTTTAATTCAAACTATTCAATTAAAATACTCGGCTGCTTCTTCTGAAGTGCACCCCTTAGAATAGACATTGGAAAAACCCCTGGGTAAATCCGATGTAATTCCAAGGGGTGCATTTTTTATGCCAGCA
>NZ_JBGJZO010000025.1:0-62500 GCF_042610485.1 Paenibacillus oryziterrae | reverse complement strand
GAAGACGACGAGGTAGATAGGTTGGAGGTGGAAGTGCAGCAATGCATGGAGCTGACCAATACTAATCGGTCGAGGGCTTATCCTATATTAATTCGCAAAGATCGTTTCGGATCCAGTTTTCAGGCATCAAGCCTGCAATTCATGAAGCTGCATGTTCTTTAGAAGAACGGATGAATATCCTGCAGCACACGCTATGAAATTCATTCGCACAATAGTGCGGAATCGAATTTCTTGCGCCAGCGCTTGTTTCACAAGCGNCAGGCATCAAGCCTGCAATTCATGAAGCTGCATGTTCTTTAGAAGAACGGATGAATATCCTGCAGCACACGCTATGAAATTCATTCGCACAATAGTGCGGAATCGAATTTCTTGCGCCAGCGCTTGTTTCACAAGCGCATGTCTGGTGGCGATGGCGGAGGGGTTCCACGCGTACCCATCCCGAACACGACCGTTAAGACCTCCAGCGCCGATGGTACTTGGACCGAAGGGTCCTGGGAGAGTAGGACGCCGCCAAACAACGAAGAACCACTGTTGATCTCAGCAGTGGTTCTTTTGTTTTTTATGGATATTTCAAATAGGAATATAGCATCATAAAACGACTTTAATCTGCGAAACAGGGTGACATTTTTGTTACCGACAGGGCGTTTGATACAAGTATAATAGAAATGTGCAAATATTAAGCATACCCTTAATACGAATGAACTACTGATAAATTCTGATTTTGAATTTTATTGTGTCTTTAGATGCAGGTAGGGGTAAGGAGGATTTAAGGTATGAAGCGAACCTCAGGAATATGGACGCTATTCATTCTTTGTATAATAGTTGGATTACTGGCTGGTTGTGGAACCAAAGAGCCATCCTGGCAGTCTTTTGAAGGGGCGTTAAATGAAAAGAGCTTTCCGGTACCCAAAGAAGCGAATTCTCCCGATCGGACTACAACGAATGTAGCCATGGATTATGTGCGATATTCTTTACCGGGCCTTAAGGAAAAACAAGGGATTCCGGAACCTTATCTCAAGGAGATTGAGGCCTGGGGATGGAGTGAACAGGATGATGAGAAGGGCACATCCCGTGTTTTTCAAAAGGATGGGCTGAGTGTTCACATCACTGTGCATGATGACTATTTCATTGTAATGGTGCCCAAAGAGAAAAAGGCCTCAATTAAGGGGCTCGAAAGTAAATAAAATAAACGCCATCCATTCGGATGGCGTTTATTTGTTAAGTGCAAATCTGGAGGTATGTAGATGTTGATTGACTATTGGGAATAGTAGGATACATCGGTGGGGCTGAATTTCAGCATACCTTGCTCATGTCCCAGATTTAATTTCATTAAGGTGTAGCCGCGCAGTAGCAGTAGCCATAAGTGGCATAACGCGAGTGCTGCGGTAAAAGCGGGCGGAGCCCAAACAATAAAGAGTGCAGAGATACAGAGGCCAATCCAGAAATTATGCATTTGGATTCTTCGGAACAAGCGGTAGTTAATATATTGATCAGGCATATAGCCAAGCCAAGGAAGCTTAAATGATAACCTCCAGCGTTTTGCGATGGGATTGCCTGTAAGCAGCAATACGGACCGTGAAATAACATATTGAATCCAAAAAACAACTGGTGCCGCCAAGATAAAATAGAGCAGGCTGAACCAGGATAGAAAAATAGTCTCCGCAATAATGAATATAAGAGGAAGAATCATATAAACTCGCAGCATCGGAATGGAAATATTAATTTTTTGAATTAATTTGTACTGATAAAACGTAGCTGCAGCCTTGGGGTTGGATTCCATACAAACAAGCTGACCTCCTAACAAGTTGTCTTGTATCTTTTATCGGCAGAAGCGGACAATTTATTAAACCAAGACTAAAACACAAAGCAGGCCATACTGGAATATATATAATATAGGATACTGTAGGATATGAAAAAACTATGAAAAGGTTTAAAATGATAGAAGGTGTAACATACTGTTCTTAAAAGAGTCAAGGTGGGATGGCTATGGAAGAACAAAACGGGCAAGCTTGCATCATTTGTGGGCAGGTTAAAGAGGAAGGCATTGTGATTGTCTCGCATTTTATTTGTGAGGATTGCGAAGGGGAAATGATACGTACCGAGGCGGAGGATGCGAAATACCGTTTTTTTATCGGCCGGATGAAAAAAATAGGGCTGCAGAAGAATGCGTAAATCCGTAAACTGCCGGGAAATCATCGAAAGAAGTATAAGCGGGCGGTGGGTATACGGTGCCACAGTATAAAAGGCTGCTTCATTTATGGCTTCTCCGTCGTTGTGGCGGTTGAAGCCTTTTTATGTTGGTTATCTATAGGGGAATAGGCGTATTGGTCTATATGCGTTAAAATAGAAGGAAGCCTGTACATTGGAAGGAATAAGATATGGATCAGAGAAAGCGTGATACTGCGCCTTTATATGAAATGCTGGAACAATATAGAGAAAAGGGTAATACATCTTATCACGTGCCGGGTCACAAGAATGGGCAGGCATACAGTGGAGGTGCCGGGGCGGGTTTTTTAAGTGAAGTTATGAAAGCAGATGTTACGGAAATTACCGGTACGGATGATCTCCATCATCCGGAAGGTGTCATCCGGGAGGCACAGTTGCTTGCAGCGGAATGTTTTGGAGCGGATGAAAGTTTCTTTCTCGTTGGGGGAAGCACAGCCGGCAATCTGGCATTGATCCTGACGGTATGCCCTGAACCGGGCATGACCTTGATTCTTCAGCGGAATGTCCATAAATCGGTGATTCATGGACTGATGCTGGCCGGCGTGACCGCGGTGTTTCTCGAGCCGGAGCTCGATCCCATCCGCGGTCTGGCGATTGCACCGTCAGCAGAAACGGTGCAGGCAGCCTTGGCGGCGCACCCAGAGGCCGCCGCCGTGCTGGTGACCATGCCGAATTACTACGGCATGGGAAGTGACCTTGCGCCCCTGGCCGAGGCCTGTCACCGCAGCGGGGTTCCGCTGCTGGTGGATGAGGCCCACGGGGCGCATTACGGGCTGCACCCCGGGCTTCCAGCCGGGGCGCTCTCCTGCGGCGCGGACGGCGTCGTGCAGTCCACGCATAAGATGCTGCCTGCGCTCACCATGGGCGCGATGCTGCATATTCAAGGGCCGCGGCTCGACCGCGCCCTGCTGCGGCAGCGGCTCGCCATGGTGCAGAGCTCCAGCCCATCATACCCCGTGATGGCTTCGCTCGATCTGGCCCGCCGGCTGGTGCACAGCCAGGGGGCCGGGGCCTTCACGGCGGGGCTCGCCGCCGTGGAACTGCTGAAGCGCGGCCTGGCTTCGCAGCCGCGCTACCGGCTGCTGCAGCCCGAGCCGCTGCAGCAGCAAGCCGGCGGCGCCAGCGCAGCCGCCGGTAGAAGCACGCCGCCGCTGCGCGAGGCGGCGTATACTGCACAGGACCCCTTCAAGGTCGTCATTTATGACGGCACCGGGGTCCTGAGCGGCTTCGAGCTCCAGCAGAAGCTCGAAGCAAAGGGCTGCGTGCCGGAGATGAGTGACGACCGGCACGTCGTATTGGCCTTCAGCCTGGGCTCAAGGGATGAAGATGCCTTCAGGCTTCTTGAGGCGCTGAAGGATATCGATGCCGAGGAGAGGGAGAGTATTCTCTGTGCAGTGGCCGCTGAGCAATATACGAGCGAGAGCGAAGAGAAAGTCCTCGCTGATTCTGAATCAGAGGCAGAGTTGCTTTCGATGTGGAGCCATCAGGGGGAGGATCTGTTCTCTGCACCTGTCTCCTTCTCAATGAAGCCTGTGGCAGAAGAAGACAAGGAGAGCATTAAGCTGGGTGAAAGCGAGGGCAGAGTGGCGGCGGAGATGGTAATTCCCTATCCGCCAGGAATTCCGCTGTTATATCCCGGCGAGAGAATCACTGCAGCCATCAAAAAACGGTTAACAGCTTTAGCTCAATCGGAAATCAAGTTTCAGGGAACCGCTGATCCGGCTTTACAATATATTAAAGTGTACCCGATGAAGAAAGGCGGAGAGGCATAATTGGCCCGCGAAGGATTATTTATTACATTAGAAGGTGGAGACGGCTCCGGTAAGACTACCGTGCTGGGCCGGCTCGCAGCTTATTTACAGAACAGATCAATGCCTTATCTGATTACCCGGGAACCGGGTGGCATTGAAATCGCTGAGAAGATTCGTACTATCATTCTTGATCCTGCCCACACTGCGATGGACGCCCGCACCGAAGCCTTATTATATGCAGCATCACGAAGCCAGCACTTGGCGGAACGTGTGGAGCCGGCTCTCAAGGAAGGGCTGACCGTGCTGTGTGACCGGTTTGTCGACAGCAGCCTCGTATATCAGGGAGTTGGACGGGGCCTCGGAATTGAAGAGGTATGGAATATCAACCGCTTTGCCATCGGCAGCCGCATGCCGGATATTACTTTTTATTTGGACATCGAACCGGAGATCGGTTTATCCCGGATTGCCGCGAATCATGAACGCGAGGTTAACCGTCTGGATTTAGAGAGTATTGCCTTTCACCGGAAGGTACGAGAAGGTTACCTTCAGGTTGCCGCCACTTATCCGGAACGTATTATCGTTCTGGATGCCAACCGTCCGCTCCATTTGGTGGAAAGAGACATCATCAAGGCACTGGAAGAGCGGATATAAAGGATTTTGATTAACTTTTGTCTAATATATATAGTAGTAGTACGGGTTTCTACAATTCTGTAAGGAGGGAACGCAGATGAAATTAATCATTGCGATAATCCAGGATAAAGACAGCAACCGGTTGTCAAGCGAACTCGTAAAAAGCAACTTCCGCGCCACCAAGCTGGCAAGTACAGGCGGGTTCCTGCGTGCAGGAAATACAACATTTATGATCGGGGTCGATGATGCCCAGGTAGAATCCGTATTAACTGTCATTCGCAACAGCTGTAAGGTTCGTGAACAGCTGGTAACCCCGGTTACACCAATGAGCGGTACTACTGATTCTTATTTGCCGCTTCCTGTAGAGGTTCAAGTAGGTGGAGCAACGGTATTCGTGCTTCCCGTCGACCGTTTCGAGCATTATTAATTCCTTTGGCAGTAACGGTGATCATTCACCGGTTACCGGTATGATCAACCGTTTCTGCCCGCTACGGGTCTTGTGAATATCGACATATAATTTAGTTTAGTAAAGGTGGTAGATCGCTTTGAAAATTAATCCGGGTTACAGGCCCCTGAAAAGTGATCTTTCAACCACAGAAGGGTCGAATAAACCTGTTCAGCAGAAGAACTTCTCTGATGTCTTTCATCAGCAGGGGGAACAAGCTTCACGGGATGAATTAACCCGCCAGATCAAGGATATTCAAATGCAGGGCGACCGGTTGTCCAAATCGATGACTGTTCGTGAGCTGACGATATACAAGGTGATGATTAGGCGATTCCTGGAAGAGACTGCACGACGGGGAGTATCGATGAAGGATACACGGGGCTGGGATCGCAGAGGCCGCGGTAAGCGATATAAAATACTAGAAGAGATTGATTCTGCCCTGTTAACTTTAGCAGATGATTTGCTCGAGAGCGAACAGGGACGTATTGACTTGCTCGGACGTGTCGGTGAAATTCGCGGCATGCTGATCAACCTTTCTTTTTAACAGTTCAGGGAGGAAATTATGCCTTTTCAAGATATACTCGGTCAGGACAATGCAAAACGGCTACTGCAGAATGCTCTCCGGAACGAATCTGTCAGTCATGCGTACTTGTTCAGCGGGCCGGCAGGCTGCGGTCAGATGAAGACGGCGTTAACTTTCGCCCAGGCCATCTTTTGTACCACTTCGCAGGATGATGCCTGCGGCGAATGCTTGGAATGCCGGAAGGTCGAGCATGGGAATCATCCCGATCTGCAGCTGCTTGCACCGGATGGAGCGAGTATTAAGATTGACCAGATCCGTGATCTTCAGCGGACCTTCTCTTACCGCTCCGGGGGCACTAATCCTAAGGTTTATATTATAGATGGAGCAGATAAAATGACGGTGCAAGCCGCCAATAGTCTTTTAAAATTCTTGGAAGAGCCGCCTGCACCGGCTGTAGGTATTCTAATTGCAGATAACGGGCGATCCCTGCTGCCAACAATCCAGTCGCGGACCCAGCGGATCCCTTTTAGTCCCTTGCATCCGGAAATCATGCTGCAAGCTTTGGCCAGCGAAGGTATTCCAGCTCCGCTTGCTAGGTGCGCGGTTTCGCTGACTGCCGGAATCGAAGGTTGCAGGGAAATTTTACAACAGAATTGGTTTGCAGAAATGAGAAACCTAATGTTACAATTAGCAAAGGAGTCTTTGAGCAAAGGAAGCTCTGCGGTGGCAACCGCCGGGCAGAAAGTGTTTAAGACCGGGCTTGGTGAACATTTGGATACCCTGTTTAGCATGTTTCATCTTTGGTTTAAAGATATGCTCTACTTCCTGCACCGAAAGCACGAAAGTATTGTTTTTATAGATCAGTTAGATTTCATTTCCAGGCATGCAGATCTACGGGACAAGGCAGAGTGGGTGAATTATATGGAAGCTGCGGCCGAGAGCAAAAAGAAGCTGCGATTTAATGTGAATCCCCAGCTTTGTTTGGAACAGTTCTTAATTTCTCTGGAACGTTGAAGCATAATCATTTTTTGTGCTTTTAGCATATATCCTCCGGATGTCGCTTCAACCTGAAAGTTAACGGTTTATCGGATGAGGAAGGACAAGCAATCATCAGAGCGAACAGCTCAGGTTCCTTTTACCGGCATACAAGGGGGTTAATTTTTGTACAGCGTAGTAGGGGTCCGCTTTAAAAAAGCGGGTAAAATATATTACTTCGATCCACTGGATTTCCCTATTGAACGGGATCAGCACGTGATCGTGGAAACGGCACGCGGGGTCGAGTATGGCAAAGTCGTTGTAGGCAAGAAGATTGTTCAGGAGTCTGACGTCGTTCTTCCGCTGAAGAAAGTAATGCGTATTGCCGGAGATTCCGATGCACGTATTGTGGAAGAGAACAAAGGAGCCGCAAAAGACGCTTTTACGGTCTGTTTAAATAAAATTCGCGATCATTCACTTAAGATGAAGCTGGTGGATGTGGAGTTCACGTTTGACCGTAATAAGATTATTTTTTACTTTACGGCTGAGGGAAGAGTGGATTTCCGTGAGTTGGTTAAGGATTTGGCCAGTATTTTCCGTACAAGGATTGAACTAAGGCAGATTGGTGTGCGTGATGAAGCCAAAATGCTTGGAGGTTTGGGACCGTGCGGACGAGTGTTGTGCTGTTCCTCATGGTTGGGTGATTTTGAGCCGGTATCGATTAAGATGGCCAAGGATCAGAATCTTTCACTGAACCCTACGAAGATTTCCGGACTTTGCGGTCGTTTGATGTGCTGCCTGAAGTTTGAACATGATAATTATGAAAGTGTGAAAGAAGAGATGCCAGCCGTAGGCAAAATGGTCATCACTTCTCTAGGAGACGGCAAGGTTGTAGGGATCAATGCTGGTAGTCGCACCATTCATGTTCAGTTGTTTGAAGTGGGCAAAGTTAAAGAACTTCCAATGGATGATGTTGTCGTCAAGTAAACCATTAGGTTACTTTCGGGGTGGAAACTTGGAAAAGAAAAATATATTTGCACACATGCAGGATATGGAAGCTCAGATGGAAAGCATGAGATCCAATCTGGGTAATTGGAAAGAAACCGTCAAGGAACTGATGGAAGCCAATCAAAGGCTCACGCTTGAGAATGAGCAGCTGCGCAAAATTTTAAAAAGAGAAGCACCGAATCCGCAGGACCCGGACACAGTTGTACCTGCAGATACAGAAGCTCTTCTGGCCGACGGTGAAAGAATCGGTGAAGTGGTTGGGGAAGGTTATGATAATCTGGCCCGGCTCTATCATGAAGGCTTTCATATTTGCAATGTGTATTTCGGGCATTTGCGTACGGAAGGCGATTGTCTCTTCTGTCTGTCTTTTCTTAATAAATAAGGATACTCAGCCGTAGGAGAAACTCGCCTACGGTTTTTTTTGAAGTAAAAGAGTCTGTAGGTTGCAACATGTAATGTAATGAAGTATAAGTTTTAGGATTAGGAGAATAAATGAATGAAGCCAATAAACGATGTAACGGTACCTTTACTTCCATCCGAGCGGATTGACGATCTGTTGACCCATGATTTAAGAATCATCCAAAGCGACGAGGTATTCAGCTTCTCTATGGATGCTGTGTTACTGGCGCGCTTCGCTAGTGTTCCGCCGCGTGGACGTGTGCTTGATCTTTGTACCGGTAACGGAGTGATTCCGATGCTGTTGACCACCCGTACACGCGCAGAGATTGAAGGAATAGAAATTCAACCACGCCTTGCGGACATGGCCCGCCGGAGTGTTGCACTGAACGGACTTCAGGAGCGGGTAGTAATTCACGAAGGGGATCTGCGGGAGCTGCATACGGTGCAAGGACATGGTGTATATGATGCGATAACAGTGAATCCGCCCTATATGCCGCTTAACGGCAGCGATCTTAAGCTGAATACCCATCAGGCGATGGCACGCCATGAGATTGGGTGTACTTTAGAGGAGGTTATTCAGGCATGTGTCCGTCTGGTCCGCACCGGAGGCAAAGTGAGCATGGTGCATAAACCTCAAAGGCTGGTGGATATTATGAGTCTGATGCGCCAATACAGACTGGAGCCGAAGATTATCCGCTTTGTACATCCGCGTGCCCATCTCGAAGCTAACATGGTGTTAATTGAAGCAGCGCGTGACGGTAAGCCCGAGGTCCGGGTACAACCGCCGCTGATTGTATATAATGAAGAGAATCAGTATTGCCAAGAGATCATGGATATTTATTACGGTGCTAAAGAAGGTAGATCATGACATTTACAAGACAAAGCAGCTTTCAAAATAATGGTGATGGATTTAAGCGCGAAGGCGCCGGTTCACTGTATCTGGTGGCCACCCCCATCGGCAACCTGGAGGACATGACGTTCCGGGCGATCCGGATGTTAAAAGAGTGCGATATTATCGCCGCCGAGGATACACGTCAGACCCGTAAATTGCTGAGCCATTTCGAAATTACCCCTTCCCTTCTGTTCAGTTATCATGAGCATAACAAGGAGGCCAGTGGCCCCGAATTAATCCGATATATAATAGAAGGTAAAAATTTAGCCCTCGTCAGCGATGCCGGATTACCCGCTATTTCCGACCCCGGATCCGAGCTCGTTGCACTTGCTATACAAGAGGGAATACCAGTCATTCCTGTCCCCGGAGCGAACGCAGCTTTATCAGCTTTAATCGCCTCCGGACTGCCGACTACGACCTTTACCTTCGCCGGATTTCTGCCCCGTGAGCGTAAAGACATCCGGACTACACTTGCAGCTCTTCGTTCTGTTCCGGGAACCCTCCTCTTCTATGAGTCACCCCACCGGGTCGCTAAGACCCTCGTGCATTTGGAGGAGGCCTTCGGCAACCGCCGCATCACTCTGGCCCGCGAACTGACAAAGCGGTATGAGGAATTCGTACGCGGTACCATCCAGGAGTGCAGCGAATGGCTTGCCGAGCATCCCCCGTTAGGCGAATATGTAATTGTCGTCGAGGGCGAAAGCAAGGAAGAGGCCGAAAGTGCCAGCTCCGCCTGGTGGCGCGAGCTTAGTATCGAGGAGCATGTCGCCCATTACGAGAACGCGGATATGCCCCGTAAAGAAGCGATGAAGAAGGCCGCTTCTGACCGAGGTGTCCCGAAGAGGGATATTTACAACGCCCTCCTGTCCCAAGATTAACTCCACAGTATAAAAGGGTAATATTATTACACACTGTAAAAATTTTAGTAGGATCGGTTTTGAAGCATTTGCAAATCCCGAAGGGAGAGCCCATCTTTCCCGTTCTGCGTTTCGATCTCGGTTCTGCGTCTCAGGCTTTCGGTTCTCTTTTTCGGTTCTTTTTCTCGAATTCCGGGTTCTTGTTCTCGAATTCCCGGTTCTCTGTTTCTGTTTCTGGTTTTTGGTTTTCAGTGTTTAGGCAGTTAGGCGATTCCCACAGGGAGAGCCACGAGTGTGCGGAGAAGCGCACGAGCGCTTGTGCCCACAGCAGGAGGAACGACTGCGATGTGACCAATGTTCGCATGAAAGGTTCTGAGGGCGCTCCCGTAAGGGAAGCCCGAGAGGAACCGCTCCACCGCCACCCCCGCTCTTCTGCGCGCACTCAAGGTAACAGACGAAAATTCCGGGTGTCCAGAGGGCGGGAGCCCTTGGGGCCCTCCCTAGAGGGAGGGTTTGGGAGGGTGAAAAAGTTTGGGAGGGTGAAAAAAGGTTAAAAAATACCCCCCGCAATTCGCGGAGGGTCAAGGAGATATTAAAAGGTTAGAATTAACAATTAGATAAGTTTTATTATATACTATCCGCCTTAATTTGTCACAGGGGTAGGGATTGCGGAAATACATTCATGACAAACAATTTTACCTTTGAAATAAGTAACATTCTCAGCATTTCCACAGAAAATGCAGGCAGGCTCGTATTTTTTAAGCATGATCCGCTCACCGTCTACGTAAATTTCGAGCGCATCTTTTTCACCAATACTTAGGGTGCGACGCAATTCAATTGGAATAACAACCCGTCCCAGTTCGTCCACTTTTCTTACAATACCTGTTGATTTCATCATACAAATGTTGCTCCTCTCAAAAACATCAAAATGATTAGTATAATCAAAAATAGTAAAGTGTCATTATTCGACATTGTTCTCTGTTTTATGATATTTATAATACCAACCATTCCCAAAACAGTCAACCTATTTTTCCTTAAATTAAAGTTTTTTAATCAATTTAGTAAAGAAATTATTGATAAATACGCAAATTGTTCAAATTAAATGGTATAATTTAGGGAAATAATTTGGAAATCCTTAATTCGTCATCATTCGACAACAAAAGACATTTGACGCTAAAATGCAAAGATATATTGTTTTTTTCGAAATACAAGAAGGTATAGTCTCTACATGATAAACTTTATCCTTGTATTTTTACGAGTAATGGTACCGTCCCATTAAGGACGCTGCAGCCGTTTCTTCTTATCAAAATATAAAAAGGAGTTGATCTTATGAAGCAGCCACTTACGGAAGAAAAGGTGTTTAAAGACCCCGTTCATAATTACATACATGTTCAAGATACGACCATATGGCGATTGATCAACACTAAAGAGTTTCAACGTCTGCGCCGGATCAGGCAGCTTGGAACCTCCTACCTTACGTTTCATGGCGCGGAGCACAGCAGGTTCTCCCATTCATTGGGTGTTTATGAAATTACGCGCCGAATCATCTCCCAATTCGAAAGAAGCGGATACGGAGATTGGATGCCTGAAGAGGGACTACTCACCCTGTGTGCCGCATTACTTCATGATCTGGGTCATGGACCCTTCTCTCATTCTATTGAAGAAGCTTTCGAAATGAATCACGAGGACTGGACCTGCCGGATTATTCTGGAGGATACTGAAATCACAGAGATTTTGCGTGAAGTGGAGGAAGATTTCCCGCAAAAAGTGGCCTCGGTTATTTCCAAAACGTATGAACATGCTATTGTTGTCAATTTGGTATCCAGTCCGCTGGATGCAGATCGCATGGATTACCTTCTTAGGGATGCTTATTACACTGGGGTTAATTATGGAACGATCGACATTGATCGAATCCTGCGCGTGCTGCGCCCTTATAACGGAAGAGTGGTTGTTAAAGAATCGGGGATGCATGCGATTGAAGATTATTTGATGTCTAGATACCAGATGTATTGGCAGGTTTATTTCCATCCGGTGACGCGAAGCTCCGAGATTATTTTGCGCCAAATTTTCCGCAGGGCGAAAGAGCTGTTCCAGGGTCAATTTCCTTTCCGTTTTATGATTGAGCCTTTGAGTGATTTATTTGGCGGAGAGGTAACTGTTGAGCAATATTTACAGCTGGATGAAGCATTGGTACAAACCGCGTTTATGCAATGGACAATGGAAGAAGATGAGTTGTTAAGCGATCTATGCAATCGATTTATACATCGAAAACTGTATAAATATGTAGAAATGGAGAGCTTAGATTTGGAGACAATTGATGAAATCCGCCGAAGTTTTTCCGGTGTCGGCCTTCATCCCGAGTATGCTCTGGAGGTTGATTTTCCAACAGATTTGCCCTATGATGTGTTCCGTCCGGGTGAAGGGTTCGACAAGAAGCAAATCCTGCTTCTGGACCGCGAGGACCGTCTGCGGGAAATCTCTGAGGTATCGGATATTGTCCGTTCCATCAGCGGGATTCACCGGGGCCGATATCACCTCTATTTCCCTGCAGACCAGTTGGAAAAAGTACGTGATCAACTGCCTTTATCCATCGCCCAGATATTTGCTAAAGCATGAAAAAACTAACTCTATAACCTTATAAATAAAGCTTGGAAGGGGAACGAAAATGCTTCTTTTTGACACACATACACACCTGGATGCTCCGGAATTTGACGAAGATCGTGAAGCTGTAATTGCACATGCCGTCGAAGCCGGAGTCAGCAAAATGATCAACATCGGTTTTAACCGCGAAACGATTCCAACTACGATGAAACTTGCCGAAACCTATGATTATATTTATGCAGCCGTCGGTTGGCATCCAGTCGACGCTATCGATATGCTGCCAGGGGACCTCGACTGGATTGCTTCCCTCTGCAGTCATGAAAAGGTGGTCGCCATCGGTGAAATCGGACTGGATTATCATTGGGACAAGTCGCCAAAGGATGTTCAACAGCGCGTGTTCCGTCAGCAAATCGGTCTTGCCCGCGAGCTGGGTATGCCCATTTCGATTCATAATCGTGATGCCCATGAAGATATCGTGAAGATACTGCGTGAAGAGAAGGCAAATGAAATCGGCGGAGTGATGCATTCTTTCTCTGGAAGCTGGGAAACGGCTAAAATGTGTCTCGATTTAGGTTTTCATTTGTCCTTCGGGGGACCGATCACGTTCAAGAATGCCAGAGTGCCCAAAGAGGTACTTGCACAGACACCTTTAGACCGGATTTTGATTGAAACGGATTCCCCATATTTGACACCACACCCATTTCGCGGCAAGCGTAATGAGAGTGCTAATGTGAAGCTGGTAGCCCAGGCAGCAGGGGAAATAAAAGGGATAAGCTGGGAGGAAATGGCTCAAATTACGTATGCGAACGCACTGGAACGATTTGGGATTGTGTGAAAACGGGAGTAAAACAGGTGAAAAAAAGAGTATAGACGATATATTAAACTTTTTTAACACATAAACGGCCGATTATTACAATATTTTAATCATTTTTTTACGTAAACGTGCTTGAAGTGAACTTTACAACCTGCATCAAAACAGGATATTATCTTTTCAGTGCAATGAGCTGTTGATATTTGTAAACGGCCATTGATTCATGAATCGTCTCGCTGAGTCTCCGTATGGAGAACGGGGGAACCAATAATGGTTAGCCGCATCCTATCACGTACATAGAGTACACATTGAGAAGTGCCGCAAACATTATTCGATTTCTTCACGTGGTCTTTGGGGTGAATTTGAGGGCAACCGCCGTGAGCGGGTGACCTGAGATAGGGCGTCTCTCTTTCGTCCGAACCCGACAGCTAACCCCGTAAGCGCAAGTAAGAGAGGAAACCTCGTGCATGAGCCGTGTTTTTTTGAAGCTCGGAAAGCCACGAAAGAGTCCTCACAGTACTCTTTTTCAGGCTTTTTTTTGTTTTGAATAAAGCGGTCACCTCCGACATACTGTTATACGACAGGAGTGGGAGAAGCTATGCCGGGCAGGCGATCCATGAGCAGGAGACGCAATCTGAAGTAAGGCGTGTCCTGTGACAATCTCAAACTAGTTTTCGTCAGAACAGATACAGTCAGCTTTGTTAAGCATGTAGACGACGGGACTATGTAAGGAGGATGGAGAAAATGGGCGTATTCCAACCAGAGGCAACCCATGATTCACAATCATCCAGCAGGTCTTACGCAATACGGTGGGAACAAGTGAATTTGCGCGTACTTTCACTTGCAGGCGTGATTTCAATCGCTGTCGCGCTGTTAATTCTGCTGTACGTACACGGTCAAAGCAGCAAACAAATCAGTTTAGTCATAGACGGACAAGTGCAGAAGTTCGAAACCCGGGAATCGCTGCTAAGCGAGATGCTAGCGAAAGAACAAATTATTGTGCAGCCGTACGATGAAATATCCATAAGCCCCAGTGATACGCTACAGGACGGCGACCGTGTTGTCATCACCCGTGCCAGGCCCTTTAGTTTAACGGCGGACGGAACAACACAAACCATGTACACAACTGAAGGCACCATAGGAGAAGCCATCGATAAACTCGGCATCGAACTACAGAGCTATGACAAGATCTTCCCTTCGATAGACACCACTATAGCCGCCAATATGGAAATCAAGGTCATCCGAATCAACAAGCAAATGGTTGAGCGGACCGAAAGCCTTCCGTTCCGTATTATCAAGACCGCGGACCCCACCTTAGCCAAGGGAACAGTTAAAGTAACGCAAGCAGGCGTACCAGGCGTAATGATCCAGCACATTGAGAAGACTTACCAAGATGGTGAGCTGGTATCTATGCGAATGATAGGTAAGGAAGTACAGACAGTTACCAAAGATAAGGTAATTGCCGTTGGTACCAAAGTGATTCCTAAGCCCGTTGTTGTTGCAAAAACCACCCAAAAAACCAAATCCGTCACAACCAAAGAGAACGGCAATAACGTCACGAGCAAAGCAGGCGTTGACTTCGAGTATAAGAAAATAATTAAAAACGTCTCGATGACTGCCTATTCTTCGGAAGAACCGGGTATTGGAACACGTACCGCCTCCGGAACACGCGTAACGGAAGGCCGGACGATTGCAGTTGATCCTGATGTAATTCCCATGGGATGGTGGGTTTATATCGAGGGACTTGGTTTCCGCCGTGCTGAAGACACTGGTGGCGCCATCAATGGCAATAAAATCGATGTCTACTATGAATCACTCAGTCACGCACGTAATTTTGGACGTAAATCCCGTACCGTCTATGTCATTGGTCCGGTGAAGCCTGAACTGAATTAATGTTCTATTTTGCAAATCAGCTTTTAATAAGCTATAGTGATGAGAGCAGAATATGGAAAAGTCCATGAACTTTCAGAGCTGTCGCTCAGCACTTATACAATTCTTTAGCCAAAGAAGAGGGGCAGATCCTCTTCTTTTTGCGTTTTCCGTATTTACCTGAAAGGAAGATTGTCAATGATTAAGGAAATAATAGTTGTTGAAGGCAGAAGTGACACTGTGGCCGTCAAACGGGCTGTACAGGCCGATACCATCGAGACTGGAGGATCGGCGGTGAACAGCAGAATCATTGCTAAAATTGCCCTCGCGATGGAGCGGCGCGGTGTGATTATACTGACTGACCCTGACCATGCAGGGGAACGTATCCGCAAGATCGTTGCTGCAAAAGTGCCGGGATGCAAGCATGCGTTTATTCCGGAGAAAGATGCTACCCGTAAAGGGGATATCGGAGTGGAGAACGCTTCGCCTGAAGCGATCCGCCATGCCTTGGCACATGTTCACACGGCATACGATGAAGCAGAGCCGGTGATTGGGATTGAGGATTTAATGGCAGCGGGTATGCTGGTGCACCCGGAAGCCGCAGAAAGAAGAATGGCCCTCGGCAATCTGCTGGGGATTGGATATTGTAACGGCAAACAGCTGTACAAGCGGCTGACGATGTTTGGCATCACGCGGGAGGAGTTTGCCAGTGCTCTCGCACAAATCGAATTAGGAGGCTCCACTTCATGAACGGCAGAGAGGAAATATCTTCACCAAGAAGAACCAAGGAAATTATCCAGCGTTACAACTTTTCATTCAAAAAAAGCTTAGGCCAGAACTTTCTCATCGATCAGAATATTTTGGATAAAATTGTGGATGCAGCCGGGCTAGATGAACATTCAGGAGCGCTGGAGATAGGACCGGGAATTGGTGCCTTGACGGAACGTCTGGCAAAAGCAGCGGGTGCTGTAACTGCCGTTGAAATCGATCGCCGCCTGATTCCAATTCTGCGGGATGTATTATCGCCGTACCCCCATGTGAAGGTGCGCAATGATGATGTGCTCAAGGTGGATCTTAAAGAGCTGTTCGCCCAGGATTTCGCCGGAGTGGAGAAAGTCAGTGTAGTGGCCAACCTGCCCTATTACGTGACCACTCCTATTTTGATGAAATTGCTGGAAGAGAAGCTGCCTCTGGCGAACATCGTCGTGATGATTCAGAAGGAGGTTGCCCAGCGGATGGCGGCCTCACCTGGCGGCAAGGAGTATGGAAGTCTGAGTATAGCTGTGCAATACTACAGTGAGCCTGAGCTTGTCTGCAAGGTGCCGAGAACGGTCTTTATTCCTGAGCCGAATGTAGAGTCGGCTGTAATCCGGCTGAAGGTAAGGGAGCATCCTCCTGTTCAGGTCGCTGATGAGAAGCATTTCTTCGATGTGGTTCAAGCGTCCTTTGTTCAGCGGCGCAAAACGATCGCGAACAACCTGAAAGCCCGGTATTTTGCAGGAGAAGGCAGGGAGCGTCTGGAGGCACTGCTGGCAGAAGCCGCAATTGAACCATCACGGCGTGCAGAGACATTAAGTCTGGAAGAATATGCTCGTCTTAGTGAAGTGCTGCTCTCTGCGGGAATTGTCTAGGTTAAAAACAAGTAAGGAATATGAACCAACCATGACCTTTGCCCATACGATGGGGTAGAGGTGATGTTCTGATGAATTTGGGAGACCTGGTCGTTCGTAAATCTTATGGCGGCGATATAACTTTTCGCGTGGAGCATATGGTACAGAATAGAGCTGTCATCAAGGGAACCGAATTTCGCCTGCTGGCGGATTCACCGGTGGACGACTTGATTCAAGTGCCTCCTACTGGCACGACAGAGCGGGGACAACGGGCACAGATTAAAGCTATGGAGTCACTTAGTCAGCTGCAGAAGGACCGGCAGGAACAAAGTCAGCGAAGTATAGGAGCTGTCGCCAGCCCTTGGGCACAGCAGGCACCACAAGAAGCGTCTCATTTTGAAGTGCCCGGGAAGGTGCTTCATCTGGATGGAGACCCTACGTACCTGAATAAAAGTCTTAGCCTGTACGAGCAGCTGCGGATTCCTGCCGAAGGGCATTATGTCCGGGAATCGGCTATGGCTGACACCCTATACAGATTGCTTCCTCGGGTACGCCCGGATATTGTGGTCATTACGGGCCATGACGGTGTACTAAAGCAACAGAATGCTTATGATCTGGTTAGTTTGAATAGCTACAAGAACTCTCAGAATTTCGTAGCGGCGATCCGGGTGGCCAGGGAGTATGAACGTCATTTCGATGCCCTTACGATTGTAGCAGGAGCCTGTCAGTCCCATTTTGAAGCGCTATTAGGAGCTGGAGCCAATTTCGCCAGTTCACCGGGGCGTGTTCTGATTCATGCGCTTGATCCCGTATACGTTGCGGCAAAAGCCTCGTTCACTTCGGTTCGAGAGACGGTTAACCTTGGGGATGTGCTGAATCATACCATTAGCGGCAATCAGGGGATGGGTGGCATTGAAACCCGGGGCAGCTTCCGAATCGGAATGCCAGGACTCAAAAATTTGTCTACTCTTAAGGTAACACCGTCCGTAATGTGAAGTCGTGAGTACCAATGATCAAAGGGTTGTACCAAAGAAACACCTCCCGAAATGCAGAATACGGAAGGTGTTTTTGCTATTATTTACCGATAAACTTCATTCAATATTTAATGAATACTTCTGTTAACAATGTGTAAAATACTGTTATACCTAATATCCAAAAAAATTTCGTTGACAACGTTTTTTACATACTCTATAATTATTTATTTAATTTGACAATTGATAAAAAAAGCGGTATAATGGACAAGGAAAGAGGTGGTCGTCAGGCAATGGCTAATAACTCGCTGTTGGAAATTAAACGCAGTCTCGAAGCTCATGTCGGTCATAAGATTACGTTGCGTGCAAACGGTGGTCGCCGTAAGACCGTCGAACGCACCGGAGTCCTGGAAGAAACGTACCCTTCTGTTTTCATTGTTAAACTGGATCAGGAGCAGCAAACATTCAAACGCGTCTCCTACAGCTATACCGATATACTTACTGAATCTGTGGAAATTACGGTCTGTGAAGAAGACGGGCAGATGCGGGTTATGTATATTAAAGCTTAACTGTCTGTTTAGAAACAGCTTTCCTCCGGGGAGGCTGTTTTTTGCTATCTCCCGCCATTTAAGTATGAGTACTTTAAGCGGGGATCATGCATGATTGAGCCGGGCAATACCCATACTATGTGAGCCATCTGTTTCTTTATCCAATACCCGAAGGAGGAATTCCGTAGATGAGCCGCAGAAGACGGAGTATGATGTCGGAGGAACTGAAGACGGAGCTTGCTAAGGACCTGGGGTTCTATGACACAGTAGAACGTGAGGGCTGGGGTGGAATCCGTGCGAAAGATGCGGGAAATATGGTCAAACGGGCAATTCAGCTAGCCGAGGAGGCTGCCCGTAAGTCATAATAACGCCACAATCTGGTTGTAAAGGAAAGAGTGCTCGCTAAACGGCGGTGCTCTTTTTCACGTTTCATATTAGAATGGACTTAGAAACAAGTTTCTCATATAATATGTTAAGTTGTTTTGAGGGAAAAGTTGAAGGTGGGTGAACGCCTTGAAGATGTATGAAAAAGCGCCGGCTAAAATTAATTTAATGCTGGATGTGCTGCATAAACGTGCTGATGGTTTTCATGAAGTGGAAATGATTATGACTATGGTGGATCTGGCGGACCGTTTGGAGCTGTCAGAGATGCCAAGAGATTCAATTATCATATCAAGCCAGGCGGGTTATATCCCTCTGGATGAGAAGAATTTGGCCTTTCAGGCGGCCAGGTTAATTAAAGATCGTTACGATGTGAAGAGCGGCGTACATATTCATCTGGACAAAAGAATTCCTGTTGCAGCCGGTCTGGCTGGAGGCAGCAGTGACGCCGCAGCGACGCTGCGTGGACTGAACCGTTTATGGCGCCTGGGTATCCCAGAGAAAGAACTGCTGGAGCTGGGGGCAGAGCTGGGATCTGATGTGCCGTTTTGTATCACCGGTGGGACAGCCCTTGCTACAGGGCGAGGAGAGAAGCTAACGCCGATTACAAATCCGCCGCAATGTTGGGTTGTGCTGGCTAAGCCGCCGATCAATGTATCGACAGCGGAGGTATATGGCAAGCTGCGCAGCGGGAACATTGCCGTCCATCCTTCTTCCCGGGCGATGATCGAGGCGATTGAGGAAGGTAATTTTCAGGATGTGTGCGGGCGGCTGGGCAATGTGCTCGAAGAGGTGACATTAAAGCTACATCCGGAAGTGCAGCAGCTTAAAGAAGCCATGATCAAATTAGGGGCAGACGGCGTATTAATGTCTGGAAGCGGACCTACTGTATTCGGACTAGTATCCAAGCAGTCCAAGGTTGCCAGAATCTATAATGGTCTGCGCGGATTCTGCAAGGAAGTGTATGCTGTACGGATGTTGACGTAGCAGAGTCTTGTGTAAACCCGTACAAAAGTGATATATTTCTTCTATAATATTCGGTTTTGGCGAGGAGATTCTGTGAATAAACTTAAAAGAAGCCAGCGTTTGGTAGACATGACCCAATTTTTGCTTGAAAGACCGCATGAGCTGTTGCCGCTGTCCAGATTTGCCGACCGTTACGGAGCTGCCAAGTCATCCATCAGCGAGGATTTGGGGATTATCAAGGAAGTGTTTGAAGGCGAAGGCATGGGTGAACTGCAGACACTGGCGGGTGCAGCGGGTGGGGTGCGCTATATCCCAAAAATGCCCGGTGAAATGGCACTCTCTTTTGTCCGGGAGTTATGCGTGCAGTTAGAGCAGAGTGACCGGATTTTACCGGGGGGTTACCTGTACATGTCGGATCTCCTGGGGCAGCCTACCTTGATGGAGCAAGCGGGGAAGATTATTGCTACGGCCTTTTACGGAGTGGAGATTGACGCTGTCATGACCGTAGAAACGAAAGGGATTCCGTTGGCATATGCGACTGCAGCCCAGCTAGGCTTGCCGGTTGTACTGGTGCGCAGGGATCACAAGGTAACAGAAGGATCTGCAGTAAGCATCAATTATGTCTCAGGCTCCCATAAGAGTATACATACGATGTCGCTGTCCAGAAGAGCGCTGAAAGAGAAGTCGCGGGTACTGATCGTCGATGACTTCATGAAAGCAGGCGGAACCGTACGGGGCATGATTGATCTATTGGGGGAATTCGGGGCCGTAGTGGCTGGTGTGGGCGTGCTTGTGGAATCGGATGCCGTGGAATGGGAACAACGGTTATTGCATGATTATGTGTCACTCGTGAAGCTGAGCGAGGTTGATTCTAAAGAAAAGCGTATCTCCGCATATCCAGGAAATCACTTCTCCTAATAGAGCAGGAAGTATGGAAAATTGTCGAATATATGAAGAATTTTGGTGCGGACTCTCGAATTATGTCAAATACATTTGCACCTCAAAAAAAATCTTCTTTAACAGTCATTTATTGGAATCAAAAAGAAGGAATTCGCTTTGCAGTGTGGAATTATACACCAAGTCTCTGATGGAAAAAGGTGGTGAACACACACATGCAAATTACGGATGTCAGACTCCGCCGTGTTAACTCTGAGGGGAGAATGAAAGCAATCGCATCCATTACCATCGATAACGAGTTTGTTGTTCATGACATTCGCGTCATCGACGGCAATAACGGGATGTTTGTTGCGATGCCCAGCAAACGCACACCGGACGGCGAATTCCGCGACATCGCTCACCCGATCTCGTCGGGTACCCGCGAGAAGATTCAATCCGCAGTCCTGGCTGAGTACGATCGCGCCGCTACGGAAGAAGAAGAAGAAGTTATTGAAGAGGGAGCCTAGGCTTTCTTGGAAGGCTGCTGCTCCCAGGGCAGTATAAGGCTATACCGTTTTTTTCAAAAGAAAAGCTAACGCTGGTGCTCGAAGTCAGTTGACTTCTTTTAGTACAGTGAAATTGCTCTTCTTATTGGGGTTCGAAGAAAAGAGAACCATTACCTATGGTTCTCTTTTCTTTTTGCCTGGAATGAGATATATTCAGTAGTGAGTTCAAGAGTAGGAGGTTGGCATTCTTGAAAAGAATGGCTGTAGTTCTTGCCGCAGGCCAAGGCAAGCGAATGAAATCTAAATTATACAAAGTGCTGCACCCCGTCTGCGGTAAGCCGATGGTAGGGCACGTGCTTGATACAGTAAAAGCGACCGGATGCCAGCGTAGCATTGTTATTGTTGGGCACGGAGCGGAAGCGGTTCAGGCTTATTTGGGCGACAAGGCGGAATATGTGCTGCAGGAAGCGCAGCTCGGTACAGGCCATGCCGTGAAACAGGCCAAGAGTCTGCTGGGAAGTGAAGAAGGGACAACTATAGTTATTTGCGGTGATACGCCGCTTGTAACGAAGGAGACCCTGGAAGGACTTATGGCTATGCACGAGGAGAACAGTGCAGCAGCAACTGTATTGACCGCTGTGATGGAACAGCCGGCAGGATACGGACGGATTATACGTGATGAGAACGGCGGAGTCCAAAAGATCGTGGAGCAGAAGGATTGCACTGCGGAAGAAGCTGCCGTACGGGAGATCAACACGGGTACTTATTGTTTTGATAATGCCAAGTTGTTTGACGCTTTAGAGAAAGTGACGAACAGCAACAATCAACAAGAATATTACTTAACGGATGTTATTGGGATACTCCGTTCCCAGGGTGATGTGGTTCTAGGTTACCAAACTGGCGATGCCGCAGAATCCATCGGGGTTAATGACCGTTTGGCATTATCGGAAGCCGAAGCCCATATGCGTCAGCGTATTAACCGTCAGCACATGCTGGGTGGTGTAACCATTATTGATCCGGCTTCCACGTATATTGGAGCCGAAGTAGTAATTGGAGAAGATACGACGCTTTATCCGGGAACCATCTTGAAAGGAAAGACTGTGATTGGCAGCAATTGCATTATTGGACCTTCCAGTGAAATCGAAAACTGCGTGATTATGGACGGAGCGGAGATTAAGAATTCCGTACTGAATCAGGCACAAGTCGGCGCACGGACATCCGTTGGGCCTTTTGCCTATTTACGCCCGGGTGCAGTGATTGGTGAAGATGTTAAAATCGGTGACTTTGTTGAAGTTAAGAATGCCACGATTGGCGACGGCTCCAAAGTCTCACATCTTAGCTACATTGGTGATGCTTCTGTCGGCAAGAATGTAAATGTTGGCTGCGGAGCAATTACTGTGAATTATGATGGATATAATAAAGCCAAGACAGAAATTGAGGACGATGCCTTTATCGGCAGCAACGTCAATCTTATCGCTCCCGTCAATGTAGGCAAAGGGGCTTTTGTTGTAGCTGGTTCCACGATTACTCGTTCGGTTCATGAGAACGATCTCGCTATTGCCAGAGCACGTCAGGAGAATAAACCGGGGTATGCGGAGAAGATCCGTTCCCGCGCGAAAGCGAAGAAAAACCAGACAGGTCCATCGTAAGCGTTAATGAAAGCGCCGGACGGACCACGAAGATCCGCGCCGGTGCTTTTGAAAGTTAAATTCCGTCACGGAGGGTTTAAACGTTATGACTTATTGTGATTCCAAGTTAAAAATCTTTACCTGCAACTCCAACCCCAAGCTTGCTCATCAGATTGCCGATTACATCGGTATTCCCATGGGTGAATCCCATACGACCAGTTTCAGTGACGGAGAAATCCAGGTTAAACTGTCCGAAAGCGTACGTGGATGCCATGTCTATATTGTCCAATCTACATGTGGCCCGGTTAATGACAACCTGATGGAGCTGCTCGTTATGGTAGATGCCTTGAAACGGGCTTCCGCCAAGAGCATCAACGTTGTTATTCCTTACTACGGATATGCCCGGCAGGACCGTAAGGCCCGTTCACGTGATCCGATTACGGCCAAGCTGGTTGCTAACCTGATTGAAAAAGCAGGCGCTCACCGTGTCATTACGATGGATCTTCATGCCATGCAGATTCAAGGTTTCTTTGATATCCCGGTAGATCATTTGCTCGGCGTGCCGATTCTGGCCCAATATTTCCGCTCCAAACAAATCCAGAACCCCGTTGTTGTATCTCCGGACCATGGTGGTGTAGTACGGGCAAGAAAGCTTGCTGATTTCCTGAATGCTCCGCTTGCGATTATTGATAAACGCCGTCCGGAACCCAATGTCAGCGAAGTAATGAACATTATCGGTAACATTGAAGGCAAAACGGCGATTCTGATTGATGATATCATCGATACAGCCGGAACAATCGTTCTGGGAGCCAATGCTCTGATGGAGGGCGGCGTGAAGGAAGTTTATGCTTGCTGTACGCATCCTGTATTATCGGGACCTGCGCATGAACGTCTGGAGAACTCTCCGATCAAAGAAATTATTGTAACGGATACGATTCCAATCCGCAGCGAGAACCCGACTTCCAAGCTGAAGGTCCTTTCGGTAGCTCCGCTTATGGGTGAAGCCATTATCCGCGTGCACGAAGAGTTGTCCATCAGTAAGCTGTTCGAGATTGAATAAGATACAAAGAGAAACAGCCTCTCCATCCTGCTAAGGACGGTTATTCTGTTCTCAGAGAATGATAAGTCTATATTAAAGGGTTACACCCCCGTTTACGGAGATGTAACCCTTATCGTGTAATACCGGCTTGACCCCGTCCTAATAACCGGGACGGGATATGAATGTGAATAATCTGCGGTTATAAAGGGTTCCCTGCAGCTCGGCAAAATGGTCATCTGCGGCTGTGAGTACCCCGATATCAATATGTTCGTTGCCCCTGAAGACTTCAACAGGTACAGCGTATTGAATATGATATTGAAAATGGCGTTGCAGCGTCAGAATCTCACCCTGATGTAACATAAGCTCATCACCTGTCTTCGAAGTAAAATGCAGTTAAGGATATTGTACCAAAAATGGACATCTCCTGCCGGAGAGTCTGTATGAAAGGAAAGGTTTCATCATGAAATGGATAGTCGGATTAGGAAATCCGGGCTCGCAATACGCCAAGACCAGGCATAATGTAGGCTTTATGGCTTTAGACGAGCTTGCGGGCAGACATGGGATTGCCTTCAACCAGAGCAAATGTAAATCCGTGATCGGTGAGGGCAATATCGGCGGAGTGAAGACGGTACTCATCAAACCGATGACATTTATGAATCTTTCCGGTGAAGCGGTCCGTGCCTACATGGATTATTACAAAGTGAAGCTTGAGGATATGATTGTTGTCTATGATGATCTGGATACAGAGATTGGTAAAGTACGCCTTAGATATCAGGGTAGTCCCGGAGGGCATAACGGAATCAAGTCTATTATCCAGCATACAGGTACGCAGACGTTCAACCGTGTGCGGATGGGAATCTCCCGTCCCGAGCCGGGATTTGCCGTAGTGGACTATGTGTTATCTTCTTTCCCCAAGAAAGAAGGCGATAAACTGAAGACCATGCTAGAAAGTACGTGTGATGCGCTTGAGTACAGTCTGCAGCATACGTTCGAGCAGACGATGGCTAAATTTAACGGATAGAACAGCGTAATGGGAAGATTCGGCTAAACCCCGGAGGATGAGGGCATACTGAAGGCATACATTACCTTCAGGAGGCATATAGATGGCAATAAATTATGTTTGCAGGCACTGCAGAACATTTCTCGGGAGCATTGATAGAAGCGAGGCTACAGAGATGCAGCTTGGCCTTCATTCCTTGACCCCTGCGGAGCGCAGAGATATAATTGCGTATGATTCAGGTGGCGAGATCACGGTGAAGGTGACTTGCGATTACTGCAAGGAAGCCTTGGATAATAACCCGGAGCTTAGTCTGCTGGCCAGTCCGCTTCAGTAGTGGAGGCGGTGCTTGTCTTATCGCCATCCGCAAGCCTTGGCCTCACAGCTGAGGCTTCTTTTCGATTTTAATTATGACAGGAGTGGCGGCTGCGGCCGCTTGGCCTGTTCAGTAAGAGAGGTGCGCCTTTTGTTGCAAGGTCTTATAGAAGCTTTTTCCAAAGACCCCGATTTTCAATCTGTAACCCGGGGCGTTGCTGCAGGAATGAAAGAGCAGTTGATTTCTGGACTCTCTGGATCAGCGAGGCAGATTATGCTTGCTGCGCTGCACGAGGAGACTTCCCGTCCACTCCTTATCGTTACCCATAATATGTTCTCGGCACAGAAAATGGCTGAGGATCTTCAGGAAGCGCTTTCTCCTGACAGGGTGCTGCTGTATCCTGCCAATGAGCTGGTTGCTGCCGAAGCCGCAGTTTCAAGTCCCGAGACTCTGGCTCAGCGTATTGATGTCCTGACGCGATGTGCACGGGGCTTCCGTGGCATTGTGGTCGTTCCGTATTCCGGTGTGCGCCGGCTGCTGCCTTCACCGCAGGTTATGGCCCTGGCACAGGTTACGGTTTCCCAGGATGCGACGCTTGTGCTGGAGGATTTTTTGCTGTCCATGATTACTATGGGATATGAGCGTGTAGAACGTGTAGAGAATCGCGGAGAGCTCAGTGTACGGGGGGGCATTATTGACTTCTATCCCATGACTTCTTCCTTGGCATACCGGGTGGAGCTATTTGACGATGAGGTCGATTCGATCCGCACTTTTGACCCGCTGGATCAGCGTTCCATTGATAAGGTTCGCAGTGTAACCATCACACCTTCCAAGGAGATTATCGCTGATAAGAACCGCCAGGGGTACGCTGCTTCCGAAGCTGCTGCCATGCTGGAAAGACAGCTGGAGAAAATGACGGACCGGCAGGCCAAACTTCGTCTGCGTGAGGAGATAGGCCGGGAGCTGGAAATGCTGCGGGAGGGTACTTATTTTCCGGAAATCTATAAATATATCAGTCTCCTTTACCCGGAGCGCACGCATTTATATGATTATATGGTTGAGGATACCCTGCTTATTTTTGACGAGCCAGCGCGTCTTCTGGAGACGGCGAAGCAGCTTGAACGCGATGAGTCGGAGTGGAACCTGCATTTGCTGCAGAACGGCAAAAACCTGCCGGATCTTCATCTCTCCGTGGATACGGATGTGGTCATGTACCATCGTCCATTCCAGAGCTTATTCATGTCTATTTTCCTGCGTCAGGTTCCTCATGTTCAACCACAGAACATTCTGGGCTTTATCAGCCGCGGGATGCAGGATTTTCATGGCCAAATGAACGTCCTGAAGTCTGAAATGGAGCGCTGGCATAAGTCCGGCGTGAAGGTTATGATGCTCGCAAACGGTGAGGAACGGATTGAACGTGTCCGACGGGTGCTGTATGACTATGGAATTGAAGAGCCCACCATCATTCAGGGGAACCTGGGCTCAGGTTTTGAGCTGCCTTCCATTCATCTGGCGGTCATCACCGAGGGTGAAATGTTCTCCCAGAAGCAGCGCAAGGCGCGCAAAGTTTCGAAGGGAATCGATAATGCCGAACGAATCAAGAGCTATACAGAGCTGAAGATCGGCGATTATGTGGTTCACCAGAATCATGGGATCGGCAAGTACATGGGAATTGGAACGCTTGAGGTCAGCGGAATCCACCGGGACTACATGCACATTATGTACGCCGGAGGCGACAAGCTTTCTGTTCCTATCGAGCAGATCGATCTGATTCAGAAATATGTAGGTTCTGAAGATAAGGAGCCAAAGGTCTATAAATTAGGCGGAAACGAATGGGCCCGGGTAACGAATAAGGTGCGTTCTTCTGTACAGGACATTGCCGATGATCTGATCAAGCTGTATGCCGAGCGTCAAAGCGCCATGGGATATGGTTTCGAGAAGGATACACAGGAGCAGCGCGAGTTTGAAGAGATTTTCCCGTATGAGGAGACACGCGACCAGATTCGGGCGATTGAAGAGATCAAGAAGGATATGGAACAGAACCGGCCGATGGACCGGCTGCTGTGCGGCGACGTAGGCTACGGCAAGACCGAAGTGGCAATTCGCGCCGCATTCAAATCGGCGATAGAAGGCAAGCAGGTGGCCGTGCTGGTACCGACGACGATTTTGGCCCAGCAGCATTATGAAACCTTCCGGGAGCGGTTCTCCAATTATCCGATTAACATTCAGGTATTGAGCAGGTTCCGCAGTCGCAAAGAGCAGAACGATACCATTAAAGGTGTCCGGCAAGGTACGGTTGATATAGTCATTGGCACTCACCGCCTGCTTTCACAAGATCTTGTATTTAAAGATCTGGGCCTCTTGATTGTCGATGAAGAGCAACGTTTTGGCGTTACCCATAAGGAGAAGCTGAAGAAGCTGAAGACCAATGTCGATGTCCTCACACTGACAGCAACTCCAATTCCGCGCACACTGCATATGTCCATGCTGGGTGTACGTGATTTGTCGGTTATTGAGACACCGCCGGAGAACCGTTTTCCGGTACAGACGTATGTGGTGGAGCATAGCCAAACCCTTACACGAGAAGCTGTAGAGCGCGAATTGGCCCGTGGCGGCCAGGTGTACTATTTGTATAACCGGGTTCAGGGAATTCAGGAAATGGCGGCGCAGATCTCCATGCTGGTTCCGGAAGCGCGGGTCGGTATCGGTCATGGACAGATGTCAGAGTCGGAGCTAGAGAAGACCATTCTCGATTTCTTAGACGGAGAGTATGATGTGCTCGTCAGCACCAGTATTATCGAGACCGGCGTGGATATCCCTAACGTCAATACGCTCATTGTACATGATGCCGATAAGATGGGACTTTCCCAGCTGTATCAGCTGCGCGGACGTGTCGGCCGGTCCAACCGGATTGCCTATGCGTATTTCACGTATCAGCGGGACAAGGTGCTGACAGAGGTTGCGGAGAAACGTCTGCAGTCGATTAAGGAATTTACGGAGCTTGGTTCCGGGTTCAAAATAGCGATGCGTGACCTCTCCATTCGTGGAGCAGGTAATTTGCTGGGGGCGGAGCAGCATGGTTTCATTGCTTCCGTTGGTTTCGATCTCTATTCACAGATGCTGGCGGAAGAAATCCGTAAGCGGAAGGTAACTGTACTGGGCGAAGAGGACACATCGCTGAAAGAAGGCAACACTGTCATTGATTTGGCGATAGACGCCTATCTTCCATCCGAGTATATTTATGACAGCATTCAAAAAATAGAAATTTATAAAAAGGTTGCAGCCGTCACCTCGTTTGATGAAGCGGCAGAGCTTGCGGATGAGCTGCTCGACCGGTTCGGAGAGCTTCCGGAAGCGGTGGAGAATCTGCTGGCCGTCGCCAGGCTGAAGGTGTATGGCAAAATGTACGGCATCGATTCCATGGTCAGAAGGGGCGAGGAAGTCTCGCTCAACTTCTATGAAGGGCGTACCGGTGCTTTTGATACGGCAAAGCTCGCTAAGATTGGAAATCGCTACGAAAGACGTGTACAATTTGATAGGGACGCGAAAGCAGCGATCCGGGTGAAGTCAAAAGGGCTTGGGGATAAAGAGCTGCTTGGCTTGCTCGAAGAGTTCCTGGGGGAAGTCAAACAGTCTTTTAAATCGAAGGGAGAATTACACAATGTCGTTAAATAACAAAAAATCATGGAAGGTGCTGCTGGTATCGCTAGTTGCCGCAGTGTCCTTCTCCATGCTGTCTGCATGCAGTAATAACAATAGCAATACCAGTGCCGAGGATACAAGCGCGGCCGTAGCAACTTACGATGGCGGTACTATTACCGAGAACGAATTCAATATGGATCAGCAGGTTATGAAGTTCCTGTCGCCGGAGCAGGCGCAGTATTTGGAGATTGCAGAATTTAAGGAATCCATACTGAAGCAGGAAGTGGCCTTCGAATATCTGGCAGGCAAAGCGAGCGATGATGCGAAGAAGGAAGCCGAGAAAGAAGCCGATGTTCAGGTGTCGAAGATGAAAGAAAGCCTTGGCGATACCTATGAAAGCACGCTGAAGGAACAGAAAATCTCTGAAAGCGACATCCGGACTTACATGGTTCGCGTATTGACTGTGTATCAAGATATGCTGCTTAAGGTTAAGGATGAAGAAGTGACTAAATATTTTGAGGAGAATAAAGGTGACTTTACGGTAGCTACGCTTCGTCACATCCTGATCCAATTTAAAGATTCGGAAGGCAAAGAACGCACCAAGGAAGAGACTCTGAAGCTGGCTCAGGATGTGAAAGCTAAGCTCGATGGGGGCGCTGACTTCGCAGAAACCGCGAAGCAATATTCCGAAGATCCGGGCTCCAAGGACGCTGGTGGTCAATATAAGGATGCAACACTTGGAACGTACGTGGAGGAGTTTAAAAAAGCCGCTCAAACCCTGCCGTTGAATACGATCAGCGATCCGGTAGAGACCGCTTACGGATACCATGTAATGAAGGTGGAGTCCCGTACTGAGAAGACATTTGACCAGTTGACCGATGACGAGAAAGAGCAAATTAAGAGCAGCGTTGCTTCTGCGAACCTGCAGACTTTCCTGGAGAAGGATCTGGATGGAATCGTGAAGAGTATTAACCTGCCTAAGAGCTCCGCACCTGCAGCAACTGATGGCGGTACTGAACCGTCGGCATCCCCAGCTGCAACTGAAGCGGCTAAATAAATCTGATTTCAGATGGACAGGCCTTTCCCGGTGAACTCCGGTATTTCCCTGTTTCAGTTCAATACCGCCCCGGTATCCGGGGCGGTATTTTTGTATGAAATCGACCTCTGTTGGGCCGAAATTCTAATCAAGTAATGTTATGTATAAGGATCTGGAAAGAGATGAATACTAGGCTCAGATATCAAGAGTAATCACTGGGATTATCCTTCCCATAAGACAGTAGTTGGACCATACTTCTTAAGAAAGCGGGGCACATGTGAAATGAAAGCTACTGGAATTGTACGCCGTATCGATGACCTCGGACGAGTTGTTATCCCCAAAGAAATCAGACGGACTCTTCGTATCCGTGAAGGTGATCCGCTGGAGATATTTGTAGACCGTGATGGTGAAGTTATTCTGAAAAAGTATTCCCCGATTGGCGAGCTTGGCGATTTTGCCAAAGAATATGCTGAGTCTCTTTATGAAAGCACAGGACATATTACGATGATCTCTGACCGGGACACTTTTATTGCCCTGGCGGGCGGTTCTAAAAAGGATTATTTAGAGAAGCAGGTTGGGACTTTGCTGGAGACCTGTATGGATAATCGAAAAACTACTCTCGAAACGAACAGCGGATCGTACGAAATTTGTAAAAATCATCCGGATAGTCTGTCTTCCTATGTAGCGGCACCCATTATTTCTGGCGGGGACCCCATTGGTACCGTAATACTGCTCAATAAAGACGAAGCCGTGAAGATGTCGCAGATGGAAGTAAAGATGGCTGAAACAGCTGCTGCATTTTTGGGTAAGCAAATGGAGCAGTAATATTTTTAAGTACAGAACTCCTGCATTTCTCCGCGAACTTGGTTCACCGGAGAGGCAGGAGTTTTGTTGTGCAGGGCCTTCATACGGTATAATATAGAAATTCATTTATCCCAGCCGTAGAAGCAGGTATGCATATATGAAACCCAGAACACCAAACTCCAAACTGCTGGAGGGCGCATTTATCCTTAGCGCTGCCGCCATTATCTCGAAGCTGATTGGTACACTGCAAAAAATTCCGCTGCAGAATCTTGGCGGTGATGCCGTATTTGGCATTTATAACACGGTTTATCCGATCTACACCTTAATTGTTACGGTAACTATGCTTGGACTGCCTGCGGCTGTCTCCAGATATGTTGCGGAGGCGGAAGCCGGGGGACAGGGTGAGGAAGGGCAACGGATCGTGCTGAAATCCGCGCTTATTACCGGAATCAGCGGTCTCTTTATGGCTCTTGCCACCTATGCGGGGGCACCGCTCATTGCCCGCTGGGTAGGCAGCTCACATATTGTTGACGCCTTGAGGACTGCTGCCTGGGGGCTTGCGGTTGTGCCTATCATGACCGTGCTCCGTGGTTATTTCCAGGGTCTGCACAATATGGTCCCAACAGCGCTGTCGCAAATTGTTGAGCAGACGGTCCGCGTTGCGGTAATGATCTCCCTCCTGTTGTATTTGAGCTCCATTGCAGCCGGACCAGAGTCGATAGCCGCCGGCGCTATGCTGGGCTCTGCCGGCGGAGGGGCTGCCGGGTTGGTTATCATGCTGCTCTATTGGCGCCGGCACCGGCGCAGCCGCATCACGGGCAGAGCCGCCGAACAGGCGGGAGGCAGTGGTGCAGAACACATAATACTCGAAGGCACCCGGCATCCGGATAAGAGCAAAATCAGTGGAGCGGTTGAAGGCAGTAAGCGCACGGAAGAGAGCAAGTCAAAGGAAGAGAGTAGCACCTCTACTGCGGCGGAAGGCAGCAGACGCCTTACCGGAAGCACGACTACCCGGCAACTGCTGTCTTACGGGGTGCCCGTTATGCTGGGGGCGCTTGCTCTTCCGCTGATGGGGCTGGTAGACGTGTTCACCCTTCCGAGATTGCTCTCCTCTGCTGAAGGAAGCGGACGCGAAGCTATGGTGCAATTCGGCATATACAACCGGGGGCTTCCGCTGGTGCAGCTCGTAACGATGCTGGCCACTTCACTGTCTGTGGTGTTCATACCGTCCCTCGCTGAGGCCAGGTTCAAGGGAGACACCAAGCTGATAGAGCTTCGCTGCCTTTTGTCGCTGCGTTGGTTCTGGCTGCTTGGGCTGGCCGCATCGGCTGGGCTTGCGGTGCTGGCCGGGCCGATTAATTCGGCCCTGTACGGCAGCATGGACGGCACGGCCACGATCGCCTGGGTGGCGTTCACCGCCGCCGGAGGGACCGTCAGCATCATCTCTGCGGCGATGCTGCAGGGACTGGGTGCAGCGCGTGCTCCTGCGCTGCACCTGCTTGCCGCCGCCGCACTGAAGGCGGCGCTCAACCTGCTGCTCGTCCCGCAGCAGGGGATCACGGGCGCGGCCATCGCCGGCGTGGCCGCGTATCTCTTCGCAGCAGCACTGAACGTGCTGCTGCTGCGGCGCAAGGCCCATCTGCGGCTGCGCCCCGCAGATGTCCTTGCCAGGCCCGCGCTGCTGACCGCGGCGCTGGCCCTGGCCGCTGCTGCGGCCAGCCGGGGGACCGGCTGGGCCTTCGCGGCAGCGGGCCTGGACGGGCGCGCCGCGAGCCTGGCGCAGAGCCTGCTCGGCGTCGCCGCAGGATGCGCCGCCTTCGCCGTAGGCGCGGTCGCCCTGCGGCTGCTCAGCGAGAGCGAACTCCGCCAGCTTCCGGGCATCGGCCCGTCCCTGGCGGACCTGCTGCGGAAGCTGGGGCTGTTCCGCTAGTTACCTCCGCCGGGATTGGCGGAAGCAACACTCATTTACATAGCCGCCTAAGGAGCTTTACACTCCGGCAGCTTTCATTTCGAAATAATTACTACAAGCCCGCCATTTCTGTTGGCGGGCAGAAGAGAGGAACAGTATGAGCGCGATATTAACTGTTGTTGGCCTCGGATCGGGAAATCCTGACCGGCTGACACTGGGCATCATTAACAAGCTGAAGGAGGCTTCCGTTGTTTATGTGCGGACCAAGGAGCATCCGGTCATGGCGGCACTGGATGAGCTGGGCATAACCTCACAGTCCTTCGACGGGCTATACGAATCGTTATCCTCGTTCCCGGAGGTGTATGAAGCGATTGCCGCCAGGCTTATCGAAGAATCACGTTCCGCGGAAGCGGGTACGCAGCTGGTTTATGCGGTTCCGGGTCACCCGATGGTTGCGGAGTCGGCGGTGTCTCTACTTCGCGCCAGGTGCCCGGAAGCGGGAATCACGCTGCATATTATGGGTGGAGAAAGCTTCCTAGACGAAGCATTCGTTCGGCTGGGTTTTGACCCGATTGAAGGCTTTCAACTGTTGGATGCTTCCGGTATCCGCAGATCGCAGCTTCAGCCGGAGCTGCACACCCTGATCGGACAGGTGTACGACACCTTTACGGCGTCAGAAACCAAACTCTGCCTGATGGAAGTTTATCCGCCTGAATACGAGGTTATTGTCGGACATGCCCTTGGCGTGGAAGGTGCTGAGCAGATTCACAAAGTTCCACTATACGAACTGGACCGGATCGAGGACTATGGCAATTTGTCCCTGATTTATGTGCCTGCTAACCGTGATGGCGGTATCCGCAGCCGTACGTTTGCCCGCCTGCATGAGATTGTGGGCATCCTGCGCAGCCCGGGAGGCTGTCCTTGGGATCAGGAGCAGACGCATGAATCGCTGCGAAAGAACCTGATTGAAGAAACCTACGAGGTGCTGGAGACGATCGATGAGGATGATCCGGAGCATATGAAGGAAGAGCTTGGCGATCTGCTGCTGCAGATTATGCTTCATTCGCAGATGGAAGAGGAAGTGGGGACCTTTGATGTTTTTGACGTCATTCAAGGTCTGAATGACAAGCTGATCTTCCGCCATCCTCATGTGTTCGGAGACAAGGATGCGGGCAATGCCGAGGAGGCGCTGCAGAACTGGGAAGGCATGAAGGCAGAGGAGAAGCGGCTCAAAGGGCTGCAGCCCGAAGCGCAGTCCGCGCTCAGCGGCATTCCCCGGGATTTGCCTGCCCTGATGAAAGCCTACAAGCTGCAAAAGAAAGCCTCCAAGGTTGGTTTCGATTGGGATGACGTTCGTGATGTTCTCGCCAAAATCCGCGAGGAGGTAGACGAGCTGCAGGAGGCTATTGAGAATGGCGCTCCTGCCGAGGAGCAAGCTCTGGAGCTGGGAGATCTGCTCTTCGCAGCTGCCAACGCCGCTCGTTTCATTGACGCTGACCCGGAAGAGGCCCTATCGCGCACCAATCGTAAATTTGTGGAGCGTTTTGGCTATATTGAGCAGAACCTTAGGGACAAGGGGCGCAGATTGGAAGACAGCAGCCTTCAGGAGATGGAAGAGCTTTGGCAGGAAGCCAAGGTTAAGGAACGCGGTCAATGAAATAAGGGAACGAAAGCTTAACAGAGTACGATACCTCTAGTTTTCGTGCATCGAAGCTAAGTGTGACATGGACTGTCGTTGGCAGCGTTGCAACCCTATTTAAAGGGAGCAATTCAGCAGCTTCTTCCAAGTTATTGATTTAAAGCAGGGATCGCGGTTTATAATGTTACAGTATTCAAGATTGCAGCTTCTCGGTTTTTTGTTAGAAAATGACGGATTGCGGCAGGAATTCGAGAGGAAGAGCAAGAATACCATAAAGACGAAACGACGGTTTGCGCCAGAATTTGGATGCAGGCAGTCTTTCATTTATTTTTTGTATCCTAGGAGGAACTTCAAATTATGAACAAGACAGATCTGATCAACAACATTTCCGAGAAAAACGGATTGGCAAAGAAAGACGTAGAAGCTGTACTAAACGGTTTCCTCGGTGAAATTACCGAAGCTTTGGCAAGCGGTGACAAAGTTCAATTGATCGGTTTCGGCACTTTCGAAACGCGCAAGCGTTCCGGACGTACAGGCCGTAACCCGCAAACGGGCACAACGATTGAAATTCCGGAATCTACAGTTCCTGCCTTCAAGGCCGGTAACAAGCTTAAAGAAGCAGTTAACTAATGCGTCTTGATAAATTCCTGAAAGTATCCCGGCTGATCAAGCGCCGTACAGTGGCCAAGGATGTGTCCGAACAAGGCCGCGTGCTGATTAATGGACGGGAAGCGAAACCGAGCAGTACGGTGAAGATCGGTGACGAGATTACGGTGCAGTTCGGCCAGAAACTGGTAACGGTCCAAGTCGAGAAATTGGTCGAAACCACCCGTAAGGATGAAGCGGCAGGCATGTACACGCTTCTCCGGGAAGAGCCGATTGTGAAGAGCAACGGCCTGGACTGGTAGCATTCAACGGGTAAGGAATAAGAGAGAGCGTACCTTCACGACAGTAGAGGTGCGCTCTTTTTGATGAATTATCCTTTACTTGGATACTCCAGATAGACAATTCATACCGTGCCTCTATTGTTCTATACGGCCTACCCTTGGCATACATTAGGACCAGGGAGGAGGGGTACATGCTATGGTTGAACCAGGAAAAGTGAACAAGCAGCATGATCTGCACATGCAAAGCCGCAAGCAGCTGGAGCTGACAGGCGTTCAGAATGTCGAGAGCTTTGACAGCGAGGAGTTTCTGCTGCGTACAGAACTCGGGCACCTTACCATTCGCGGGAATCATTTACATATTAAGAACCTGAGTCTGGAGAATGGAATACTATCGCTTGAGGGCAATATTCATTCTCTGATTTATCTGGATCCCGGAACGCAGGGCAAAAATAAAGGAATTATCCGCAAACTGTTCAAATGAATCCCGGAGTTCAATGGGTAACACTGTTATACATGCTGCTGGCTGGTGGGGCGATGGGTCTGGCTTATGACAGCTACCGGGTGCTGTCCTTCAAGCTGCACTTTCCCAAGTGGCTGAATGCCGCACTTGATCTGCTCTATTGGCTGGCAGCCGCACTTTTTGTATTCCGTATGCTGTATGCCGGCAATGATGGGCAGTTGCGGTTTTATGCTTTTCTGGGACTGTTTCTAGGTGTATGGATCTATTTTTTGCTCTTTAGTATCACGGCTAAACGTTTTGTGGTAATGTTAATTCGATGGTTCCAGTATGTGTACAAGCTGCTGGTACGGTTTCTTGCAGTCGTCATTGGAATGCCGCTAAAGTGGCTATGGCGTCTTTTTCTGGGTATCCTTCGTCTGCTGGGCCGTGTGCTTATGGGAGTGCTTAAATTACTGCGCTGGCTGACAAAGCCTATATGGTTTATGCCGGTGCGATGGATCTCCAAATGGCAGCCATGGCTGAAAGCCAAAACCCGGATCGCGGAAGGATACGGATGGTTCATCAAACTATGGAAACGCTGACCTTGAACTGGAGGGGCTAAGATGAGCAGATTTGCTACAGAAGAAAAGAATACCAACACGAAGTCTTTAGCCGCCGGTGCGAAGAGACGCAGGTTCATATGGTTTGTATGTGTAGCCTTATTTTTTAGCTGGGCAGGGTATACTTTTTTTAGCCAGAGTGTACTGCTTGCGGACAAGCAGGAGGAACTGGCCAAGAAGCAGGCGAGTAACGATAATGTTTCGAAATCGCTGCTTCAGCTGAAATATGAAGTATCCAGATTGAATGATGATGAGTATATCGGACAACTGGCGCGTAAATGGTACAATATTTATCCCGAAGGGGAGAAACCGATTCGAACCGAACAATCTGAGTAATAAAGCGGCCAAAACAGGCGCCGCTCTGTTGCCTTGCATTGCTCTTTACTGTATAATCAAATCACCGCAGACACTAAGATGGGTCTGTATATTTTTAAGGGAGGATCATTTTATTCTATGGCAATTGAAGTGGGCACCAAGTTAGAAGGCAAAGTGACAGGCATCACGCATTTCGGAGCATTTGTGGATCTGTCAGGAGGTGTCACAGGTCTCGTTCACATCTCGGAAATCGCCGATAATTACGTCAAGGACGTTAATGATCATCTCAAGATTGGTGATGTAGTAACCGTCAAGGTGATCAACGTTGACAAGGACGGTAAGATCGGACTTTCCATCAAGCAGGCTGTTGATAAGCCCGCATCAGAAGTACGTCCCCCTAGAGCTCCAAGACCCGATCGTCCAAGCGGTGGAGACCGTTTTGGTGGTGGCGGTGGTGGTGGCGGCCGCGAAGGCGGCGGTGGTGGCGGTGGATTCAATCGTGAACGGGGAGGGCGTCCATTCAAGCCTGCAGCCGGTAAACCTTCATTCGAGGATAAAATGTCACGCTTCCTGAAAGATAGCGAAGAACGGATGTCTTCGATCAAGAAGAACACGGAAGGTAAGCGCGGAGGCCGTGGGGCTAAACGCGTGTAATCTTAATTATCCTGCATCACAGAAGAAATGCTGGACAGTTCTTGTCAAGGATGAGTCGCATTTCGCGCAGAAATACAAGGATATAGCATGACGTGTAATTGGACTTACTTATATTTAAAATAACCGCTGGGGCTTATGGCCTCATGCGGTTTTTTTGTTTTTTTAATGATTTGTCACCGTTTTGGAGCTATTTGTCGGGACCCAAGAAATTGCCGACAGCATCCATGCCATTCTCACATAACAATGGGGCAATCGCTGGCGAAATGGTGTAAGTATAGCTTGCATCCGGTGAATGAAAAACAAAGTCAAAGCAGATAAACTCCCGGTCCATCAAGGCGAAACGAGATTCTACAGAGGATGGATAGGCAGGCTTTTTTGTCGGAAACTTTTTATGGACGCCCCTCCTGTTCTGACAAACTTTAGCAGTGGCACCACTATATAATGAGACCCATAAATTTACAAACGGGTGGTGCTTTGGGTAATGAATAAAGGCAACGTGATGAATTTACCGGAGTGGACAAGAACCGGCAACGCCGTCGAGAAGGACAAGAAAGCGATGACAGAACGATTTAGCTCTTGGTGTGAGCGGCAGCGTATCTTTCAGTTTCTCGCCACAAAGAAATGGATGCTGCTGCTGACCTGTATGGGGTTTCTGCTGGGCAGAGCCATGATATTGGACGAGCTTTCCCCATTCGCCGTTGCCTATTTTGCGGTCGTGGTGTTCTTACGAAGAGATTCCATCTTACCAGTAGCTTGCGCCATCATTGCCGGTAGCCTCTTTACCCCATTCCCCGGAGGAATTGTAATCACTGCCGAGCTGATTATTTTTTTCCTGACCTACAAAGGGCTGGAGACCTTCCAAAAAATTGATATCTCCTATACGCCTATGATGGTGTTCGTGTCCTCGTTCATGGTGGGCTTGTTCCGGACGGTAATTGGTCCTTCCCTATCCTGGTATCCTTTCATGATGATGACACTGGATGCTTTGCTGGGATTCGTACTTACCCTCGTATTTCTGCAGGCGCTTCCGCTGCTTACCTATCGCTACAAAAGCCGTATGCTGCGCAACGAAGAGATCCTTTGTCTGATTATTCTATTAGCCTCTGTAATGACAGGGCTGGTAGGCTGGACCATTAACGGCTTATCACTGGAACATATGTTGTCCCGTTATCTGATTCTGCTGTTTGCCATGGCGGGCGGAGCCCCGCTGGGTGCATCTGTCGGTGTCGTTACGGGGCTTATCCTTAGTCTGGCTGATATCAATGCTATCTACCAGATGAGCCTGCTTGCTTTTTCCGGGATGCTGGCGGGGATGATGCAGGGCGGACGAAAAGGTGCCGTATCCATTGGGATGTTGCTCGGATCAAGCATTCTTTCGGTCTATTTCACGGGACCAAACGATATGATGAACTCCACCTGGGAGACATGTATTGCGGTGCTGTTATTTCTTGTGACCCCGAAGACGCTTATTTCATCCATAGCTAAATATGTGCCGGGTACGGTGGATCATAGCCGCTCCCAGCATGAGTATGCAAGAAGGGTCCGTGACCTTACCGCGGAGCGGGTTACCCAGTTCTCGCAGGTATTCAGGCAGCTCTCGAGCAGCTTTGGCCAAATTCCCCGTTCGGGAGAAGCAGGATCATCGGGCCGGGAGATGGACCATTTCATGAATGCGGTAACCGAAGAGGCCTGTTCAGGCTGCATACGCCGCAAGCATTGCTGGGATGCCAAGTTTTATCAGACCTATAGATATATGACCGATATGATGACCACGGTGGAGGAATGCCCTGAGATTACAGCAGCACAGCTTCCCCCTGAATGGAACCGCATTTGCAGCAAAACGGGTGAGGTGCTGGATGTCATGAAGAGCGAATACGGTCTTTACCAGCATGATATGCGATGGAAAAGACAAATATACGACAGCCGCCAATTTGTAGCTGAGCAGTTATCCGGAGTCTCTCAGGTGATGGAAGACCTTGCCCGGGAGATCAAACGTGAAGGCCAGGCGATGTACCGGCAGGAAGGGCAAATCCGTGAGGCGCTTGAGAAGCTGGGATTATCTATTCACAGCATCGATATCATGAGCCTGGACCCGGGACATGTAGAGATTGAGATTATCCATGCCTATACCCGGGGATTTGACGAGTGCCGTAAAATGATTGCCCCGCTGCTGTCCGATATTCTGGAAGAGAATATAGCGGTCATCAGTGAGATGGCAGTGAATCCGCGTGAAGGGTTGTCTATGGTTACCTTCGGTTCTGCCAAAGCCTTTGAGGTCAGTACGGGGGTAGCGGGTGCCGCCAAAGGAGGCGATATGCTGTCCGGAGACAGTTACAGTACCGGGGAGCTGGGAAACGGGACGTTTGCCGTCTCTATCAGCGATGGCATGGGTAACGGTGAACGTGCCCGCATGGAGAGCAGTGCTGCGCTCTCTATGCTGGAGAAACTGCTGCAGTCGGGCATGGATGAGAAGCTGGCGGTCAAATCGGTCAATTCCATTCTTATGCTGCGTTCTCCGGAAGAATTTTATGCTACGGTCGATATGGCGCTGATTGACCAGTATTCGGCCCAGACCACTTTTATGAAGATCGCTTCGGCGCCAAGCTTCATCCGGCGGGGGAGTGAGGTAATCCCAATCTCGGCAAGCAATTTGCCAATCGGCATCATTCAGGACATAGATGTTGATCTGGTCAGCATGCAGCTGCGTCCAGGCGATATTTTGGTCATGATGACCGATGGTATTTATGATGCGCCCGGTTATGCCGTTAATAAGGAAATATGGATGAAAAGACTGATTCAGGAACTGGAAGGCGATGATCCGCAGGATCTGGCGGATAGTCTGCTGGATAAGGTCATCCGTTACCAGGGCAATGAAATTCATGATGATATGACAATCGTAGTCAGCCGGTTGGATCATTATCGTCCGGAATGGTCTAATCTTCACGTGCCCGGTCTTTCAAGAATGGAGCGCCCGCGTACCGTAAGCTAATCAGCATTCCCCAAGTATGCGTTTGAACTCTCTCAATTCTGGAAATGATAGAGAGGGAGATTCATTTGAAACGAAGGGGAGCGGATACGCATGAAACAAATACTGCTTATTACGGACGGATGCTCAAATGTGGGAGAAAGTCCGGTTATGGCGGCGGCACATGCTTTGCAGGAAGGGATTACAGTGAATGTGGTAGGTGTCGTAGATTACGGTACGATCGGAGAGCTGGGACGCCGGGAGATTGAGAATATTGCTAAGGCGGGAGGCGGGCTTAGCCGCATTGTCGGAACGCCGCAGTTGGCTCAAACGATGCAGATGATGACCCGCAAGACCGTGGTTCAGACGATTCAGCAGGCGGTTAATAAAGAGGTAAAAAAAATACTGGGTGATGGTTCACTGGAGGATTTGCCGCCGCTGCAGCGTTCCCAGGTTGTTACGGTTATCGACGATCTGACGGAATCCTCGCCGCTGCGGATTGCATTGCTTATTGATGCCAGTGCCAGTATGAAGCCGAAGCTGGCGGCTGTTGAAGATGCCATACGGGATCTGGCACTTAGTCTGGAAGCGCGGGAAGGAAGCAGCCAAATTGCCGTATTCCATTTTCCCGGACGGGACAGCAGTGAAGACATCATGCTTGATGCGGACTGGACTTCGGATTTGTCAGGCATCCGCTCCCTGTTCTCCCGCTTGCGGATGAGAGGGGCAACACCAACGGGACCAGCGATTTTCAAGGTGCTTGAACATTATCGTTATGATACACTGGATGAGCATCCAGGCCGCCATCCGGCGGAATACCAGGTTGAAAGAGAAGGGATGTTTGGTGGGCATGTCGTCTAATCCGCCCTATCCGGCTGGAACCGTTATTCAAGGCAAGTGGCGGGGTAACCGTTATATTGTAGAACGGCTTCTGGGTAAGGGGGCTAATGGAACTGTATACCTCGTGCAGCGGGAAGGCCGGCGGGGACATTATGCGCTAAAAATCGGATACGATACACTCGATCTGCAATCCGAGATCAATGTGCTGACCTCGCTGCAATCCTGCCGTAACCGGAACGAGCATCGGAGGGGTTCCCCCCAATCAGCATATCTGCTGGAATCGGATGATTTTGCGGATGGTAATCACGATCCCTTCTATGTCATGCGTTACATGGAAGGCCGGCCGCTGCACCATTTCCTCCTGAAGAACGGTCCATCGTGGATCGGCCTGATCGGTCTGAAGCTGCTCGAAAGATTGCGTGGCCTGCATGATTGCGGCTTTATATTCGGGGATTTGAAGCCGGAGAATGTGATGGTGTCCGATTATGGTGAAGCTGAGCTTATCGATTATGGTGGAGCTAGCCCTATTGGCAAAAGTGTAAAGCAGTTTACCGAGTGGCATGACCGGGGCTTCTGGAATGCGGGAAGCCGTACCGGCGATGAAGCCTATGATCTATTCTCATTTGCGGTGCTTTGTCTGCGTCTGTTGGATGAGGGTGGACTAAAGGTTGCTGCTACTCAGTTGCCACAGACTCGTAGTGTAGAGGAACTGCTGAAGCTGACCCGTAACCTGCAGAACCGCAAGCTGGCTTCATGGCTGAGCCTTGCCTTGAGGGGTGAGTTCACCGGCTCGGCACAGGCTCTGGGAATCTGGAAGGAGCATGTCTACAATGCCCGGACTGCGAGACCGTCAGGGATGAAAACTCCACGATGGCTGAAGAATACCTTTGCGATCTCAATCTGTCTGCTTATTTTTACTATCGTTTGGGTTATTCGATTTTGAACTCATTTTCTTATGCTGAAATACATACAGCCGTGTGTGAGAATTATACCGGTAATTCATCGCCGCAAACGGCCGGGGAAGAAGGAGCGGTTGTCCGTGATTAGCGAGGGCATCCGTTTCAAGAAGGGGAGCCGGATATGGAACAATTAAATGGATTGGTGGACACGGTACTTGCTGCCGCAGCAGAGCATGGGCTCTGGTCACCTCATGATACCCTTGTAGTCGCAGTTTCCGGGGGGCCGGATTCTGTGGCTCTTTTGCGTATATTGCATGAAATATCTCAGAACCGGATGCCCCTTTCGCTGATCTGTGCTCATGTGAACCACGGATTCAGAGCAGAGTCTGTGGAGGAAGCAAAAGCCGTTCGCGCAATGGCAGAAGAGCTCGGTATTCCATTTGAAATGGCGGTCTTTGATATTCCCTCCTTCATTAAGGATAGCGGGCTGGGTGCGCAGGAGGCCGCCCGCAAAAAGCGGTATGAATTCCTAATCGACACTGCACACCGGTATAAGGCCTCTGCCATCGCCTTGGCGCATCATGCTGACGATCAGGCCGAGACGGTGCTTATGCGGCTGCTGCGGGGAAGCGGTCTTTCGGGTCTTGCAGGCATGAGGTGGAAGCGGTCCGAAAAAAACGTGGAACTCATTCGTCCGTTCCTGCGTATTAACAAAACAGCTCTTGTTGAGTTATGCCAGAGTGAAGGGTATGCTTACGCAGAGGATGCCAGCAATCTGCAGACCAAATATAAGCGCAATGCGATCCGGCTTGAGGTACTGCCCTTCTTGGAGAAGTACAACGGAAGGTTAAGCCAATCGCTTACGCAGCTTGCGGAAATCGCCGGAGCCGAGGACGAATATCTGGAGGCGGAAGCTGTCAAATGCTTTGAAGCGCTGGTTCTTAACAAGCAGGGGGATTTCACGCTGAACAGGGCTTCTTTTGCCGCGCTGGCTCCCGCTTTACAACGGCGTTTGATTAAACTAATATTAAATTATCTGTCGGCGGATCAATCTTTATCAGATTTTAACAAGATTGAAGCTGTACGCCGTGGAACGCTGCAGGATGTTCCTACCACCTGGACTCTTCATTTGGGTGGAAGCCTAACCTGTGTGCGGCAATATGACACTATTTTGTTCTCGTCCAAGCCTCCGCAGCAGCAGGAAAGCTATACATACCGGCTGTCTTTGTCAGAGTCACGGCTGTTCCTGGGTGAAATCGGTAAGGTCCTGACGATGAATGTTTTTGCGAAGGAAGACTTTTCTGTTGTCAAAGGTGAGGAATCAGCGAAAGTTTCAGCCTGGTTTGACGCTGATGAGCTAGTTTTGCCGCTGATAATTCGTTCCAGACTGCCTGGTGATGTCATAAAAGTCATGGGATTAAACGGAAGCAAAAAGGTAAAAGATATTTATATCGATGACAAAGTACCTTCTTCCGAACGCTCCCGTATCCCACTGGTTTGTGATGGACTTGGCAATATCGTCTGGATTCCGGGCGTAAGGCGCTCGATGCATGCCGCAGTAGGGCGGCAGACCACAGCTGTGCTTCTTCTGTCTCTAGAAGAGGTGTAGACAGAGGCAAGGGCTGTAATGGTTGAGGTAAATCTTTCATAGTATATCTTAGGAGGTTCGCAAGTTGCAGAACGATATTCAGGAAATTTTGATCAGCGAAGAGGAAATTCAACAAAGAATCAGAGAGCTTGGCGCAGTGCTGAGCGCAGAATACGAGGGTCGTACCCCGCTGGTTATTTGCGTCCTGAAGGGCGCGTTTATTTTCATGGCCGATTTGGTTAAGGTCATTACAGTACCTGTCGAGATGGATTTCATGGCGGTATCAAGTTATGGGGCTTCAACTAAGTCTTCCGGCGTCGTTAAAATCATCAAGGACTTGGATGTGTCGATACAGGGGCGTGATGTATTGATTGTTGAAGACATCATCGACAGCGGTCTTACACTCAGCTATTTGATTGAAATGCTTCAAGGCCGGGGTACAGCTTCTGTTAAAGTAGTTACCCTGTTCGATAAACCGGCAGGACGCACAGTCAATCTGGAAGCTGATTATACAGGTTTTGTCCTTCCTGACGAGTTTGTGGTAGGTTATGGTCTGGATTACGCCGAGTTATATCGGAATCTCCCTTACATCGGAGTACTAAAGCCTGAGATTTATTCCAAATAACAGCTTGGATCTGCGGATCAGATATCGGGGACTGCACATTTGAGGTGGCCCGACAGGCTATGGTACAATAACTTAAGTGTTGTGAGAGGAGGTAGGGGATGAATCGGTTCATCCGGAATTCTGGTTTTTATTTGATTTTATTTTTAGTCGTGGTGGGCATTGTCCAATTCGTAAGTAATGGAAACGAAGCCGCCGATTTCCCTAGATACGACGAGTTACGGCAGGAACTGAAGAGCAACAATGTGAAGAAGCTGACCGTTCAGTTCGAGGACAACGCCTTCTTGGTTACCGGCGAGTATAGAGAAGCGCCTACTGATTCCAAGTCGAAAAGCTTCTCCACATATATTCCTCCAACAGATGCTGCTATAACTGAACTCGTAGAGGCCAGCACCGCTAACGGTGTGGAATTTACCCAGAAGAAGATGGAAGGCAACAGCATTTGGCTGACATTCCTTTCCTCCATTATTCCGCTGGTAATTATGTTCATCCTGTTCTTCTTCCTGTTTAATCAGGCGCAGGGCGGCGGCGGTAAGGTCATGAATTTCGGTAAGAGTAAGGCCCGGTTATATAATGAAGAGAAGAAGAAGGTCAGCTTCGAGGATGTTGCAGGAGCCGATGAAGAGAAGCAGGAGCTTGTCGAAGTCGTTGAATTCCTGAAGGATCCACGCAAATTCGCAGCTGTAGGTGCCCGCATTCCTAAAGGCGTACTCTTAGTAGGTCCTCCCGGAACTGGTAAAACCCTGCTTGCCCGCGCTGTTGCTGGTGAAGCCGGTGTTCCTTTCTTCAGTATTTCCGGTTCTGATTTCGTAGAAATGTTCGTAGGTGTCGGGGCTTCCCGGGTTCGCGATTTGTTCGAGAATGCCAAGAAGAACGCGCCTTGTATCATCTTTATTGATGAAATTGATGCCGTTGGACGTCAGCGCGGCGCCGGTCTCGGCGGCGGGCACGACGAACGCGAGCAGACATTGAATCAGCTCCTCGTGGAGATGGACGGCTTCGGCGGCAATGAAGGTATCATTATTGTTGCAGCAACGAACCGTGCGGATATCCTGGACCCTGCCTTGCTTCGTCCGGGACGTTTTGACCGTCAGATTACAGTAGACCGCCCTGATGTGAAGGGCCGTGAAGCCGTTCTGAAGGTACATTCCCGCAACAAACCGATTACAAAAGATGTTAAGCTTGATGTTATTGCCAAGCGGACGACCGGATTTACCGGTGCTGATCTGGAGAACCTGCTCAATGAGGCTGCACTGCTTGCAGCACGCCGAAACCGCAAGGATATTTCCATGAAGGAAGTAGACGAAGCAATTGACCGCGTTATTGTGGGTACAGAGAAGCGCAGCCGTGTGATCAGTGACCGCGAGAAGCGTATTGTAGCCTATCATGAAGCCGGTCATACCATTGCGGGTTATTTCCTTGAACACGCCGATGTCGTGCACAAGGTAACCATCATCCCTCGGGGCCGTGCAGGCGGATATGTTATTATGCTTCCGAAGGAAGACCGGATGATTGTAACCAAGCAGGAACTGCTTGATAAAGTTACCGGGCTACTCGGCGGACGTGTTGCCGAAGAATTGTTCATCGGTGAAGTCGGCACAGGTGCATATAGTGACTTCCAGCAGGCTACCCGTATCGTGCGGGCCATGATTATGGAATACGGTATGAGTGAGAAACTTGGGCCGATGCAGTTCGGTACATCCCAAGGTCAAGTATTCCTCGGTCGTGATATCGGACATGAGCAGAACTACAGTGATTCTATTGCATATGAAATCGATCAGGAAATGCAGAACTTCATCCGTCAATGCTACGAGCGTTGTAAAGATCTCTTGATCAAGCATTCCAAAGAAATGCACCTCATTGCGAATACACTGGTGGAGAAAGAAACTCTTGAGCTGGATCAGATCACGGAACTGATTGAGCAAGGGTATTTGTCTGAAGACGGTCCGGCTACTGAAGGTGAAGCTGTTGCGGTTGAAGCCGGAGAACCGGTAATTGATACTATCGGGGATGTACGTGTTCGGATTCAAGGTAAGAGCGATGAGTCCAGCGCTAACCTTGGGGATCTGACCAAGGATATCCCGGGTAATCCGGAAACAGATGGCGAGGATGGTAATAAAGGCGGCGGCGGTAGCCTCGTTTAATTGCTTCCTAAGACATGAATTTAGACAAAGCCCGGGGAACTTCACTGTTCCCCGGGCTTTTTTGCAGCTAAATCCATGCTTTCGACTCCGGCCCGTTACATTGACATGGCGTAGATCGTTGTGTACATTAATGATGAATCAAAAGTCTTTACACAATATTGATTCGGCGATAACGCCGCGAAGATATAAGGGGGAAGATCCGTGGAAGCTCTGGCACTTGAGCGCAAACAGGAACAGAACAGGGAGCTGCGTGTACGACTGGAACAATTGAAAAAGGAACGCAATGCAATCATTTTGGCCCATTATTATCAGCGTGATGAAGTTCAGGAGGTTGCCGATTTCCGCGGGGATTCTTTTCTGCTCGCGCAAAAAGCAGCAGAGACAGATGCGGAAGTCATCGTATTTTGCGGAGTCCACTTCATGGGGGAGAGCGCCAAAATATTGGCTCCGAATAAAACAGTTCTCATTCCAGATGAGCGTGCGGGCTGCCCAATGGCCGACATGGTCAATGTGGACGGTCTGCGTAAGCTGAAAGCCCAACATCCTAACGCCAAAGTAGTCACCTATATCAATTCATCTGCAGAAATTAAGGCGGAAACCGACATTTGCTGTACTTCGGCCAATGCGGTGAAGGTCATTGAATCGCTGGATGCCGAAGAGATCATCTGGGTGCCTGATAAGAACCTGGGACAATACGTTCAGGATAAGACCGGCAAAAAGCTGATCATCTGGGAAGGATATTGCAACACTCATGATATGCTGACCGTTAAAGATGTAGTGGAGATGAAGGCTAAATATCCGGATGCAGAATTTGTCGTACATCCCGAATGCCGTCCAGAAGTGGTGGCTATGGGCGATTTTGTAGGAAGCACCACGGCGATTTTGGACTACTGCCGTAAATCGGAGCGCCGCCAGTTTATCGTAGGTACGGAGGACGGAACCGGCTACCAGCTCCGGAAGGATAGCCCGGACAAAGAATTTCATTTCGCTACCAAATTTCTCGTGTGCCCTAATATGAAAGTAAACAATCTAAAAAAACTGGTAAAATGCCTGGAGACGATGAAGCCGCAAATCTATGTCCCTCCTGCTGTTGCAGACAAAGCCAGACAATCCCTAGAGCGCATGCTACAAGTCCGGTAGCATGCGCTACTCTTTCGTTGAAGCAGGTGAATAGCAGTCATGATTCCACAATATCTGGTAGATTTCGACCTGCGGGAGATACCTACCGTCAAGACGGATTGTATAGTGATCGGTTCAGGCATAGCCGGTTTATTCACAGCAATTAAAGCCAGCGAGGACCGGCGCGTGGTGATGATTACCAAGAAAGCATTAATGGAGAGTAATACCCGCTATGCGCAGGGAGGCATTGCAGCGGTTATCGCTGATGATGACTCTCCGGAATATCATCGGCAGGATACACTGATGGCGGGAGCTGGTCTGTGCTCTTCCACCGCAGTGGATGTGCTTGTGAATGAGGGCCCGGAAGGTGTGCATGAGCTAATCCGTCTGGGAACCCTGTTTGATCAAGAGGATGGAGTGCTGGCGTTAACCCAAGAAGGCGCGCATAGTCACCGACGGATTCTGCATGCCAACGGTGATGCAACTGGATATGAAATTGTCCGCGCACTCTCCAAGCAGGTGGAAGCGAATGATAATATCGAAATTTGGGATGATCATTATGTGATCGATCTCATTACCGATAACGGGGAATGCTTAGGGGTTCTTCTTCAGCAACCCGATGGAAGCCGCTTGTTCTTGCAGGCGCCGGCAACCGTTCTATGTACTGGCGGCGCCGGCCAGTTGTACCGATATACGACTAATCCGGAGGTTGCAACTGCAGATGGTGTAGCTATTGCCTACCGGGCAGGGGCTCATGTGCGGGATATGGAATTTATTCAATTTCATCCTACAGCATTAAGTTATCCCGGCGCTCCCCGCTTTTTGATCTCCGAAGCCGTACGAGGGGAAGGGGCAGTACTGCGAAACATTCATGGGGAACGGTTTATGGACAAGTACCATGAATTGCTTGAATTAGCGCCACGGGACATCGTTGCCCGTGCGATCGTCAGTGAAATGGAGATCACCAAATCCACTTTTGTATATCTCGATATTACGCATGAATCTGCTGAGATGGTGAAGCACCGTTTTCCGACGATTTATGAAACCTGTATGGGTTACGGACTGGATATTACAAGTGACTGGATTCCCGTGGCCCCTGCTGCGCATTATATGATGGGGGGCATCAAAACCGATCTGAACGGAGAGAGTAATATCTCCCGGCTGTTTGCCTGTGGAGAGGTTTCTTCTACAGGTGTTCATGGGGCTAACCGGCTGGCTAGTAATTCTCTGTCCGAGGCCATTGTGTTCGGTCGGCGGATTATAGAACGGGTGCGGGAACTTCCTCCGCTGAATAGCGAGAGAGTGATTGCCGGTAGCTCGGAAGGGCGAAGTGAGCATTCAACCCAGGCGATTGTCGAACGGCGGCTCAAGCTACAGAAGGTTATGGTCCGTTACGTCGGATTGCGCCGCAATGAAGAAATGCTGACCAAGGGATTTGAGGAGCTGAAACGGCAGCTTCCGATCTTCGGAAGTGTCATGGTTAAACGGGAAGAATTCGAATTTGCCAATATGCTGACCTGCTGTCTGCTGATTACTGAAGCAGCACTGGCGCGTGAGGAGAGCCGGGGGGCTCATTACCGCGAGGATTATCCTCAGCGGAACGACGAACAGTGGCGTAAGCACCTGCTCCAAATTCGTGAGATCGGAATAGTGGAGGAAACAAGCGATGATGTTTAATGGATATAACGAGGAATTAGTGCAGTCTATAAGGGGCTGGCTGCGTGAGGATGTAGGCTCGGGAGATATAACGACCCAAACCACAATTCCCGCCAGACATGAGTCCAAGGGGATTATTCATGCCAAAGAAGACGGTATTGTCTGCGGACTGCCGGTAGCGGAACTGGTCTTTGAGGTGGTGGACCCTAGTCTGCAGTTCACTGCCCTTGTTCAAGAAGGCCAGAAGGTTACCAAAGGAACTGTACTTTGTGAGGTTGAGGGCAGTACCCATGCCATTCTGACCGGTGAGCGTCTTGCGCTTAATTTGATGCAGCGTTTGTCGGGCATTGCCTCGCGTACAGCTTCGTTCGTACAGGCTTTGGATGGATTGCCGACAAGGCTGGTAGATACCCGTAAAACAACACCCGGTCACCGGATGCTGGAGAAGTATGCTGTCCGAGTGGGCGGGGGAGCGAACCATAGGTTTGGTCTTTATGATGCCGTGATGATCAAAGATAACCATATCAAGGGAGCTGGTGGAATCCGCCAGGCTGTCAGTCGCGCTCGGGCCAATATTCCTCATACGATGACTATTGAAGTGGAGACGGAGAACCTGGAGCAGGTTGAGGAGGCTTTAACTGCCGGAGCGGATATTATTATGCTGGATAATATGTCCGTTGAATTGATGAAAGAGGCGGTGCGCCGAATTAAGACAAAAGCGCCTCATATTAAGACCGAAGCATCGGGCAATGTGTCGCTGGAGACGATCCGCGGTATTGCGGAGTCCGGTGTGGACGTGATTTCTGTCGGCCGGCTTACGTATTCTTTTTCCAGTCTGGATATCAGTTTGGATCTGAATGCGAAGAAGGAGGGTCCGCTCTCATGATGCTGGCTGTAGATATCGGTAACACGAATATTGTTCTCGGGGTATACCGGGGGCGGGAACTGCTACACCACTTCCGCCTCAGTACCGCCCGTCAATCTACTGTGGATGAATATGGAGTGCTCATTCACAATTTGTTTCAAATGTCGGGCCTGAACTTTAAAGAAATTGAGGGAGTTATTATTTCTTCAGTAGTACCTCCACTCGTGCAGGTTATTGTGGACATGTGCGTTAAATACATTGGTAAAGATCCGCTTCTGGTAGGTCCTGGCATCAAGACAGGCCTTAATCTGCGTTATGAGAATCCGCGTGAGGTGGGAGCGGACCGTATTGTTAATGCTGTTGCTGCTATTGAGCAGTATAAATGCCCGCTCGTTGTTGTTGATTTCGGAACGGCCACCACATTTGACTGTATTGATGCAGGGGCCAACTATCTTGGCGGTGCGATTGTTCCTGGACTTGGAATTTCGACAGAGGCTTTGTATCAGCGTGCTTCCAAACTTCCGCGTATTGAGCTGGAGAGACCCAAAAAGGTCATTGGGCGTAATACGGTGCATGCGATGCAGGCCGGAATTATTTTCGGCTATGCCGGTCAAGTGGAGGGAATTGTAAGAAGAATTAAACTCGAAATGAATGCACCGGATTTAAAAGTAATTGCTACCGGAGGGCTTGCCTCACTGATTGCCGGTGAAACGGATTGTATTCACGAAGTGAATCCTATGCTCACGCTGGAAGGCCTGCGCATTATTTACGACCGGAACAAATAAAAATAGAGAATGTTTATGATTAAGGAACAGGAGGAGTATGGAACCAATGGAAAATATGAAGGATCGGCTGATCCGGGGAACGGCGCTGAATGGAAAAGTGAGAGCTTTTACCGTCCGGACAACAGAACTAGTCGATGAATTGCGGCGCAGACATGATACGCTGCCTACAGCCACCGCGGCTCTGGGGCGTACGGTTACCGCAGCGGCCATGATGGGAGCCATGCTCAAGGGTCAAGAGAGACTGAATATCACTGTAAAAGGTAACGGTCCACTGGGGCAGATTATTGCGGAGTCGAATGCTGATGGGGAAGTGCGCGGCTACGTGCATAACCCGCATGTCGATTTGCCGAGTAAAAGTCCAGGCAAACTGGACGTAGCCGGTGCTGTAGGAACAGAGGGTTATCTCGATGTCGTCAAGGATCTGGGATTAAAAGAGCCATACCGCGGAAGTATACCGCTTATCTCGGGTGAGCTAGGTGATGATTTTACGTATTATTTTGCTGTATCCGAGCAGACTCCGGCCGCGGTTGGCCTTGGGGTGCTGGTGGCTGAGGATCATTCCGTTATCGTATCGGGAGGTTTCATTATTCAATTGCTGCCGGGACTTACCGATGATGAAATCAGCGAGATTGAGCATACGATTCAAACGATGCCTTCCGTAACCACGCTGCTGGCTCAAGGTCTTGGGCCGGAGGAAATATTGACGTTCCTTCTCCCGGATGCGGTAATTCTGGATCAGATGGATATTCACTTTACCTGCCAGTGCTCCCGTGAAAAAGTGGAGAAGACGCTGGTCAGCCTGGGACAACATGAATTGGAGCGGTTGATTGAAGAGGATGAACAAGCCGAGGTCGTTTGTCATTTTTGCAACGAAGCCTATGTCTTCAATAAGGATGAAATGCAGGTCATTCTTGACCAGGCTAAATCGTAAGGTATGGTGACTAGACAGGAACGAACACTGCGCAAGGTGGCTATTAGCTTGACTGTTGTAACTCTTGTACTGGTTCTGCTGCTCATTTGGAGCCTGCGCTACAGTCTACTAAACAAGACCCCTGACCCTGTGCGGGAGGTTGCCACCGTAGCCGATCAGAGAATTACAGAGCAGCAATGGGTGGAGGAGCTTAAGCACAAGCATGGTGATGAAGTGCTGCTGGGTATAATTAACCGTATTGCAGTCAGTAAGGAAGCTGAGGCACTGGGTATTCAAATTTCAGAGCATGAGGTGGATCAGGAACTTAGGAATACCATGGCTGGTTATAGCTCGGAGGAACAGTATTATGCCCAGATGTTGTCGGAGCTTGGATTATCACGCCAGGAGATTCGCGAAGAAACGCTGTACCGCCTTACGCTGCAAGCAGTGGCAACCGCAGGCATTGAAATCGGAGAGTCTGAAATCTCGGATTATTTAGAGCAGAACAAGGACCGGTATCTTCCGAAAAAGACCATGGACCTCTCCCTGATAGAGGTACATACCTATGCAGAAGCTGAGTCCGTTATGGATCGTCTGGAGCAGGGTGAAGATTTCGCGGAGCTGGCAAAGGCGTTATCCATTGATGAGGACAGCAGTGCAAGAGGCGGCAGCCTGGGGACAGTGGAGGAAGATGACCCGTTTTGGCCCGAAGAATTGCTTACGACGGCGGCAGGTTTGGATGCGGGTGATATCGCCGGCCCCCTTGAGTATGAGAATAGCTATGCGATAATTCGTTTGGAGCGTGTGACATCGCCAGAAATGCCTGATGAGCGGGAGATTAGGGAACAGGTGCGTCGTGAAATGGCTTTGGAGCAAGCAGCTCCGCTGCAGCAGGTGGAGAGCGATTTGCGGGTTAAATATGATGCGGCAATTGATATTGACAATCGTCACCAAGATTGATAATATGATATTAATATAAAGCCTACTGATTTACTCGGAAATAAAGATTGCGGGGAACCAATTATCCGCGATTATACGCCTACATTGCTATCTCACAATTGCTCTCATATCCATCCATTCCAAGGAGGTTTTTGCACATGGCTAAAGTCGTTAACAATGTAACAGAACTGATCGGAGGCACTCCTCTCGTCAAACTGAACCGGGTCGTACCAGAAGGTGCTGCGGATATCTATCTGAAGCTGGAATACCAAAACCCGGGCTCCAGCGTGAAAGACCGCATTGCAATCAGCATCGTGGAGGAAGCGGAGAAGGAAGGCCGTCTGAAGCCCGGTGATACTATTGTTGAAGCAACCAGCGGCAACACCGGAATTGGCTTGGCCCTGGTAGCTGCGGCTAAAGGGTACAAAGTTGTTATCGTAATGCCTGAAACCATGAGCTTGGAGCGTCGCAACCTGCTGCGTGCATACGGGGCGGAGTTGGTATTGACGCCAGGGTCGGAAGGTATGAATGGTGCGGTGAAGAAAGCAGAACAAATCTTAAGTGAGAACCCTGGCTTCTTTATCGCTGAGCAGTTCAAGAATCCTGCGAACGTGAAGATTCACCGTGAGACAACCGGACCGGAAATCGTGGAAGCGATTGAGTCCATCGGAGGCACGCTGGATGCATTTGTAGCAGGTATTGGTACAGGTGGAACCATTACGGGTGCCGGTGAAGTGCTCAAAGAGAAATTCCCTGATGTGAAGATTTATGCGGTTGAACCGGCAGCTTCGCCAATTCTGGCAGGCGGCAAACCAGGTCCTCATAAAATCCAGGGGATCGGCGCTAACTTCATTCCTGATATTCTTAACCAGAACATCTATGATGAGATTATTCACGTTGAGAATGACGAAGCGTTTGAAATGGCACGCCGTGTAGCCAAAGAAGAAGGAATTCTTACAGGTATTTCTTCCGGTGCGGCTGTAACTGCAGCGATCAAGGTTGCTAAAGAACTGGGTGCAGGCAAACGTGTAGTAGCGATTATTCCAAGTAACGGGGAACGCTACCTGAGCACACCGCTGTACAATTTCGAAGTATAATCTTCGTCCCTGGAACTATAATAAGATTATTAAAGCCTCCGTTGCCGCTATACCAGTGGCTGCGGAGGCTTTTTTTGCAAATACAAGAAAGTCCGGGCTTTTCAAAACAGCAATAGTTACAGTATACTGACAGGCAATAAGCGAATGGTAGAGAATTGTCTTTCTAGGAGGATGAACTTGGAGATTCTAACATCTTGGGAACAATGGGAGCAGTGGGCCGGTGAAGACTGGAATATGCTGCCTTACATCATACAAACGAATCCGGGTGCCGAAGGTCTGCCTTCCTCCTGGAAAAAAGCGTGGGAATCGGCATCTCCGTATTCGGTAGTACTGGAGAGCGGGAAAGGCGGGCGATATACCTATCTGGGGCTTTCCCCCGTATCAGTACTACAGGGTAAAGGCGAATCTGCTGAAATTCTGGATTATCGTGATGTGAACATAGGGAAGCCGCTGGAGATGGAAAAATGCCAAGGTCAACCTTTGGAACTTTTACAGAAATGGATGACGTCGTTCACTTCACCCCGTCTGCGCTCTTCAGACATTCCTCCATTTACGGGTGGATGTATTGGATTCCTTGGTTATGATGTCGCACGTTCACTTGAACGGCTTCCTGTCATTGCCGAGGACAAGCCGGGATTTCCGGATTTTCTATTCATGAGAATGGAAGAACTATGGATTTACGACCATGATAAGAACGAACTGTTCTGCGCGCTGCATGTTCCGCTGAACGGAGAGGTACTTTCGACTGAGGCACTCCAAGAGCTGTATTCCAAGGCTGAAGCCCGTGCGGGAGAAATGCTGGAGCAATGGCTTGAGATTTCTGCGGAGAAGCCTGCTGCTGTAGACGATGATTACATCTCATCTCTATACGCCGATGCCTCGGGAGAATGGCCCGGCATGACTTCGGAGTTCACCCGCGAGAAATTCCAACAGGCTGTACTTGATGTTCAGGAATACATCCGCCAAGGCGACGTATTCCAGGTCAACCTCTCGCTGCGCCAGCAGGCGCTGCTGAAATCGTCGCCGGAGGATATCTACGAGTGGCTGCGCAAGCTCAATCCGTCCCCTTATATGGGGCTGCTTCGTTCCCCCGGCTTTGCACTTTCCAGCGCTTCGCCGGAGCTGCTGGTGAAGCTGCACGGGGACCGGGTGAGCGCCCGCCCTATCGCCGGCACCCGTCGCCGGGGCCTCACTCCCGCGGAGGATGCCGCCATGGAGGCGGAGCTGCGCGGGAATGAGAAAGAGACCGCCGAGCATATTATGCTTGTCGATCTGGAGCGCAATGACATCGGCCGTGTCGCAGCCTATGGCTCTGTCAGTGTTCCCGAGCTCATGACTGTAGAGCGCTACTCCCACGTGATGCATCTGGTCTCTCAAGTGGAGGGCAAGATTGCAGAAGGCAAAGATGCTTACGATGTCATTGCTGCGCTGTTTCCGGGAGGGACGATCACTGGAGCGCCTAAAGTCAGAACCATGGAGATCATCGAAGAGCTTGAACCGGTAAGGCGCGGACCTTACACTGGATCGATGGGCTGGATTGACTATAACGGTAATATGGAATTAAATATTATCATACGAACACTTGCAGTGAAGGATGGAATCGGTTATATCCAGACAGGTGCCGGAATTGTGATTGATTCGGATCCGTACCGGGAATACCGGGAATGCCATAATAAAGCCAAAGCGGTAGTCAAGGCGGTTCTCTGCAGTGAACATCAGCAGGAGTCCCGTAATGCCGGCGGCACCAAAGGGGGAGCAACACTATGATTTTGGTCATCGATAATTATGATTCTTTTACGTACAACCTCGTTCAGTATTTAGGAGAACTGGGAGAAGAAGTGAAGGTGTACCGCAATGATGAGATCAGTATCTCAGAGATTGAGCAGCTTGCACCGGATCATATTTTGATTTCCCCGGGACCTTGTACTCCGAATGAAGCGGGTATTAGTCTCGATGTACTGCATCATTTCAAAGGCGTCATTCCGATCTTTGGCGTATGCCTCGGACATCAGGCGATCGGTCAGGCCTTCGGCGGCAACGTCATTCGTGCCGAGCGGCTCATGCACGGCAAAACATCGCCGATCTACCATAACGGAACCTCTGTATTCGAAGGTCTGGAGTCTCCGTTTACGGCAACAAGGTATCACTCCCTTCTTGTGGAGCGTGAAAGCCTGCCGGATTGCCTTGAGATTACGGCAGAAACTGCTGAGGGTGAGATCATGGCTTTGCGCCACCGGGATTACCCGATTGAGGGCGTGCAATTTCACCCCGAATCCATTATTACCTCGCATGGTCACACCATGCTAAGCAACTTCCTGAAACGGAGAGCCGGCGAAACGGCATGAAATATATTGGACTAAATAACATGGTGATTGACGCCAAAGATGCCGTGGTTTCTGCTCTGGATCACGGCTTTTTATATGGCGTTGGTCTGTTTGAGACGTTCCGGACCTACAAGGGCAAGCCTTTTCTGCTGGAGCGGCATCTCAAACGGATGGCAGCCGGCTGCAGCGAACTAGGTATTCCGTTTCATCTAGATATCGTCAAGCTGCAGGACGGGATCAGCCGGCTGATGGAGATGAACGAGCTTGAAGAAGCCTATATCCGTTACACCGTAACGGCCGGCGAGGATATTCTGGGTTTGCCTGCGGGAGACTATGCCCATCCAAATTTCCTGCTGTATATCAAAGCGCTGCCTCAAGTACCGGAAGAGTTGTACACCAAGGGGAAGGGGCTGCAGCTGCTGTCATTGCGTCGGAACACACCTGAGGGCGGAGTGCGCTTCAAGTCTCTCCATTATATGAACAATATTTTGGCGAAAAGGGAGCTGATCGGATATCCATCGGCTGCTGCTGGAGCAGAAGGACTAATGCTGACCGCAGGCAATGAGCTGGCTGAGGGGATCGTCAGCAATCTCTTTTTTGTACGGGATGGCGTATTATGCACGCCCGATACAGGGACAGGCATCCTGCCCGGAATTACCCGGGAAATGGTGCTGGAGCTGGCTAGATCCGCCGGAGTTCCGGTAGAGGAGGGCCTGTACTCCTGGGAGCAGCTGAAACAAGCAGACGAGATATTCCTGACGAACTCCATTCAGGAGATCGTACCGGTTACTGCGTTGTATGAGAAGGATGAGCGCTATCAGGTTGGAGACGGGATAGCTGGTTCTATAACGACGACGTTGCGCCTGCTCTATAATGAAAGGACGTTATGCTGAAATGAGACCAACATTATATAAGAGAGAATACAGCTTAGGAAGCAGTTCACTGACCCTTGGGGATCGTACTCTTATTATGGGTATTCTCAACGTCACCCCGGATTCATTCTCGGATGGTGGTCTTTGGAATGATCCGGACAAAGCAGTAAGTCATGCGATGCAGATGGCAGCGGAGGGTGCGGATATCATCGATATCGGCGGGGAGTCCACACGTCCCGGGCATGACCCGGTAAGTCTGGAAGAGGAACTGGCTCGTGTGCTGCCTGTCATTGAGAGCATTCATGCAGCGGCCCCGCATTTGATTTTATCTGTAGATACTTATAAAGCAGAAGTTGCACGTAGGGCTATTGCTGCAGGCGCACATATCATCAACGATGTATGGGGCTGTAAAGCGGATCCGGATATGGCCTATGTGATGGCTGCTGCGGGATGTCCGGTAATCCTCATGCATAACCGTAAGGATAGCAACTACGATGATATGATGAAGGACATCGTCACCGATTTGAAATCCAGCGCCCGGCTGGCTTTAGCGGCGGGGGTGAAACCGGAAAATATTATTTTGGACCCGGGCATCGGCTTTGCTAAGGATTATACGGAGAACTTGCAGATGATGATGTCCCTGGACACATTGACCGGACTGGGCTACCCCCTTCTTCTGGCCACTTCGCGCAAAAGATTTATCCGAACCGCACTCGACCTGCCAGCTGATGATGTAGTGGAAGGTACTGCGGCTACTGTTGCCTTCGGGATTGCCCAGGGCTGCCAGATCATTCGCGTGCATGATGTAGCTAAGATTAAACGAACTACCGTGATGTGTGACGCCATGCTATATTCAGTAGCACCAGAAATGCGAAACTAACGTTGAACGACATTTACTTGAAAAGGCGGTTTTTCCATGGATAAAATGAAGCTTCACCGGATGGAGTACTATGGCTACCACGGCGTATTTGAAGAGGAACGTAAGCTGGGGGCACGTTATTATATTGATCTTGAGCTGGAACTTGATTTGCGTGAGGCCGGCCTGAGTGATGATCTTACCTTAACCGTGAATTACGCCGAGGTTCATGAATTAGTTAAAAGTATTGTCGAAAAAAAATCCTTTAAGCTGATCGAAGCCTTGGGAGAAGTTATTGCATCCGCGTTACTCGACACTTATACTGTTATCAATGCATTAACGGTCAAAGTGACCAAACCGCATCCGCCATTCGACATTCATTTCCAGGGAGTGACTGTTGAACTACGCAGAACCAGAAAGTGAGATTAGGCTTATGAACACACACACTACCTCTGAAATATCAGAGGCTTATATTGCTTTAGGGGCTAACTTGGGCGACCGTCAAGGGACACTGGCGGAGGCTTTAAAACGGCTGGATAGCCATGAGGACATTAGCATTATTCGTACTTCGGGAGTATACGAGACGGATCCGGTAGGCTATCTGGATCAACCGCAATTCTTGAATATGGCTGCCGCTCTTCGAACTACGCTTTCACCGGAGAAGCTGTTAACAGTTATGCTTGAGATCGAAGCTGGACTAGGCCGGACACGCGATATACTAAATGGCCCGAGAACAGTAGATTTGGATTTATTGTGGGTAGAAGGAAAGTCTATGGACACGTCTCACTTAACACTTCCCCATCCGCGGATGCTGGAGCGCGCTTTTGTGCTCTTTCCGCTGAGTGACATTGTACCGCAGGACGAGGAATCAGGACTTCGCAGCCTTGTGACTTCAGCACTGCAGGATATGGATGGAAAGGATGGAATTCGGATTTGGACAACAAGCGTATGGGACGAAGGGTCCGGGCATTCCGTAAATTAAAAGGGTACACTCAGCAGGAACTGGCGGATCATATTGGGGTTTCCCTTGCTGTACTTGGTGCAGTAGAGAGGGGAAACAGACGTTTAGAAGATCAAATTTTAAATAAAATTGCGAATGTTCTGGGGGTTAGCACTCGGGAACTAACTGACTCAGCGATGTAATACATCATTTAGAGCATAAAGGAAGTGAACGGCAATGCTTAAAATCGGCGATATCCAAATGAAAAATCAGGTGGTTCTCGCACCGATGGCCGGTGTATGTAATCCGGCATTTCGGCTGATTGCCAAGGAGTTTGGAACTGGCCTTGTCTGTGCTGAGATGGTGAGTGACAAGGCTATTGTTCATGGAAATAAACGTACACGCGAGATGTTGTTTGTAGACGAGCGGGAGAAGCCGCTCAGTCTGCAGATTTTCGGAGGGGACCGAAAGTCCTTGGTTGAAGCGGCAAAAATTGTCGATAAAGAGACCAATGCCGATATTATCGATATCAACATGGGCTGCCCTGTACCCAAAGTAGTAAAAAGCGATGCGGGTGCACGCTGGTTGCTGGATCCGAATAAAATTTATGAGATGGTCTCTGCGGTTGTGGAAGCTGTTGAGAAGCCGGTCACTGTAAAAATGCGCATCGGCTGGGACAGCGAGCATATTTTTATCGAGGAGAATGCACGCGCGGTGGAGAAGGCAGGCGGCAAGGCGGTTAGTGTTCACGGCCGGACGCGGGAACAGCTGTACACGGGGCGCGCGAACTGGGACTATATCCGCATGGCTAAAGAAGCAGTCTCTATTCCTGTTATTGGCAACGGTGATGTGAATACACCGGAGGATGCACGGGCTATGCTGGATCAAACCGGCTGTGATGGTGTAATGATTGGCCGCGGAGCGCTGGGTAATCCATGGATGCTGTACCGTACAGTGCAATATCTGAACACAGGGGAGCTTATGCCCGAGCCGTCAGCGCCTGAGAAGATTAAGGTTGCCATTCTCCATATGGACCGGCTCATCGAGCTGAAAGGGGAAGCCGTAGCCGTGCGCGAAATGCGGAAGCATATGGCATGGTATCTCAAAGGATTCAAAAGTGCAGCCCGAGTGAAAGACGTTATCATGGAAGAGACAAAACGCGATGACATGGTGAAGATTTTGCACGATTTTGTTGAACAACTACAAAATGCTGAAGACAGCGGAACCAGTACTTTAGAAGCTTCTCTTTCAGCGGTTTAAGGCCCTTCTCCTAACAATTGTTGATTGCAGCGAACATTATATGGGGCGTCATTGACATTTTGTAGCGGTTCCAATATAATTTCACAGTATAAAATTGCCGTTACAGTTACAGCAATGCAGCAAGGAGGGTTCTGATCCCTTCAGATTCGCATATAGTTATGTTGTTCTCAATAAATGTATAACGACAGGAGAATCGGTTGAGATGAGCGATAAAGAAGTCATCCTTACATCGGACGGTCTAAAGCGTCTGGAAGAAGAGTTAGAGACCCTCAAATCCGTGAAACGCCGTGAAGTTGCGGAACGGATTAAAGTAGCCATTGGTTATGGTGATATCAGTGAGAACTCGGAGTATGAAGACGCGAAGAATGAACAGGCTTTTATTGAAGGCCGAGTGATCACTTTAGAGAAAATGCTCCGCAACGCGCGCATCATTAACAGCAACGAAATTGTTACGGATGTGGTAAGTATCGGGGTTACCGTAATCGTTGAGGATATGGAGTATGGCGACACCATGGAGTATACCATTGTCGGCACTGCTGAATCCGATCCGCTTAACAATAAGATTTCCAATGAAAGTCCGGTAGGCAAAGCGATTATCGGCAAGAAAAAAGGAACTGTTGTTGATGTAAGTGTACCTGCTGGAGTTATCCAATATAAAATCATCGATATCAAGATGAAGTAAATTATAGACTGCGCGTCTACTGTGCCCTACGCCTTTGATATTGCAGCTTTGGATGCGGTCAGTAGTGATTGAAGAAAGCTTCCTTTGGGAAGCTTTTTTCAAAATATAACCCGTTTATGATCTAATATTTTTCTGAGAAACGGAATCCGTCCCTGTGAGGATGGGCAAGCCGTTTCTTCTTACGTATATGGCATAACTTGAGTGAAAAGAAGGGGATGTATAGCATGACGGAAGAAATGAATAACAATGAGAACAACCAGGAACAGGAGTTAAGTGAACTTCTGCAGATCCGCCGCGCCAAATTGGACGAGCTCCGCGCCCTTGGAATCGATCCTTTTGGCAAAAAATATGAACGTACGGCAAATGCCGGAGAGCTTATTGCTAAGTATGACAGCTTGACTAAAGAAGAGTTGGACGAGCAGGCAGTAGAAGTCAGCGTAGCCGGACGGATTATGGCTAAACGGGTCATGGGCAAAGCAAGCTTCGCGCATATTCAGGACCTGAGCGGCAAAATTCAGATTTATGTACGTCAGGACAGTATTCCGGAAGCTCAGTACGCCGGATTCAACATTCTCGACCTGGGCGATATTGTCGGCGTAAAAGGTATGATTTTTAAGACAAAAACGGGAGAAACCTCTATTAAGGTACATAATCTTGAGGTGCTGTCGAAATCACTGCTTCCGCTGCCGGAGAAATATCATGGACTGAAGGATGTTGAGCTTCGTTATCGTCAGCGTTATGTCGATCTCATCATCAACCCTGAAGTGCAGCAGACCTTTATTGCGCGCTCGCGGATTATCCAATCCATGCGCCGTTACCTGGATTCGCTGGGCTACCTCGAAGTGGAAACACCAACCCTGCATGCCATTGCCGGCGGTGCCGCTGCGAGACCGTTTATTACTTATCACAATACACTTGAGATGCAACTCTACATGCGGATTGCCATTGAGCTTCACTTGAAACGTCTGATTGTGGGCGGTTTGGAGAAAGTGTATGAAATTGGCCGTGTATACCGTAATGAGGGTATTTCTACCCGCCATAACCCGGAATTTACAATGATTGAGCTGTATGAAGCTTATGCCGACTATAAGGATATTATGGCTTTGACCGAAAATCTGATTGCCCATATCGCCCAGGAAGTGCTCGGTACACTTAAAGTTAACTATCAAGGTCATGAAGTGGATCTAACGCCGCAGTGGCGCCGTGTATCCATGGTGGATGCAGTTAAAGAAGTTACCGGTGTGGATTTCAGTGTGCATATGAGTGACGAGGAAGCACAGGCATTGGCCAAAGAGCATCGTGTGCCGGTTGAGAAGCATATGACCTTCGGACATATACTGAATGCCTTCTTCGAGCAGTTTGTAGAAGAGACCTTGATTCAGCCGACTTTTGTTACCGGTCATCCGGTAGAAATTTCGCCGCTTGCCAAGAAGAACGACGAAGACCCGCGTTTTACCGACCGGTTCGAGTTGTTCATTGTTGCGCGTGAGCATGCTAATGCCTTCAGTGAGCTTAATGATCCAATTGATCAGCGTCAGCGCTTTGAGGCACAGATCCATGAGAAAGAGCAAGGTAACGATGAAGCACATGAGATGGATGATGATTTCATCCGCGCTCTGGAATACGGAATGCCGCCAACAGGCGGACTGGGTATCGGCGTTGACCGCCTGATCATGCTGCTTACTAATTCTGCATCGATCCGCGATGTGCTGTTATTCCCTCATATGCGTAATCGTACGGAGTAATAATAGATGAGATGTGGTTAAAAGGGGGTCCGCAGCATTGCGGGTCCCTCGGCCACTTCTTTAAATGGAATACCTATTACTAATGTAACAATCGGCTTTTGAAATACTTTTTCATAAAAAGCTTGCACAAGATCTGAATACATGGTATATTCTTATTCCGGCCAAGAAATACGGATGCTTCGCTCGAAAGAAACTTAAAAAAAGAGCTTGCATTGAACGGCTGGATGTGATATATTATAAAAGTTGCTGATGCGACAAAACATCAACGACGAAGAGACATTGATCTTTGAAAACTGAACAACGAGTGAGTGGGATTTTACGAAAGTAAAATCCAAAACTGATGGATTTCATCGCGTGTTTCACGCTTTCGAAATTCCATCGTGAGAATGAAAATTCTCGTCAGATGTTTCAAAATGAGCTATCGCTCTTTCTAAATACCAATTTGGAGAGTTTGATCCTGGCTCAGGACGAACGCTGGCGGCATGCCTAATACATGCAAGTCGAGCGGATTCAACGGCGATCTTCGGATCGCTCTTGGGTTAGCGGCGGACGGGTGAGTAACACGTAGGCAACCTGCCCTTCAGACTGGGATAACTACCGGAAACGGTAGCTAATACCGGAT
>NZ_JBGJZO010000024.1:0-67304 GCF_042610485.1 Paenibacillus oryziterrae | reverse complement strand
CACTCACTCGTTGTTCAGTTTTCAAAGATCAATGTCTCTTTTTCGTGACCGCCGCTTGTCAGCAGCGACCTTTATAATATATCACAGCACTTCGTCATTTGGCAAGCATTTTTTTCAAGAAAAGTTTTTCTTGTTTCTGCTTGTCCGCAAACACCTTATAAACAAAGCAAAAGGAGCGCGAGATATAATTTACCACAGCGTCTCCCTTTACGTCAATCTATTTTTTAAATAAAGTTTAGGCCGCATTTGATTATGCTGGTTCTGTCAGATTTAATGCTTGATTTGCGAGGAACGCCCGCCCCAGGCATATCTTGAAAGCTCCTTTTGGGGAGCGAAACGGGCATACATGCGAAAGACTGTTTTATACCTATTGGCAATGGCATGCCGGATGTTTTGATCTAAGCGCTGATCACTAAGATCCAGCAGCATCTCATCAAGTTCTTTGCGTAATACATAGTCTAACTCCTTGCATTCTTTTTCATTAAACAACATCCCCAACATATGCTTGGCCTCCTTAGTAAATTTGAGCCCCGTCGATTACTGCATACTCTAGATTAACCGGAGTCATGCAACTATAACCATTAATATAAAATTCTCCCTTCGCACTTTTGCAGCTGCGATATTTAATCAACCAATTTTGAAGAAACGTGGCTTTACTGTTATGCTCACTTCTCCTATTTTTTATGATAAAAGTGAAAATGTAATTGTACTCTCGATGATTGCTGCAATAAATAGCAGGATTACAATCCAGATCGAGCCTGTTAAGGTCTGACGCATAAACACAGGCCATTGCTCTGCTCTCTCTTCTCTCCTGGCGGATGCGCCGAATATGCCCGATAACACTCTGGCTCCAAAATGCAGGCCGAAAGCACAGGCGATGATGATGGCCGGAATTTCAATCACCCCATGAGGAAGCAGCCCCTTCACAATCAGATCAAATAAATCTTCACCCTGTATCGCTGAGATATGCACCAGATAACCAATAACCGCCCCGTTGAACAACAGAAAAATTGCGGGCAATATTCCAAAAATGGCTCCTAAAAAGATGATAAGCACTGCTTTGATGCTGTTATTAAAGAAAATAAAAATAAAAAAGCTCCACATTGGATTAGAGGATTCCCTGAGACTGCTGCTGATTTCACCCAATCCCTCGAGCTGCTGCAGAAGGAGCCTCTCCAGACTTTCCGTGCCGATCCATCCTGCAATGATGCCTGCCACAAATAATATAAACGAAAGCAGCAGCGCTTTACGTATGGTCTTTAAGTCTTTAATAAAAGTGAATAAGGATAACATGAGGAACCTCCTGAATAGTTGAGATCATTTAGTACAAAGTCATAACCGGGGAGTACGAGCATACATTTAGAACAAACAAGCATTTCATATGGGAGAGGGGCGCTGCAACTTATGAATTCTTTTTATGTATTCAGCGGCAAAAAGATAAAACGTTTCATCTATCTCTTCGCTGCTGCGCTTCTGGCCGCCGGAGTTGTCTATGTCGAGAGGGGTAACATTACTGTTTTTTCTGAAGCTGCCCCTTCTGCGATCTATAGCGTTCCTACGGAGAAGAAGCTTATTGCGTTAACGTTCGATATCAGCTGGGGTGAGAAACGGCCTGAACCGATTCTTAAAGTCCTGGAGGACAAAAAGGTGGACAAAGCTACATTCTTCTTATCCTCACCATGGAGCAAAACGCATCCTGAGATCGTTACCAGCATTAAAGCTTCCGGTTATGAAATTGGGAGCCACGGTCACAAACACGTGAATTACAGTACACTGAGCAATGAGGAAATCAGGACACAAATTACGACGGCACATAATATTTTATCCGAATTAACCGGCTCTCAGCCTAATCTCATCCGTATGCCCAATGGAGACTTTGACAAAAGAGTGCTGCAAATCGCCTCTGATCTTGGCTATAAGGTGATTCAGTGGGATACGGATTCCCTAGACTGGAAGAACATCGGTGTGCAGAACATCGTAAGCAGAGTCACTACTAAAGCTCACCCCGGGGATATCGTTCTCCTGCACGCCAGCGATTCCTGTAAACAGACTCACGAAGCTCTTCCTTTGATCATTGATGAACTTCGTGCACAAGGCTATGAATTCGTTACGGTCTCCGAGCTGATCAGTCAAAGCAGTGCTGAAGGCAAAGAGGTTCGGGATTCCGCTTCTCTGACTAATGGTCTTGAGGATGCTGCGGGAATGTAGTGTTGCTACATCTTCAAGCTCAGTGGCGCGGAGAAATCAGCTCTGAAATATCGGGTGTCGGTGTGTTTAGTTGAGGATATTTCAGGTCCAAGCTCTCCAACGTCTTAACTACAATGGAAAGTGTCAGGTAATTCCGGTACCACTTGTGATTAGCCGGAATCCAGTACCATGGTGCCTTTTCGGAATGGCTGAGCCTGAAAACATCCTCGTATGCCTTTTGGTATTCGTTCCAGTATTCTCTTTCCTGGAGATCGCTAACGTCGAATTTCCAATGCTTGCGCGGATCATTAAGCCGATCCTGGATCTTCTCCAGCTGTTTCTCCTTGGATATATGCAAAAACAACTTGATGATTGTCGTTCCCTCGTCAGCCAGCATTTCCTCAAACTGCCGGATCTGGCGGAATCGCCGCTTGGTATCTTCATCATTTAAGCTGCCATGAACCCGGGGAACAAGCACGTCTTCATAGTGTGAACGGTTGAAAGCGGAAATATAGCCTTTGGGCGGTGTCTTCTGATGGACTCTCCACAGAAAATCATGGGCCGCTTCCTCCAGTGAAGGCTTTTTAAAGCTCGTTACCATAAATCCCTGAGGATTAATGCCGGAGAATATATGTTTCACGGTGCCATCCTTGCCGCTAGAATCCATCCCTTGGAGAATGACCAGAACCGCATGTTTCTTCTGAGCAAAAAGAATGTCCTGCAATTCGGCCAGACGTTCCTTGAGCTTCTGCATTTCAAGCTCAGCTTCATCTTTAAGCTTGAATCTTCCCGTTTCATCCGGGTCCAGCTTCTTCAGGATGGTTTGATCTGTGTCTTTTATCATATAGCGGTCAATGTTCATATATTCCCCTCCTAAAGGTTTTGCGCAGCAAAACCACTTCGTAAGCATAGGCTAGGTTTTGCGGAGCAAAACCACTTCGTAAGCACCTTGTCTAAAGATTAACCGCGGCATCATTCCTTTAACCGCAAATAGCCTAAAGAATGAAAACCCCGTCTCCTGAAACTTGGGAACGGGGTTCATTGTTATGATTAGCTGCTGAGGCCGGTCTCTCGGATTGCCGGCTGGAGTATCCGGTGCAGCCTCAAAATTTGGAACGCATTGCAAGCGATAAGCGGAATCACAATAAAGACCGTTGCGCTATCCACACCAATTCGAAGGACACCGATAATCTCGACAATCGAAATGGCGGTCATAAAGAAAAAGGTTGGGATCCATGCAGAAACATTTGTTTTACGAACTTTAAAAAAGGAAACAATTAGAGCTGACATTAAAATAGCAAGGGCCAAAATGAGATCGGAACCCGTATTTCGTTCTCCGCCGACAAAAGCACGCAGAAAAATAAGTTCAAACACTGAGAGTATTGCCAGGACCAGCTGTATGTATTTCCAGGCTTTCCTTGGGAACACTCCCGTACCCATATAATTCAAAATCAGATAGGCAAAGAAACCGAGCTGGGAATACACACTGACTAGCAGTCCATAACCGAACAAAATCAGCAGAAAAATAAGGAAATCGGATGCGCTTTTAAATTCGATAGGTCCGCCCGCAATTTGCAGTGCAACACCGGCAAGGACAGCTCCTACTGATCCGATGAGCAGGGTCGTCCAGAACAAATGGAACCATTTTCTTAAGCTCAGACAGCTCACCCCCAATGTATGATTTATTTTACCAAGGTTACCGTGAAAAAACCATTAGGCCATAACATTAAATCTTTAAACATTCGGCATACTATATCCAGGAATCCTAATAAAGGAGGTCAGACGCCAATGAAATGGGCGGGATTATGCGCACGAGGATTATCTTTGGGTTTGGTTTTAGCCTTAACGGCCTGCGGAGGGGAGCAGAGCGGTTCTTCAGGACAAGTCAGCTACAAAGAAACGAAGACGATGGTTGTTGACATATTAAAAAGTGATGACGGAAAAAAGGCAGTCCAGGAGGCATTATCATCCTCTTCATCTGATTCAGGCAGCGGCACTGATGTTCTGAGCATGAAAATGATGCCGATGCAGACTTCTGAAGAAATCCGGACAGCGGTGAAGGACACGATTACTGCTCCTGAGTATCAGAAGGAAATTGAGAAAATCATGAAGGATCCCAAATTCGCCGGTGATTTCGCTAAAGCAATTAATTCCCAGAGCAAACAGCTACATTTACAGTTGATCAAAGATCCAACCTACCAAAAATCCGTAGCTGAAATCATGAAATCACCCGAGATGATGAAAATGTTCCTCGATCTCACGAAGTCAACCGATTACCGGAAGCAAACGATGACTATTATGCAGGATACCATGCAAAATCCGGTATTCCGTCTGGAAGTACTCGAGCTTCTTAAGACGGTTGTCAAAGAGGAACTGCAGCCCAAAGAACAGAAAAAAGGCGAAAGTAAGGATCAAGGAAGCGGCGGCGACGCACAGCAACAGGAAGACGGTGGCGGCAGCGGAAACGACTCGGGTTCCTAATAAATAGGTTTTTTCACATTCAAAAAGGCCTGTCCCCACTTAATGCGCGGACAGGCCTTTTTCGTTTAAACTCAGCTTTATTCTTGTGACTGCTCACATTTATCAATTAGTCTGGCAGCAATAGCTGCAAAGATCTCCCCGGCCGGAGTCTCCGCTTTGTATACAGATGGGGAAAAATCCGGTTCGGATATATGATTGTCAGGGGCACCAAGCGGAATTTGGGCAAGCAGTTCCGTATGAAGGTTCTCTGCGAGCATAGCCCCTCCACCCCTGCCGAATACATAATCTTTCTGTCCGCAGGAAGAGCATTCATAATAAGACATGTTCTCGACTACACCAACGATCTCATGGTCTGTCTGAAGCGCCATAGAGCCCGCTCTGGCAGCCACAAACGCCGCGGTAGCATGTGGAGTGGTAACAATGATCTCCTTGCTCTGAGGCAGCATCTGGTGGACATCCAGAGCCACATCACCTGTTCCCGGCGGAAGGTCTAAAAGCATATAATCCAACTCGCCCCAGCCAACATCTCCAACGAACTGCCGCAGCATTTTACCAAGCATTGGACCTCTCCAGATTACTGGACTGTTCTCCCGTATAAAGAACCCCATTGACATCACTTTAACCCCAAACCGCTCTACAGGAATGATAGTGCCCTCTTCGACAACCGGGCCTTCTTCGATTCCCATCATATCCGGTACGCTGAAGCCATATATATCAGCATCAATCAAACCGACTCTTTTACCCATTCTGGCCAGTGCGACGGCAAGGTTGACTGTTACAGTCGATTTGCCTACTCCTCCTTTGCCGCTCGCTACTGATATAAAATGGACGCCGGAATTCTCCCCAATAAGTTCATGACCCTCCATGCCAGCAGCATGACCCTTCAACTTCCCGTCATTTTCCTGATCCTTATTATTACTGTCGCCTTCTCCGCGGTGAAGAGAGCGCTCATAGTCCGTTGCGTCCCGAAGACGTATGTGTACATTCGTCAGCCCGCTAGCTTCAAGCAAATCCCGAACCTTTTGTTCCAACTCCATCCGGCTTTGCTCATCTGAACTCAGGCAAATAACCGAAAGAGAAATGCGGTCTTCCTTAATCATAATGTCGCGGATCAACTGTAAATCCACCAGGCTTTTCCCTGATTCCACATCGGTAACCGGCCGTAATATTTCCTGAATCTCTTCTCTGGTCAGCATGGAAGCACCTCTGTTCTTGTCCGGCTGGACAACTCTCCGGATGTTTTTGTCTATTATATCATTACCTTTCCGGTGAAGAGTAGTCCTTGGAAGCTGCCTCTGCTTCGTAACGGAGAATCCCCCGGTAGATACTCGTTGCTACCTTTCGCTGATAAACATCATCCCCAAGCAGGAGTGATTCCTGCGGATGAGAAAGGAAGCCTACCTCCACGAGTGCCGACGGCATTCTGAGAGCCTGCAGCAGATATACCGTATTGTTAGTTTTAGCGACCCGATTCGTATTCTCCAAAGTTATTCTGAGTTCTTCCTGTAGAATGTCGGCGAGTTTCTTGTTGTCTTCGTGATTAGGATAATAAAAGGTCTGTGCGCCGCTCCAACGGTTAGAGGGAATGCTATTCATATGGATACTAATAAATAGATCCGCTTTTTTCTCCTCGATATCCCGCACCCTCTTCTTTAAATCCTCTGTTTTCCTCTTACTATAACCCTTCGTACCGGTCTGAGCCAGATCATAATCCCCCTCTCTTGTCATTACCACAACGGCTCCGGCCTGCTGTAAATAATCACGCAAATACAAGGAGATTGCCAAATTTATGTCCTTCTCGATGAGTCCTTCCCGACTGACTGCACCGCCATCAGGACCACCGTGTCCGGCATCAATGGCTATAACCTTTCCCGAGAGCGGCAGACTCCAATAATTCCAGGTTTTTGCCGATGGCATATCAATGGAGATAATACCGATAAGCAGAGTAAGCATTACTACAGCTATTAATGATTTCTTGATACTGCTCCAGGATATCCAGACCGAGACTCTACTGTGTTTACGTCCAGACATAACAAAGACCCCCTCGTCCCGATAGATTCTACTCATCTATATGGGACAAGAGGGTCAAATAGTACTTTACCTTGCGTTTTATGCTGTTACTTCCGGTGACATCCCTTCAATCAGAATTTCAGCAACCTCCGGACGTGTGAATTCAGGAGGAGGACAAATTCCGTCACGCAGCAGACCGCGCACTTTAGTACCGGATAATGTCATATGGTCTTCACTACCGTGTGGGCATGTCTTACTTGAGGCCATATTGCCGCACTTTTTGCAGAAAAAGCTGTGTTCGAAAAAGAGTGGTGTGATACCTAACTCTTCCGGTGTGAAATTGGAGAAAATCTCTTGTGCTTCATACGTACCGTAGTAATCGCCTACACCCGCATGATCACGTCCCACGATAAAGTGAGTGCAGCCATAATTTTTACGGACCATGGCATGAAAAATAGCTTCCCTTGGCCCTGCGTAACGCATAGCTGCCGGAAATACCCCTAAGAATGTCCGGTTCTCCGGGTAATAGTTCTCAAGCAAGGCAAGGTAACTCTTCATCCGGACATTTGCCGGTACATCATCCGATTTGGTCTCTCCAACCAGCGGATTCAAGAAGAGAGCATCTACAACCTCCATGGCGCACTTCTGAATATACTCATGCGCTCGGTGAACAGGATTACGCGTTTGAAAGCCTACAACGGTTCTCCAGCCCTTGTCTGCGAAGACTTTACGTGTCTCAGAAGGATCGAAGTAGAACTCACTAAACTTCTCAGGCTTCGGACGGTTAAGCACTGTAATCGGACCTCCTACGTATGTCGCAGGACGATTAAACAGCTTATTCACTCCGGGATGCTCAGGGTCTGTTGTTTTGAAGACATTTTGTGCCTCTAAACTCTGATCCACACTATAAATGCTTTCAATATCCAATAGGCCATAGACTTTACCGTCTTCTTCACCTACCAGTGACACCCGGTCACCTACAGCGAGCTTGACAGCCTCTTCTTCACCCACCGCTAATGTAATCGGAATGCTCCATACGGTTCCATTCGCAAGACGCATATTCTGTACTACACTATGATAATCTTCTTCGTTCAAGAAACCCGTGAGCGGAGAAAATGCACCCACACCAATAAGATCCAAATCGGATAACGTCCAGGTATTGACCGCAATCGATTTGTGGTTCCGAGATTCCTGCAGCAGCAGTTCGCGTTGTTCGCCTTCTGCCACACGTTGCACGAGCTTTCCTCCATGAGGAAGTATTGATGTCATATGAATTTTTCTCCCCTTCTCTGATGTCACGGTTTTATCTTTACTTGTGGAGTCCGCACTCCGTTTTCTCCGATCCGGACCAGCGGCCAGCGCGAGGATCTTCTCCCGGCATAACCGCACGCGTGCAATACTCACAACCGATACTCGGGAAGTTCCGGTCATGAAGCGGGTTGTAAATCACATCATTCTCACGGATATAATTCCATACATCTTCGGTTGTCCAATCCGCAATTGGATTAAACTTGACCAGACCGAATTTGTAATCATACTCGACCTTTTTGGCATTGGCACGGGTCGGTGCCTGATCACGGCGAATCCCTGTAATCCATGCATCATACTGCGAAAGAATTCGAGTCAGCGGCTCTACCTTACGGATAGCGCAGCATTGATTGGGATCCGTAGTCCATAGAGCTTCACCATGCTGAAGCGCTTGCTCCTCTGGTGTAATTTGTGGAGACACCCGTACGAATTCTAAGCCGTATTTTGCCGCCATCGCATCTCTTGTATCGTACGTTTCTTGAAAGTGAAAGTCCGTATCCAGATAAAACACATCGGTAGCCGGGCTGATTTTTTGCAGCATGTCTACAAGCACCACATCTTCAGCACCGAAACTGCAGGCAAACGTTATATTAGGGAAGGTTTCTACAGCAAATCGGATGATTTCCTCCGGGGAAGCATGCTCCAGTTCTTCCGCCTTTACTTTAATCAGATCCTCTTTTTCAAGCATGTTCATTTCAGTATTCCTCCATTCGTAAATATACTCCCTTAATTCCAACTAAGCTTATATGAATTATTTTTAGTATATAGCTTTCAACGGTGTTGTCAATGGCATTTGATCTACATCTTTAGCTGAAGTATAAAAAAGACCCCTTCTGCAAGAGAAAGGGTCTTTGTAAGTAGATATTAACGTTTCGAGAACTGTGGTGCACGACGAGCAGCTTTGAGGCCGTATTTCTTTCGTTCCTTCATACGTGGGTCACGAGTCAGGAAGCCGGCTTTCTTCAGCGTACCGCGATATTCAGGATCAACCTTAAGCAATGCACGGGAGATACCGTGACGAATTGCTCCAGCTTGACCGGAAATGCCGCCGCCATGAGCAAGAACGATTACATCGTAGCTGCCCAGAGTTTCAGTCAGGTTCAAAGGTTGTTTTACGATCATTTTCAGTGTTTCCACACCAAAATATTCGTCCATCTCGCGTTTGTTAATGACAATGCGTCCTTCACCCGGTACAAGGCGAACACGTGCTACCGAATGTTTACGACGACCTGTCCCATAGTATTGTACTTGTGCCATGAAACTGTCCTCCTCTATTCTTATCCGCGAAGTTCGTAAACTTCAGGTTTTTGTGCTGCATGTGGATGTTCAGCGCCTGCATATACTTTGAGTCTCAGTTTCATGTGATCCCCTTGACGAGTCTTAGGAATCATGCCGTGAACTGCGAATTCAATCATACGCTCAGGTTTAGTCTTGATCAGGTCTTCAGCAACAGTAACTTTCAGACCACCTGGGTGCATCGAGTGACGGTAGTATTTCTTGTTTTGCATTTTCTTGCCTGTCAGATGAATCTTCTCAGCGTTGATTACGATAACGAAATCGCCAGTATCAACGTGTGGAGTGAATTGCGGTTTGTGTTTGCCACGGATCAGTGCTGCGGCTTCGCTAGCCAAACGACCAAGTGTTTTGCCCTCGGCATCAATAATGTGCCAATTGCGCTCAACTTCGTTCGGCTTAGCCATATAAGTGGTACGCATGAATGTATCCTCCTTGTTCTCGTACGAAAATCAGATGTTTCGTATATCTTATTTCTCATTGAATTACGATTGTGTATGTTAGGTAAGACTTTGTTGGCGTAATCTTGATCGGGGCTGTGGGATAGCCATCAAGAAAACACAACTTTTATTTTACAGCATAAGCACAGCAAGCGCAAGCTAATTCTTATACAAATCTTTATTTTTTTCAAATAAATAATGCAAGAATATACCTACCTATCTGTATCTTCATAATCGACATTCCACAGTGCTAGTCCCTTGGCTTCAGCTGTCGGTCCTGCCGCTGATCTGTCGCAAGCTGTCAATATAGTGGCAACATCGTCCGCCTGGCATTTTCCTTCTCCCACGTTGATCAAAGTTCCCATTATTATGCGAACCATGTGTTGGAGAAATCCGCTGCCTGTAAGATAAGTGTGAATCACACCTTGATCATTGAATCCAGGCCGGCACATACTACGATCCACTTCCATATGAGCCTCGAAAATCGTCCGCACATGAGATGTCTTCGTGGACCGACGTGAGGCAAATGAGGTGAAATCATGAGTACCTATGACATGAGCCAGTCCCTGCTCCATGGCCTGAATGTCCAAGGCTACAGGGTGATGAAACTGCCACCGCCGCAGAAAAGGATCTGGGAACCGATTACCGTTGATGGTATACCGGTAGGTTTTTCGCTTCGCCCCTCTCCGTGAATGAAAAGAAAGCGAAACTTCCCTAGCTTCTGTCACCACAATATCCTGCGGCAGCCTTGTATTGAGGGCCAAACACCAGCGTTCAATTGGTATACGTGAGGAGGTCAAAAAGTTAAAGGGCTGTCCATAAGCATGAACACCCGCATCTGTCCGTCCAGAAGCTGTGATTTTCAGCATCTCGCCGGTCAGATGAAAGATAGCCTTCTCCAGATGATCCTGTATGGTATTCCCTTTGGGCTGAGTTTGAAAGCCGTCATATTGCGTTCCGTCATAGCTGACCTTCATGAATAAATTGCGCATGCCGTTCTCCTTCTCTTCACAAAAAAAAAGAAGCCCCAGCGGGAGCTCCTTCTCATGAAACAAGGTGATCTCCGCGTTGTACTGCAAGACAGGATAATCCCATCCGGTCAGTAGTTCTGATCTTCCCCCCATCCATTCTCCGAAGAAAATGGAGCACGGGGGTTCAATCGGAAATCAATACTTGTGCTTCTTACGCGCGGTCTACCAGCTCAAGATAAACCATAGGCGCTGCGTCTCCACGACGAGGTCCGAGCTTCATGATACGAGTGTATCCGCCTGGACGCTCATTGTAGCGAGGAGCGATATCAGCGAACAGTTTTTGGATTGCATCTTGCTCACCATCAACAGTCTCGCGACGTACAAATGCTGCTACTTGACGACGAGCATGAAGATCACCTTTTTTTGCTTTCGTGATCAATTTCTCAGCGATGGAACGAACTTCCTTCGCTTTGGCTTCCGTTGTTTGGATGCGCTCGTATAAGAACAGGTCCGTTACCAAGTCGCGAAACAACGCTTTACGCGCACTGGAATCACGGCCCAACTTTTGGTATGCCATTATTTTCCCTCCTTTACTCTAGCAATCTTGTGCTATTCTTCCGTACGAAGTCCCAACCCGAGTTCCTCAAGCTTTTCTTGTACTTCTTCCAAAGATTTGCGGCCCAAGTTGCGGACCTTCATCATATCTTCTTCAGTTTTAGTAGTCAGCTCTTGCACGGTGTTAATACCGGCACGTTTGAGGCAGTTGTACGAACGAACAGAAAGATCCAGCTCTTCGATTGTCATCTCAAGCACTTTTTCTTTTTTGTCTTCTTCTTTTTCAACCATAATTTCGGCGTCTTTCGCTTCATCCGTAAGTCCTACGAATAATACGAGGTGCTCGTTCAAAATTTTGGCTCCGAGGCTTACAGCCTCTTCCGGGCGAATGCTGCCATCCGTCCAGATTTCCAGCGTTAATTTGTCATAGTTTGTAACTTGACCAACACGAGTGTTGTCTATGCCATAGTTAACGCGTGAAATAGGCGTGTAGATCGAATCAACTGGAATTACACCAATTGGCTGATCTTCGCGCTTGTTACGATCCGCTTGGACGTAACCGCGGCCACGGCCTGCAAAAATGCGCATGTGCAGTCTCGCTCCAGGTCCTAGCGTTGCAATGTGAAGATCCGGGTTCAGGATCTCGACGTCGCTGTCCGCACGGATATCACCTGCGGTAACGACGCCTTCCCCTTCAGCATCAATCTCGAACACTTTTTCTTCGTCTGAATGAATCTTCAAGGACAAAGCTTTCAGGTTCAAAATGATTTCAGTCACATCTTCCATTACGCCAGGAACGGTCGAAAACTCATGCAGAACGCCGTCAATTTGAACCGATGTTACTGCGGCTCCCGGGAGGGAGGACAGCAGTATCCGGCGAAGCGAGTTCCCCAGAGTCGTGCCATATCCACGTTCCAGCGGTTCAACTACGAATTTCCCATAGGTTCCTTCATCATTAGCTTCTACGGTCTCAATCTTCGGCTTTTCGATTTCTATCACGAGTGTACCCCTCCTTCAAACGTCGCTCCTATATGAAACAGTCACCCCATCAGGTGGATCATGTAGTATGCCTAAACACCCATTATTAGCAGATAGTGCCGGAAATATACCACACTTCACAACGCTGATTAACTATACGCGGCGACGTTTCGGTGGACGGCATCCATTGTGAGGAACCGGAGTTACGTCTTTAATGAGGTTAACTTCGAGGCCTGCGGCTTGAAGTGAACGGATGGCTGCTTCACGGCCCGCGCCCGGTCCTTTAACCATAACTTCTACGGATTTCATGCCGTGCTCCATAGCTGCTTTAGCTGCTGATTCAGCTGCCATTTGTGCTGCGAATGGAGTCGACTTACGGGAACCTCTAAATCCTTGGCCGCCGGAGCTTGCCCAGGAAATTGCATTACCGTGTGGATCCGTGATGGTAACGATGGTGTTGTTGAACGTGGAACGGATGTGTGCCACGCCGGATTCGATATTTTTACGGTCGCGACGTTTTGTACGTACGACTTTTTTCGGTTTAGCCATTGTCTCTTATCCCCCCTTATTATTTCTTCTTGTTAGCTACCGTACGACGCGGGCCCTTCCGGGTACGGGCATTCGTTTTAGTACGTTGACCACGAACAGGCAATCCACGACGGTGACGAACACCGCGGTAGCAGCCGATCTCGATCAGACGCTTAATATTTAAGGAAATTTCACGACGCAGGTCGCCTTCTACCTTGGCAGTTTTGTCGATCATTTCACGCAGTTTGCTGACTTCATCTTCCGTCAAATCACGGACACGTGTATTAGCGTCAATGCCTGTTTCTTTAAGAATTTTCTGGGAAGTCGTTTTACCGATTCCGAAAATGTAAGTCAAGGCGATCTCAACGCGTTTGTCACGTGGTAAGTCCACTCCAGCTATACGAGCCATTTTACGCTACACCCCCTTCTTTATCCTTGTTTTTGTTTGTGCTTCGGATTTTCGCAAATTACCATAACAGTCCCTTTGCGGCGAATGACTTTGCATTTTTCGCAAATGGGTTTTACAGAAGGTCTCACCTTCATGTTAATTACCTCCTCAAAGTTTTACGTTAGTAAAACTGACTTCGAAAGCATTCACTCAGTTTTACGCAAGTAAAACTGGGTCGAAAACATACGCTCAGTTTTGCCAAGCCATGCTCTCATAAGTAGTTCCCATCTATTTACGGTAAGTTATACGGCCTTTTGATAAATCATAAGGCGATAACTGTACGACTACTTTATCACCGGTCAAAATACGGATAAAGTGCATCCGCAATTTACCGGATACATGGGCAAGAATTTGGTGACCGTTTTCCAGTTCAACCTTAAACGTCGCATTCGGCAACGGTTCAATAACAGTGCCTTCTACCTCAATAACATCTTCTTTAGCCACAGTTAGTCTCCTTTCTCAACAGCGCTCTTGCTTTCGGATTTCAAAAACTTCATCACTGCATAACGCAGCTTTCCGTTTGTCACCCGGCCGCATTCCACCAAACTATCTACAACCTCACTGCTGACGATGGGTGAAAGCTCCAGATGAAGAATGCTCTTCTTCTTCGGCCCGTCAAACTTACGTTTGTCCCCGTCCGCAATATGCACAAACCTGCTGTCGATGACCTCGATAACAACGGCAACCTCACCGGCATCTTTGCCTCTGAGGATTTTCACTAATTGACCAACCTGCGGGCTGCTCTGAGTACTCAACTAAGATCACCTACGCATTCAGTTTCGTGAAAATTTCCATGCCGTCCGGTGTAACTGCTACTGTATGCTCAAAGTGAGCACATAACGAGCCATCTACCGTAACGACTGTCCAGTTATCTTCCAGCGTTTTGACATAACGTTTACCGGCGTTAACCATCGGTTCAATCGCGAGCACCATGCCCGGTTTCAAACGAGGTCCGCGGTCCTTGATGCCATAGTTAGGAATTTGCGGTTCTTCATGCAGTTCTGTCCCAATGCCATGACCAACATATTCGCGTACAACCGAGAACCCGGCTTCTTCAATGTATGTCTGAATGGCATGCGAGATTGTAAACAGGCGCACATCCGGTTTAACAAGCGCCAGTCCCGCGTAGAGAGAGCCTTCCGTAACGTCCAGCAATCGCTGGGCCTCTTCGGAAATGCTGCCTACCCCGTAGGTCCAGGCGGAATCACCGTGATATCCTTTGTACTGCGCACCGATATCCAGCGTTACAATATCGCCTTCCACCAACTTGCGCTTACCTGGGAATCCATGCACCAATTGTTCGTTGACTGAAGCGCAAATGCTGGCAGGAAAACCGTTGTAGCCTTTGAAAGACGGCGATGCACCTTGACTGCGAATGTATTGATCGGCGATGCTGTCCAGTTCTCCGGTCGTAATCCCAGGTTCTATAGCCTGAGCGATTAGACGGTGACTTTCAGCAACGATACGACCAGCTTCCCTCATAAAGGCAAGTTCCTGTTCGGATTTACAAATGATCATTACACTAACCTCGCAGTAAAGAAGCAATTTCAGAAGAAACGACATTGATTTCGTTTTCCCCGTTAACCTGACGCAAAAGACCTTTATTCTCATAAAACGCTAGCAGAGGCGCAGTCTTGTTGTCATACTCATCCAGTCGCTTGCCTACGCTTTGTTCATTATCATCCGGACGTTGATACAATTCACCGCCGTCAATATCACAGATGCCATCTTGCTTCGGCGGGTTAAAGATCAAATGGTAGGATGCCCCGCAACTACTGCAGATGCGACGTCCAGTAAGACGCGCCATCAGCAAGCCTCGGTCCACATTCAAGTTGATTACATGACCCAGGGAAGTATTCAAGCGGGCTAAAAGTTCATCCAGCGCTTCCGCTTGCGAAAGAGTTCTTGGAAAGCCGTCCAATAAAAAACCTTTTTCGCAATCGGACTGCTGTAGCCGCTCTTCTACTATTCCAATGGTCACATCATCTGGTACAAGAAGACCTTGATCAATGAAGGATTTGGCCTTTAGTCCAACCGGAGTGCCCTGCTTGATCGCCAAGCGGAAAGCGTCTCCTGTTGAAATATGAGGAATTCCAAATTCCTTCACGATCTCAGCTGCTTGTGTTCCCTTGCCTGCCCCAGGAGGGCCCATGAATAAAATGTTCACGATTTCTCTCTCCCCCCACAAGTTCGCCACCAAGCAAGAAACAGCACAATAGGTACCGGAAGGCATTTAATGCAAAGCTCCGCCGGAACCTATCGCCTATTTATTAATGAAGCCTTTGTAATGGCGTTTAATCAATTGGCTCTCGATCTGCTTCATTGTATCCAGTGCTACCCCGATTACGATCAGCAGTGAAGTACCACCGATTTTAACCGAACGCGGCAAGCCGGACAAGTTACCGAAAAATACAGGTAATACGGAAATGAGAGCCAGGAAAAGCGCACCCGACATCGTCAGGCGGGACATTACCCGAGTCAAATACTTCTCCGTAGCCTTACCGGGACGAATCCCTGGAATATACCCACCATTTTTCTTCATATTATCAGCCATTTGCTGCGGATTCATTTGGACAAACGTATAGAAGAACGTAAATCCAATGATCATGATCACATAAAGGACCATACCGAGCGGCTTGTCATAATAAAGATGCGTGGTAATCCATTTCGCCCAATCGTGACTAGCCCAAAAGCTGGAGATCACAATCGGGAATTGAAGCAGGGATACAGCGAAAATCACCGGAATAACACCTGCCGCATTAATTTTCAGCGGAATGTGAGTATTCTGTCCACCGTACATTTTGTTACCGACAACGCGTTTGGCATACTGCACAGGAATCTTACGAATACCTTGTTGTACGAAGATTACTCCTGTAATGATCAGCGCAATCACGATCAGCACAATAACGACTTTAAGAATATTCAGGAACACCTGATCCGGGTGGATAAAACTCGATTGAGACGTAGTCTGAATATATCCTGGAATGGCGGCGACGATTCCCGCAAAAATCAGGATCGAGATCCCGTTTCCAATTCCCTTCTCGGTGATTTGTTCACCAAGCCACATCAGGAAGGAAGTACCAGCCGTCAAAACCAGAGCAATCAAGAGGTAATCCGCAAAAGTAGCATTTGGAACCATTTCGGCGCTGTAGATCCGGTTAAACCCGATCGATGTTGCGAACGCCTGAATTAAGCCCAATACCACGGTACCATAACGGGTAATCTGTGCCAACTGCTTTTTCCCATGCTCACCTTGTTTTGCCCATTCGGCAAACTTAGGAACCACATCCATCGACAAGAGCTGTACGATGATTGAAGCGGTAATATACGGGTAAATGCTGATAGCGAAGATCGAGAAGTTTTTGAGAGCTCCACCCGAAAATGTGTTCAAAAGACTGAACAATGCGTCCCCTGTCTGATTAGCTTGAGCCAACACATCTTTGTTTACACCAGGAACTGGTACAAACGATCCAATGCGGTAGATGATCAATACGAACAGGGTGAACAGAATCTTTTTGCGCAAATCTTCAACATGCCATATATTCTTAAGCGTCTTGAACATTAGATCACCTCGGTTTTACCGCCGGCAGCCTCGATTTTCTCTACCGCAGATTGAGAGAACTTATTAGCCTGTACAGTCAATTTAACGGATACTTCGCCGTTTCCAAGAATTTTGATACCGCTCTTTGTATTCTTGATAACGCCTGTTTCAAGCAACAATGCCGGAGTTACTTCAGTTCCTTCTGCAAAGTTGTTGAGATCTTCCAGGTTCACAATCGCGTACTCTTTACGGGTAGGATTGATGAAACCACGTTTAGGCAGACGACGATAGAGTGGGTTTTGTCCACCCTCGAAGCCCGGACGAACACCACCGCCGGAGCGGGAGTTTTGACCTTTATGACCGCGGCCGGAAGTTTTACCATTACCGCTGGAAGGACCGCGACCTACACGGTTGCGTTCTTTACGGGATCCTGGAGCCGGAGCAAGTTCATGTAACTTCATCGTTTGCACCTCCTTATGTCTGTTAATTTATACGAGGCTGTTTAGCCTTCGATTTCAGTTACTGCTACCAAGTGACTCACTTGATTGATCATTCCGCGAATCGCAGGACTGTCATTGTGAACCACAGTTGAGTTGATTTTACGCAGGCCAAGCGTCTTAACGGTAACACGTTGTGTTTCCGGACGTCCGATCACACTGCGTACGAGGGTGATTTGCAACTTTGCCATTGACATTCCCCTCCTTAACCGCGTAATTCTTCGACAGATTTGCCGCGAAGCTTCGCGACTTCTTCAATACGTTTCAGACGGGAAAGTCCCTCTAAAGTCGCATTGACCATGTTCATGGAATTCGAAGAACCCAAAGATTTTGTCAAAATGTCGCCAACGCCTGCCAATTCGAGTACTGCACGAACTGGACCGCCAGCGATAACCCCGGTACCTTTTGATGCTGGTTTCAGCAGCACGCGTCCTGCGCCGAAATGACCAGTGATCAAGTGAGGGATTGTAGTTCCTACGAGAGGAATGTGAATCAGATTCTTCTTGGCGTCTTCAATGCCTTTACGGATTGCATCCGGCACTTCGCCAGCTTTACCGATACCAGCACCAACGTAGCCATTGCCGTCACCGACAACAACCAAAGCGCTGAAGCTGAAACGGCGTCCGCCCTTTACAACTTTCGCTACGCGGTTGATGTGGACAACTCTTTCTGTCAGCTCTAAACTGTTTGGATCTACACGCAAGTCGTTAACCTCCTTTTGAGATTTATTCTAGAATTCAAGGCCTGCTTCGCGAGCTGCATCAGCCAATGCCTGAATCCGTCCATGGTACAAGTATCCTCCGCGGTCAAATACAACTACCGCGTAGCCTTTTGCTTTAGCGCGCTCAGCGACCAATTGGCCAACTTTGCTTGCTGCTTCTACACTGCCGCCGTTGCCGATAGTAGCTGTAAGCTCTTTATCAAGCGTCGAAGCGGATACGATTGTAGTGCCAGTCACATCATCGATAAGTTGAGCGTAGATGTGTTTCGAAGAACGGAACACGTTCAAACGCGGACGCTCAGTAGTACCCTGAATTTTCTTACGAACACGCAGGTGTCTTTTGAGGCGAGCCTTGTTTTTATCCTCTTTTGTAATCATGACTTTCCTTTCACTCCCTTCAGTTGCCGTAAAGGCAGCTTCTCATTAAGATGCACGAGCAATCTTAGCATGAAGAGAAAACCGGTTATTTCTTCTTACCGGCTTTACCTTCCTTGCGGATGATACGCTCGCCTTCATATTTGATACCTTTACCTTTGTACGGTTCAGGTTCACGTACGGAACGAATTTTAGCAGCGTAAGCGCCAACGCGTTCTTTATCGATACCTTTAACGATGATCTTCGTGTTCGCAGGAACTTCGAACTCGATTCCCGGTTCCGGTGAAATTTCAACCGGGTGGGAGTAACCAACGTTCAGAACGATCTTATCTCCGGATTTGCTGGCACGGTAACCGACACCAACCATTTCCAAAGATTTCGAGAATCCTTCAGTCACACCACTTACCATGTTGCTGACAACGGAGCGGGTTGTGCCGTGAAGTGAACGATGCAATTTGTTGTCCGACGGGCGAACAACGGTGATTTCGTTATTTTCAATCGTAACCTTCATGTCTTTATGAAGCTCACGAGTCAAAGAGCCTTTAGGACCTTTTACTGTAATCACGGTGTTGTCCAAAGTGACATCTACACCGCTAGGTACTGCGATTGGTTTGCGACCAATACGAGACATGTGTTGCACCTCCTTATCTTGTGACGTTAATTACCAAACGTAGCAGACAACTTCTCCGCCGGATTTAGATTGACGAGCTTCTTTATCGGTCATAACTCCCTTGGATGTGGAGACAATCGCGATTCCCAGTCCGCCGAGTACACGAGGCACTTCATTGCTCTTCGTGTATACGCGAAGGCCTGGTTTACTGATTCTTTTCAAGCCTGTAATTACACGCTCTTGGTTAGGGCCGTATTTCAAGAAGATACGGATAATCCCTTGTTTGTTATCTTCAACGAATTCCGCGTCGCGGATGAAGCCTTCGCGTTTAAGAATATCGGCGATTTGTTTCTTCATTGTCGAAGCAGGCATTTCTACTGTCTCGTGACGCACAGTGTTGGCGTTACGAATACGAGTAAGCATATCTGCAATAGGATCAGACATAGTCATGTGTGTAAACCTCCTTCCCGTTTATAAACTTCTTACCAACTTGCTTTTTTGACGCCAGGAATCTGGCCTTTATAAGCTAACTCACGGAAACAAATTCTGCAAATGCTGAACTTTTGCAGTACCGAATGTGGACGACCACAACGTTCGCAACGTGTATATGCACGTACTTTAAACTTAGGCGTACGTTGTTGTTTAACTTTCATCGAAGTTTTTGCCACTTTAGCCTGACACCTCCTAAACATTTTCGGAGAAATGGATGAATCTTACCTTATTTCGCGAAAGGCATTCCCAGCTGAACGAGCAGCTCACGGGATTCCTCATCCGTCTTTGCAGTAGTTACGATTACGATGTCCATACCGCGGACTTTATCCACCTTATCATACTCGATTTCGGGGAAGATCAATTGTTCTTTCAGACCAAGTGTGTAGTTACCACGGCCGTCAAAGGCTTTAGTGGAAACACCACGGAAGTCACGTACGCGTGGAAGCGTTACGTTGAACAATTTGTCCAGGAAGTAGTACATACGTTCACCGCGCAGTGTTACTTTAACACCGATTGGCATGTTCTCGCGCAGTTTGAAACCGGCGATGGATTTCTTTGCTTTAGTGATTACTGGTTTTTGACCAGCGATCAGTTGCATGTCATTAACTGCAGCGTCAAGCACCTTGGAGTTTTGAACAGCGTCACCCACACCCATGTTGATGACAACCTTCTCGATTTTCGGCACTTGCATTACAGTCGTATAGTTAAACTTCTGCATCAACGCAGGTGTAATTTCGTTCAGAAAACGTTCTTTCATTCTTGCTGCCATGATGATTTAACCTCCTTTCTTAAGGGCTATATTAGTCGATAATCTCTCCGGATCTTTTAGCTACCCGAACCTTCTTACCGTTGTCGAGGACCTTGTAACCGATACGGGTTACTTTTCCGCTCTTCGGATCGATGTGCATTACGTTGGACACATGGATCGAAGCTTCCTGCTCAATAATTCCACCCTGTGGATTCAACTGGTTCGGCTTTTGGTGTTTTTTCACCATGTTTACGCCTTCTACCAGAACGCGGTTTTCACGAGGATAAGCAGCGATGACACGGCCTTTTTTACCTTTGTCTTTCCCGCTGATCACAAGTACCACGTCGTCTTTCTTCACATGCAGTTTATTGTTATGGGATTCCAGAACTTTTTTCACTCTAGGCATTCATTACACCTCCTAAGACACTATATGGGGCATTGATTTAGATAACTTCCGGTGCCAAGGAAACGATCTTCATGTAGTCTTTATCGCGAAGTTCGCGAGCAACTGGTCCGAAGATACGTGTTCCACGCGGGCTTCTGTCGTCTTTAACAACAACAGCTGCATTTTCGTCGAAAGAGATGTAAGAACCGTCTTTACGACGTACGGAACGTTTAGTACGAACAACAACCGCTCTAACAACATCACCTTTTTTGACAACGCCGCCTGGTGTTGCTTGTTTTACGGAACAAACGATCAGATCACCGATTGCTGCTGTACGACGTCCAGTACCACCCAGTACGCGGATACACATCAGTTCCTTCGCACCAGAGTTGTCAGCCACATGCAAACGTGTAAATGGTTGAATCATTAATATTTCCTCCTTCCGGAAAAAGGTTTATCGGGTAAATTAGATGATTACCGCTTTTTCAACAACTTCAACCAGTCTCCAGCGTTTGTCCTTGGAGAGTGGACGAGTTTCCATGATTTTTACGGTGTCACCAATTTTCGCAACGTTTTCTTCATCATGTGCTTTGAATTTCTTCGTAGACTTGATGCGTTTGTGGTACAAATTATGTTTTTTATAAGTTTCAACAGCAATTACGATGGTTTTATCCATTTTGTCGCTGACCACTTTACCGACTTGCACTTTACGTGCATTACGTTCTTCGCTCATAGTTAGCCTCCTTCCTGATACGGATGATTAATCCGTCCCTAACTTAACTAATCCCAAGTACTCTTTGATGGATAACGGTTTTAGCACGAGCTATTTCCTTACGCACATCACGAATCCGAGTAGGGTTATCCAATTGGCCTGTTGCCAATTGAAAACGGAGATTGAAAAGCTCTTCCTTGAATCCGGCGATCTTTTGTTCAATCTCGGCAGTGGTTAAGTTGCGAAGTTCATTAGCTTTCATTTGCTTCACCACCCAATTCTTCACGTTTCACAAACTTAGTCTTGATTGGCAGCTTGTGAGCGGCAAGACGCATCGCTTCACGAGCGATCTCTTCCGACACGCCTCCGAGTTCGAACATAATCTTGCCCGGTTTAACTACGGCTACCCATTTCTCAACGTTACCTTTACCACTACCCATACGAACCTCAAGAGGCTTTTGAGTAATTGGTTTGTCAGGGAAAATCTTGATCCATACTTGACCGCCACGTTTGATGTAACGAGTCATTGCAATACGGGCAGCTTCGATCTGACGGTTAGTGATCCAGGACGGTTCCAATGCTTGCAGGCCGAATTCGCCGAAGTTCAGTTCCGTACCGCCTTTTGCCATACCCTTCATGTGACCGCGTTGTTGCTTGCGGTGTTTAACGCGTTTTGGTACCAACATGATTAGTTGCCTCCTTCCTGAGCAGCTTGTTTCTTAGCTGGGGGAAGAACTTCTCCACGGTAGATCCATACTTTTACGCCGATGATGCCGTAAGTTGTATGTGCTTCAGCCGTTCCGTAGTCGATATCGGCACGAAGCGTATGAAGTGGAACTGTTCCTTCGCTATAACCTTCTGAACGAGCAATCTCAGCGCCGCCAAGACGTCCGCCTACTTGTGTTTTAATTCCTTTTGCACCGGAACGCATAGTTCTTTGAATCGCTTGCTTCAGCGCACGACGGAAAGATACACGACGCTCCAATTGTTGTGCAATGCTTTCAGCAACCAAGATCGCATCCAGCTCAGGGTGTTTGATTTCATTGATGTTGATGTGAACTTTCTTACCGCCTGCGATTGCTGTAACTGCGCTGCGAAGTACTTCTACTTCTGCTCCGCCTTTACCAATAACCATACCTGGTTTCGCAGTGTGAATAGTTACATTCACGCGGTTAGCTGCTCTTTCAATTTCAATGCGGGAAACAGCGGAATCCTTCAACTTACCTTTAAGGTATTCGCGGATTCTGACGTCTTCCATTAAAAGAGTACCGAAATCTTTGCCTGCATACCATTTAGATTCCCAATCGCGAATGACTCCGATCCGGAGTCCGATTGGATTTACCTTTTGACCCACGTGTTATCCCTCCTTATTTCTCAGATACCACCAAAGTAATGTGGCTGGTGCGTTTATTAATCCGGCTTGCGCGACCCATCGCGCGTGGACGGAAACGTTTCATTGTTGGACCTTGGTTAACGAAAACTTCGCTAACGAAAAGGCTGTTCACGTCCATAGAGTAATTGTGCTCAGCATTTGCAATCGCCGAGTTAAGCAATTTCTCAACAACCGGTGAAGCAGATTTTGGAGTGTGGCGAAGAATTGCGATAGCTTCCCCCACTTGCTTGCCGCGAATCAAGTCAATAACCAGTTTCGCTTTGCGAGCGGAAATCCGCACCGATCTAGCATGTGCTTTTGCTTCCATTGTTTTCCCTCCTCTCGAACGAAGACCTTAATTATCTTCTTGTTTTCTTATCGTCACCCGCATGGCCTTTGTAAGTACGTGTTGGCGCGAACTCGCCCAACTTGTGACCTACCATATCTTCCGTTACGTATACAGGCACGTGTTTGCGGCCGTCATATACACCAAACGTATGTCCGATAAACTGAGGGAAAATCGTTGAGCGACGGGACCAGGTTTTAACAACGACTTTCTTCTCTGCCGCGTTCAGTTCCTCAACTTTTTTCAGCAGGTAGCCATCAATAAACGGCCCCTTCTTTAAACTGCGACCCATGTGTATGTCCTCCCTTCATCAACTGTTCAAGCCGCGAATCGACGCTTCGCGCTATTACTTACTGCCAGAAGCGTCTTATTTCGTGCGGCGACGAACGATGTATTTATCAGAAGCTTTGTTTTTCTTACGAGTTTTGTAACCAAGGGTTGGTTTGCCCCAAGGAGACATCGGAGATTTACGACCGATCGGAGCGCGTCCTTCACCACCACCGTGTGGGTGATCGTTCGGGTTCATAACTACGCCGCGCACTTGAGGGCGATTGCCAAGCCAGCGATTACGTCCAGCTTTACCAATCTTGATCAATTCGTGATCTTCGTTACCTACGGAACCGATTGTTGCACGACATACGCTGAGGATTCTACGAACCTCGCCGGAAGTCAAACGAACGGATACGTATTTTTCTTCTTTACCCAGCAATTGAGCTTCGGTACCAGCTGCACGAACCAATTGTCCGCCTTTGCCTGGTTTCAACTCGATGTTGTGGATAACTGTACCAACTGGAATGTTAGCCAGTGGAAGACTGTTACCAATTTTGATGTCAGCCGCAGGGCCGGACTCAATCTTATCCCCAACTTTAAGGCCTTTAGGAGCGAGGATGTAACGTTTCTCTCCATCAGCATAGTTGATCAAAGCAATATTGGAAGTACGGTTCGGGTCATACTCAATCGTAGCAACGCTACCTGGTATGCCGTCTTTTGTCCGTTTGAAGTCGATAATGCGGTATTTACGTTTGTGTCCGCCGCCATGGTGACGAACTGTAATTTTACCTTGGTTATTGCGGCCCGCGTGTTTGAACAGCGGTGCAAGCAAAGATTTCTCAGGCTGATTTGTGGTGATTTCTTCAAACGTAGACACGGACATGTTACGTCTGGCCGGAGATGTCGGTTTGTACTTTTTGATTGGCACTGTATTCCCTCCTTACTTTAAGAGTATTATTCTACCGCTTCAAAGAATTCGAGCGGCTTGCTGTCCGGGCTAAGTTTAACGATGGCTTTCTTCCACTCTGGAGTATATCCGGAGTATTTGCCGTAACGTTTCAATTTGCCAGGTACACGCATTGTGTTCACACTAACTACTTTAACTTTAAAGATAGCCTCAACAGCTTTTTTAATTTCGGTCTTGTTAGCACGGAGATCCACTTCAAAAGCATATTTCATTTCGCTCATGTAGTCGGATGTGCGTTCCGTAATCACCGGACGTTTAATTATATCACGAGGATCTTTCATTACGCGAACACCTCCTCTACCTTCAGAACTGCTTCCTTGGTGATGATCAGTTTGTCGTGCGTCAGCACGTCAAGAACATTGATGCCGTCAGCCGCTACGAATTTCACCCCAGGGATGTTACGAGCGGAAAGAGCCACATTGTCATCATAACTAGGAGCTACGATCAGGGCCTTGCTTCCAACCTTCAGGTTGTTCAGGATTGCCGCGAATTCTTTCGTCTTCGGAGCGCTCATTGTCAAAGCATCAAGTACGATGATCTCGTTAGCAATAACTTTCGAGGACAACGCGGATTTGATTGCCAGACGACGAACTTTCTTAGGCAGTTTCCAGGAATAGCTACGTGGTGTTGGTCCGAAGACTACGCCGCCGCCTTTCCATTGTGGAGAACGAATGGAGCCTTGACGAGCGCGACCTGTACCTTTTTGTTTCCAAGGCTTACGTCCGCCGCCACGCACTTCAGAGCGTCCTTTTACTTTATGTGTACCGCGACGAAGGGAAGCGCGTTGCATAAGAGCTGCTTCATGCAGAACATGCACGTTCGGTTCAATACCGAATACCGCATCGCTCAGTTCAACTTCACCAACTTCATTGCCACTGATATTAAAAAGTGTTACTTTTGGCATTTCATGTTCCTCCTTTCTTCAATTATTTCTTAACGGTTTGTCTAACTTTCACGAAGCTGTTTTTAGGTCCTGGAATAGCACCTTTAACCAGCAATACGTTACGTTCTACATCCACTTTAATGATTTCAAGCTTTTGAACCGTTACGGTCGAATGACCCATGTGACCTGGAAGGCGTTTGCCTTTAGGAACGCGGTTAGCTTGAATGGAACCCATGGAACCTGGTCTTCTGTGGTAACGCGATCCGTGTGCCATTGGTCCGCGGCTTTGTCCCCAACGTTTGATAACGCCTTGGAAGCCTTTACCTTTAGAAGTTCCTGTTACGTCAACAAATTCGCCTTCTGTGAAGACATCAGCCGTCAGCACTTGTCCAACCTCGAACGACGCGAGGTCAATACCGCGAATTTCGCGAACGTAGCGCTTAGGTGTTGCATTTGCCTTTTTGGCATGACCTTGTTCAGGCTTATTGGAGCGACTTTCTTTCTTATCAGAAAAGCCCAATTGCACTGCTTCATATCCGTCGATATTCAGGTCTTTCTTTTGCAGAACGACACAAGGGCCAGCTTCGATAACCGAAACCGCGATTACATTACCTTCTGGAGTAAAGACTTGAGTCATACCGAGTTTTTTTCCTAAGATACCTTTCAATGTTGACACCTCTTTTCTTTTCCTGTTTCTTTAATAGAAGAATTACAATTTGATTTCGATATCTACACCGGACGGTAGATCCAAGCGCATCAAGGCATCCACAGTTTGTGGTGTTGGGTTCACAATATCGATCAAACGTTTGTGAGTCCGTTGCTCAAACTGTTCACGGGAATCCTTGTACTTATGCACCGCACGGAGAATAGTAATGATTTGTTTCTCAGTTGGCAGCGGAATCGGCCCGGATACACCAGCACCCGAACGTTTTGCTGTTTCAACGATCTTCTCAGCGGATTGATCAAGAATTCTGTGGTCGTATGCTTTCAAGCGGATACGAATTTTTTGCTTTGCCATTTTAGTCCCTCCTTCTATCGCCCAATTTATTATCGGACATACTCCGTGAAAATTTTCTGACGTCGACCTCATGGCAAAGGGGCCGGGTGTGTCAGTAACCTCTCACATCATCGCAACGTCTCAGAACAACATTTATTATTATATATAAGAATGGGCAGTATTGCAAGCCATAATTAAAACAACGCATGAATTATTTTCATGCGCTGCTCGGGATTCATCATTTGGTCACAATCCGGCTGTTGCCGACTTGAAATACTCCGCAGACGCTGCGGTTTGAGCGGTTGTTGACCCGATTCCTTCTATAGTATGGATAAGCACTTTGATTTCTTCTTCGACAGTGACAATTTCCTGCGTACTACCCTGCATGGAAGCAACGATATCGGAGAACAACCGGCTGGTCTCAACGGACTGGGATTTCCCGCTTTTTGTGAGTTCCTGTACTGTTCGAATCTCATCAACAACCTGACTGGTAAGCTTAGTAGATTTGTTGGTTAACTCACCTATAAGAACTACTGTATTTTTCGTATCTTCAGCCAATCTGCTGACCTCCTGAGCCACTACACTAAAGCCTCTGCCATGTTCTCCTGCTCTCGCAGCTTCTATAGTAGCATTAAGAGAGAGGACCTTAGTCTGGTCTGCAATATCCTGTACTGCACCGACTATCTTTCGAATTTGTTGAGAGAATCGGCTCAGTTCTTGAACAGAACGCTCCATTTCACTCGTGCTATTATATATCCGTTCAATATGTCCGCTAAGTTCACCAAGCTGGTCCTGCCCGTCTTTCGCAAGCTCTTGCGATTCCATGGCCGTTGATGCAGTTCGCTGGAACGTGTTGTTCACTTCATTACTACTCGCAACCAACTGCTCGACAGCTGCATTTGTGCCGATGCTCAAATCTATCAATTCTCCACTGAACTCAGCTATTTTTGATTTAAGTTCATTCTTAACGTTTTGGTATTGTTCTTCCTTCTCCTTGATATTTTCTTTCTCATAAGCTTCCAATACGAGCTGTTGTTCTAAATTAAGTAGCTTGGTAACCGTCTGCACTACATCCAAACGTTCCAAATCATCTTTAGTTTCATTGTAGATCACGCGAATAAATACATTTTGCAGATTCTGAAAGGCTGATAAGTACCATTTCGGCTCTAGTCCAACCTTCTTATGAATACGGGCAATCACAAGCCGTTTGGCTATATATTTCTCATCCACATCACCATCAAAAATTTCAAGGATATGATCGTGCAAAGTCTTCTTCAGACGGTCAATCGTACTATACTCTAAAATAATATTCTCTAACTTATCGACGCCAAGTACAGTGTTATAGAACTGGTCTGTTATATAGTCCAGATTACGCTCAACCGCTGGTTTCATACTGCGTAGCAAAGTTAAGTCTCTTTCTGTAAGATCGATCATTCTCATTTGCTCATTCAACTCGTCTTGGCCATCAAGAACATGAAAGTCGGTATTTCTAGAACGAGATTGAACCATCGCATTAAATTCGTGAGCGGCAGGAGATTCTCCAGAACCCTTCCCCGCGTTTGAACCATGTAGAAAAGAAAAAGGACATTTCCCCACAAAAACCACTCCTTAATTGCACTATTTTATCCCAATATAAATTCGATGCAATCGGTCAGCATGGTTCTATGAATTGAACACTACTCAATCACTAAAACCGTTGTTTTTTCGACAAAATAAAGCGTCTATTTCCTTATTTTCTTTGTCGAAATGTGACTAATATCATCGAAATATTGATTATAGTTTTATTATCGGAAGATTTCGTGTGAAAAAATAGATCTAAAGTCTTATTTTCATAAGTTTTTTTCTTCTATTATTTGTTCTCCCCTGCCATTTCTCGAATCGCTTCCAAATCCAATATATTTACAGCTCTTTTGCTTAGAAGAATCAAATTCATCTCTTCCAGCTGTGCTAGCTTTCGACTAAACGTTTCCGCTGTCGTACCGATCATTGCAGCGATTTCCTTTTTGGATGCCGGCAAAATAACCCTCTTCGCAGAAGGAGCTTTGGAATGGAAATAGAGTAGTATTTTCGCTAAACGTTTATCCGCTTCCATTATATGCATTGCAGCCGCCCAATCTTCTGCATGATATAGCTGCTCACTCATGGAGGACAGAAAATTGCAGGCAAGAGCAGCATTACTATGCAACAGCGGGAGGAAATCTTTGCGATGCAGCCTACATACCGTTCCATCCTCAATCATCTCAGCATTCACATAATTTTGTTTCTTTTGAAATAACGAGAACTGGCCAAAATAATCTCCTGGGAACAAGAAGCGTACAATATGCTCTTTCCCCTCCTGATTAGTCCGCGTCAGCTTGATCAATCCGTTGTTTAACACAAACAATGAGTCTGACTCTTCTCCTTCTCTAAAGATCAAATCTCCTTTACTATAATTTCCGGAATCTATTATGGCATCTATCTGTGCAAGCTCTGAATCGGATAGACCTTTAAACACAGGTACACGACTTACGCAGGATCGTAACTCACAGCAGGAGCATTTCATCTAGATTTCTCCTTTCAATCTTCTTCATTAACCTTAGCATGTGCTGAATCCAGACTTGTGACTGCCATCACAATATTCATAGAAATTGATCTATATCAAGGAGTTCTCAGTATTCCTGTGGCACAATAGCTGTAGGGATGAACGAAGAACAAGGAGGTTAATCTATGAAGGCATATACGTTTGAGGATATGAAAAAGATCGACAGAAGCACCCTTAGTGACACTGTTCCGCTGGAATTATTCCGTACCATCCGTCTTATTGGTATGAGCCAGGGCCTACCTATGGGCGGGAAAAGCACTACTGTCACCATAGGCCGAAAAATAGGAGCCAGTCTTCCGGCACAAACCGTGGAGGAGCTTCTGGAGCTGTTTCAAAGCTTGGAGATTGGCATACCGCGTATCATCTATCAGGATGAACGCAGAATCAACATTGCTGTAGATGATTGTTTCTGCAAAGGACTACCCACTCTGGAAGAAGAGAAAATGGTCTGCGATCTGGAAGGAGCCATCTTAGAAGGCGCTTTATGTAGAATCATGGGCCGAACTGTAACGGTAAAAGAAATTAAATGCAACGTTACGGGACATGAGCATTGTGAGTATGAAATACGGCTGTAAATTGAATTATAAATTAGGAGGAATATAAACATGGAGAAAAAACAAATCAGTGAGGCTCTACAATACTCAGAGGAACGTTTTACTAAGCGAATTTTGTTTCAAAAGGGAGAGAGTGTTGTTTTCATTCTAAACTTTATGCCCGGTCAGCAGTTGCCTGTGCATAAACATCCCGGTACAGATGTATATATACATGCCTTGGAGGGGAAGGGAACAGTTGTTGTAGATGAAGCGAATAGTCCGTTCGAAAAAGGTGATCTTATCCACATCGACGGAAATGAATCGTTTGCTTACTCCAATACAGGTGACACACCGGCAAGCCTTCATGTTGTGTTATGCAAAATTCCAAGTCCTGAATACGCACGCGAGGTTTAGTATTAAGCAGCAAATCACAGAAATATAAAAAAAGGTGATCTTCGTGAGAAGACCACCTTTTTTATGTTCCAACATCTACCCGCTAGGGATAGAGTGAAATTATTTTTGGATAGAAGCTACAGAACCTGCTCCAACTGTACGTCCGCCTTCACGAATAGAGAACTTAGTTCCTTCTTCGATAGCGATAGGGGAGATAAGGGAAACAGTTACAGTGATGTTGTCACCAGGCATAACCATTTCAGTACCTTCTGGCAAGTTGATGATGCCAGTTACGTCAGTTGTACGGAAGTAGAACTGTGGACGGTAACCAGTGAAGAAAGGTTTGTGACGTCCGCCCTCTTCTTTAGTCAGAACGTAGATTTGAGCAGTGAACTCAGTGTGTGGGTTAACGGAGTTCGGCTTAGCCAATACTTGGCCGCGCTCGATCATGTTACGGTCTACACCACGCAGCAATGCGCCGATGTTGTCGCCCGCTTGAGCGGAATCGAGCAATTTACGGAACATTTCAACGCCTGTAACAACGGATTTTTTCTTTTCTTCGTGAATACCAACGATTTCGATTTCTTCTCCGACTTTAACTGTTCCGCGTTCTACGCGGCCAGTTGCCACGGTACCGCGGCCAGTGATGGAGAATACGTCCTCGACAGGCATCAAGAAAGGTTTGTCAGTTTGACGCTCTGGCAGTGGGATGTAAGTATCGATGGTTTCGAACATTTCAACGATCTTAGCAGCCCATTCGCCTTCAGGGTTTTGCAGAGCTTCACGAGCGGATCCGCGAACGATTGGAGTATCATCGCCTGGGAAATCGTATTCGCTAAGCAAGTCGCGAACTTCCATTTCAACCAGTTCCAAGAGTTCTTCGTCTTCAACCATGTCGCATTTGTTCAAGAATACAACGATGTAAGGAACGCCTACTTGGCGGGACAACAGGATGTGCTCGCGAGTTTGCGGCATAGGGCCGTCAGCTGCGGATACAACCAGGATCGCTCCGTCCATTTGCGCTGCACCAGTGATCATGTTTTTAACATAGTCAGCATGTCCAGGGCAGTCTACGTGTGCGTAGTGACGGTTAGGAGTTTCATATTCAACGTGAGCTGTGGAGATAGTGATACCACGTTCGCGCTCTTCTGGAGCTTTATCGATTTGGTCGAATGCTACAGCAGCACCGCCGTATTTCTTGGACAGTACAGTAGTGATTGCAGCAGTCAGAGTCGTTTTACCATGGTCAACGTGACCAATAGTACCGATGTTAACGTGCGGTTTGTTACGTTCAAACTTTGCCTTTGCCATTTGAACAGTTCCTCCTTAATATGGGGTTCCTTATATTGGAGCCGTCCGTAGCATTGTTAATCTAAGATGACTGAGCGGCTATACCCGGACGGCAAATCAAAACGAAATATTACTCTCCGCTTTTGTTCTTAGCAACGATCTCATCCGAAATGGACTTAGGAACTTCTTCATAGTGGGAGAGTTCCATTGAGAATACGCCGCGTCCTTGTGTACCAGAACGGAGTGTTGTGGAATAACCGAACATTTCGGAGAGAGGCACCTTCGCCCGGATAATTTGTGCTCCACCACGGGAATCCATACCTTCGATTCTTCCGCGACGGGAACTCAGCATACCCATAACGTCACCCATGTACTCCTCAGGGACAGTTACTTCAACTTTCATGATTGGCTCGAGGAGAACTGGCTTACACTTCTCTTTAGCCGCTTTGAGCGCCATCGAACCAGCAATTTTAAATGCCATTTCGTTGGAGTCAACATCATGATAAGATCCATCCACAACTGTGGCCTTAACGTCTACAAGCGGGAAGCCTGCAAGAACGCCGTTTTTCATTTGCTCTTCAATACCCGCAAGCGCAGGACCGATGTATTCTCTTGGTACGGAACCACCGACAACCTTGCTCTCGAATGTACTGCCAGTACCTGCCTCGAGTGGTTCAAATTCAACCCACACGTGACCATACTGACCGCGACCGCCGGACTGACGAACGAATTTACCTTCGACGCGAGCTGGAGCTGTAAATGTCTCACGATATGCTACTTGTGGTTTACCAACGTTAGTTTCAACGTTGAACTCACGGCGCATACGGTCAACAATGATCTCAAGGTGAAGCTCACCCATACCTGCCAGGATAGTTTGTCCTGTTTCTTCATCGGTATGAGCACGAAGAGTTGGATCCTCTTCAGTCAATTTACCGAGAGCAACACCCAATTTATCTTGGTCAGCTTTGGTTTTTGGTTCAACGGCAACTTCGATAACCGGATCAGGGAAGTTCATTGATTCCAGAATTACTGGATGCTTCTCGTCACACAGGGTATCACCAGTGCTCGTATCTTTAAGGCCCACGGCTGCCGCGATATCACCGGAGTAAACTACGGAGATCTCTTGACGGCTGTTCGCGTGCATTTGCAGGATACGACCAATACGTTCCCGTTTATTCTTAGTGGCATTCAATACGTAAGAACCGGATTCCAGAACACCGGAATAAACACGGAAGAACGTAAGTTTACCAACATAAGGGTCTGTCATGATTTTGAATGCCAGGGATGAGAACGGTTCTTCATCGGAAGAGTGGCGGATGGCTTCAGTTCCATCCTCCAAGTGACCTTGAATAGCCGGTACATCAATCGGAGCTGGCAGGTAATCAATAACAGCGTCCAGCATCAGCTGAACCCCTTTATTGCGGTAGGAGGATCCAACGATTACAGGGAAAATCTTAACTTCTACTACGCCTTTGCGCAGTGCAGCTTTGATTTCGGCAACTGTAATCTCTTCGCCTTCCAGGTACTTCATTGTGAGTTCTTCATCAAGCTCTGCTACTTTCTCGATCAACTCGAGACGCAGTTCAGCAACTTGCTCCAGGAACTCAGCAGGAATATCGGTTTCTTCAACATCGCGGCCCAGATCATCTTTGTACATATGGGCTCTTTGTTCAACAAGGTCGATAATTCCTACGAATTCATTTTCTGCACCGATTGGCAGTTGAATAGCAACTGCGTTCGCTTGCAGACGTTCGCGCATGTCCTTAACAACGTTAAGGAAATCTGCACCGATGATATCCATTTTGTTAACATATGCGATACGTGGTACGCCATAACGGTCAGCCTGTCTCCATACGGTTTCAGACTGTGGTTCAACGCCCTCTTTCGCACTGAAAACGCCTACTGCCCCATCCAATACACGAAGGGAGCGTTCAACTTCAACAGTGAAGTCAACGTGTCCCGGGGTATCAATGATATTGACGCGGTAGCCTTTCCAAGAAGCGGTTGTAGCAGCGGAAGTAATGGTAATTCCGCGCTCTTGTTCTTGTTCCATCCAGTCCATTGTAGCTGCACCCTCGTGAACTTCACCGATTTTGTGCGTACGGCCTGTGTAGAAAAGAATCCGCTCAGTGGTTGTGGTTTTACCGGCGTCAATATGTGCCATGATCCCGATATTACGTGTATTCTTTAAGGAGAACTCTCTTGCCATGAAATGGATCTCCTTTCAAAATAGAAGTTATTTGAATGACTTTGATCCTACCAACGGTAGTGAGCGAATGCTTTGTTAGCTTCAGCCATTTTGTGCGTATCTTCACGTTTTTTAACGGAAGCGCCTGTGTTGTTGGAAGCGTCGATGATCTCAGCCGCCAAACGCTCTTCCATTGTCTTCTCCCCGCGGTTACGCGAGTAGTTTACAAGCCAACGTAATCCCAAAGCAGTACGTCTTTCAGGTTTAACCTCGATCGGCACTTGGTAGTTAGCACCGCCGACACGACGAGCCTTCACTTCCAAAACCGGCATGATATTCTTGATGGCAGCTTCGAAAACTTCCATCGGATCTTTACCTGTGCGTTCTTGAATCAATTTGAACGCATTGTACAAAATGCTTTGAGCGACACCTCTTTTACCACCCAGCATAATGCGGTTAATCAAACGAGTAACCAACTTGCTATTATACAATGGATCTGGCAATACGTCTCTCTTAGTAACTGGACCTTTGCGTGGCATGGATATCCCCCTTTCTCAAATGTTTATCTTTCGTATTGTTCTTACTTCTTCACTTTAGGACGTTTCGCACCATACTTGGAGCGAGATTGCATACGGTTGTTAACGCCTGCAGTATCCAGAGCGCCGCGAACGATATGATAACGAACCCCTGGAAGGTCTTTAACCCGACCTCCGCGAATCAGTACCACACTGTGCTCTTGCAAGTTGTGTCCGATACCCGGAATGTAAGCTGTAACCTCAACCTTATTCGTCAAACGCACACGAGCGTATTTACGAAGTGCGGAGTTCGGTTTCTTCGGAGTCATTGTACCTACACGAGTGCACACACCGCGTTTTTGCGGAGCGCTCAAATTTGTAGCCTCACGCTTCAGGGCGTTAAACCCCTTTTGAAGAGCGGGAGATTTGGATTTTTCGATTTTGGCTTGACGGCCTTTACGAACCAATTGATTAATAGTTGGCATTTGTTGTGCCACCCCCTTCCTGAAATGATAAATCTGATTACAAACCTCATTGTTAAGTCCACAGACCCAGGTGGTTCATAAAAAGACAAATGAAAAGTCTTTGCCACCGAAGTGTACCCCCGGTACAAAAACAGTTCTTGCAGCTATTCTTTTAAGACGGCTGCCATAGCAGCGCCCACTTCAATTCCGCAAGCCTTGCCCAAGTTCAGCATCGTGTCTACATAAGTAACCTTGACACCTTGCTTACTGCAAAGCGAAACAATCCTGGAAGTAAGCCGTTGATCTCCGTCCTCTGCCACATAGACTTCTGCGGCTAGGCCCATCTCCACCGCCTTAACGGTTTGCTTGGTACCGATCTTGACCTGAGCATCCTGTAATCCTCTATCATCAGTCATTACTAATTCCTCCAATGAACAAAGATAACATGGCTACTCACGCACCTTAGACATTTTAGCATTATCACAAGGGTATGTCAAGAATTTAAAAGATAACTTTTTTCATTTTGTAATCAACAGACAGCCACGTCATCCCCGCGTACGGGCATGACGTGGAATGCACTGTTGCAGTTGCAATATTACTCAGCCGGAACAGCCTCAAGAGACTCATTCACAGGTTCTGCATTTGGATCACTTAACGTTACATTACGGTAGCGGGTCATACCTGTTCCGGCAGGAATCAGCTTACCGATAAGCACGTTCTCTTTAAGACCAAGCAGTTTATCCACTTTGCCTTTGATGGCAGCGTCTGTAAGGACACGGGTAGTTTCCTGGAAGGAAGCCGCAGACAGGAATGAATCCGTCTCAAGCGATGCCTTGGTAATACCCAAGAGAACCGGTTTAGCGACAGCAGGCTCATTGCCTGACATAATCGCTTCTTTGTTCGCTAACTCATATTCATGAATGTCGGCAAATGCGCCTGGAAGCAGGCTGGTGTCACCGGCATCAATAATACGGATTTTGCGAAGCATTTGTTTGATCATGACTTCAATGTGCTTGTCATTGATCTCTACACCCTGGTTACGGTATACGCGTTGTACTTCCTGCAGAATGTAGTTCTGTACCCCACGAATACCTTTGATGCGCAGCATTTCTTTCGGATCGATTGAACCGTCGGTGAGCTCATCGCCAGCTTCAATTTCTTGACCTTCGGTAACACGAAGACGTGAGCCGAAAGTGATGGAATAGGTCTTCGATTCAGCTTCCCCTTGAACCTCGATTTCGCGGCGATCCTTGGTTTCACGAATCTCTTTGATTACCCCGTCAATTTCACTGATTGTAGCCTGACCCTTAGGGTTACGGGCTTCAAACAACTCCTGGATACGCGGCAAACCTTGTGTGATATCATCCCCTGCAACCCCCCCGGTATGGAAGGTACGCATGGTAAGCTGGGTTCCCGGCTCACCGATCGATTGAGCAGCGATAATTCCAACTGCTTCCCCGATCTCAACGTGCTTGCCAGTTGCCAGATTGCGTCCGTAACATTTCTTGCAGACACCGTGACGGGCACGGCAGCTCAGTACGGAACGGATTTGTAGTTTGGTAACACCCGCGCTTACGATCTCTTCGGCCTTATCGGAGTCGATCAAATCGTTGCGGCGGACGATAATTTCTTTGGTTTCCGGATGACGAACGGTTTCAAAGGAATAACGGCCTTCAATACGGTCGTACAGATCCTCAATAACCTCTTTACCGTCCTGGATGCGGCTTACGGTGAAGCCTTTGTCAGTTCCACAGTCATCTTCACGGACGATAACATCCTGGGCAACGTCGACGAGACGACGAGTCAGGTAACCGGAATCCGCTGTACGAAGAGCTGTATCCGCCAGACCTTTACGCGCTCCGTGAGTCGAGATAAAGTACTCGAGGACAGTAAGACCTTCACGGAAATTCGCTTTGATCGGAAGTTCGAAGATACGACCGGATGGTGTTGCCATCAGACCGCGCATCCCGCCCAGCTGAGTGATCTGCGATTTATTACCACGTGCTTTGGAATCCACCATAAGCATAATCGAGTTGAAACGATCCATGGATTTAAGCAGGACGTTCGTAAGATCATCCTTAGTCTTGGACCAGATTTCAATAACACGGTCATATCTTTCATCATTGGTGATCAGACCACGGCGGTATTGGTTAGCAACCACATCGACCTTAGCCTCAGATTCCTTAAGGATTGTAACTTTCTCTTCAGGCACGATAACATCGGATACGGCAACTGTTACACCGGAACGTGTTGAGTACGTGAAGCCAAGCTGTTTAATTTTATCCAAAATCACGGATGTTTTGGTTGTATGATACGTTTCGAAGCAGCGTGCGATAATCAAACCCAGGTACTCTTTACCTACAGCACTGGCTTCTGGTGCATTCATGATCAACTCACGAACGTCCGCGCCTTTTTCGTAGATAAAGTATTTCTCCGGAGTACCTTGAAGCAAATTAGTTTTGGTTGCTTCGTTGATGTACGGGAAGCTGCTAGGGTAGATCTCATTAAAGATAATTTTACCGACTGTAGTGATCAGGAGTGCATTCTGCTGAGCTTCTGTAAAGGAAGTTTTGCCGAGTGCTTTAACTGGAATCGCCACACGCGCATGCAATCCTGCAGTTCCCCGTTGATAAGCTGATACAGCTTCGTTCACGGTACGCAGAATCATGCCGGTTCCCTTTTCTTCCTTGTTGTCCATGGTCAGGTAGAACGTACCAAGAACCATATCCTGGGAAGGGGTAACAACCGGTTTGCCATCTTTAGGATTCAGGATGTTGCCTGATGCCAGCATGAGAATACGGGCTTCTGCTTGCGCTTCTGCAGACAACGGTACGTGAACCGCCATTTGGTCACCGTCAAAGTCAGCGTTATACGCTGTACATACGAGCGGGTGAAGACGAATTGCATGACCTTCTACCAAAATCGGTTCAAATGCCTGGATACCAAGACGGTGAAGCGTTGGTGCGCGGTTAAGAAGAACCGGATGCTCTCTAATCACTTCTTCAAGGACATCCCATACTTCTGGACTTACGCGTTCCACTTTACGTTTTGCGCTCTTGATGTTGTGAGCAAGCCCTTTGTTAACCAGTTCTTTCATAACAAACGGTTTGAACAACTCTAGTGCCATTTTCTTTGGCAGACCGCATTGATACATCTTCAGGTAAGGTCCTACAACGATAACGGAACGTCCCGAGTAGTCAACCCGTTTACCGAGCAAGTTCTGGCGGAAACGTCCTTGCTTACCTTTCAGCATGTGGCTGAGAGATTTGAGCGGACGGTTACCAGGACCGGTTACCGGACGACCGCGGCGGCCGTTGTCAATGAGTGCATCGACAGCTTCCTGCAGCATCCGTTTTTCGTTCTGTACGATAATATCCGGTGCACCAAGATCAAGCAGTCTTTTCAGACGGTTGTTCCGGTTAATTACACGGCGATATAGGTCATTAAGGTCAGACGTGGCAAAACGGCCACCATCCAATTGAACCATCGGACGAAGCTCCGGAGGAATAACCGGGAGTACATCCATGATCATCCAATCAGGTTTGTTGCCGGAGTTACGGAATGCTTCAATGACTTCCAAGCGTTTGATGGCCCGGTTGCGGCGCTGGCCTTGGGCTGTGCGCAGCTCTTCTTTGAGGAATTCCAGCTCTTTTTCGATGTCGATATCCTGAAGCAATTTCTTAACCGCTTCTGCGCCCATGCCGGCTTGGAATCCGTAGCCGTATTTCTCACGGTAGCTGCGGTATTCTTTCTCGGAGAGCAGTTGCTTCTTCTCGAGCGGAGTTTCGCCCGGGTCAGTTACAACATAAGATGCGAAATAGATAATTTCTTCAAGTGATCTTGGGGACATATCCAATGCCAAACCCATACGGCTTGGAATCCCTTTGAAATACCAGATATGTGATACAGGAGCAGCCAATTCAATGTGGCCCATCCGTTCACGGCGAACTTTAGCACGGGTAACTTCAACGCCACAACGGTCACAGACAACGCCTTTATAACGGACGCGTTTGTATTTACCGCAATGACATTCCCAGTCCTTTTGTGGTCCGAAGATACGCTCGCAGAAGAGACCTTCTTTTTCCGGTTTCAATGTACGGTAGTTGATGGTTTCCGGTTTCTTAACTTCTCCGCGGGACCAAGAACGAATTTTCTCCGGAGAAGCAAGCCCGATTTTCATAAACTCAAAATTGTTAACGTCCAACAAGGAGCAACCCTCCTTAACCTATATCCTGATTTAGTACCATAACCCTCCCTTGAGCCTTAAGTTCAAGAGAGGGCATGGTCCTTTTATACATGTGGCTGTTATACCAGTGATTAATCGATTCCGACTTCTGCGCCTTCCAAATTGAGGCTCAGCTTGTCGCCTGACGTCTCATCCTCATCATCCAGCTCTCTCATCTCGATCTCTTGCTCGTCTTCGCTGAGGATCTTAACATCCATACCCAGGGACTGCAGCTCTTTAATCAAGACTTTAAACGCTTCAGGCACACCAGGAGCCGGCACGTTCTCGCCTTTGACGATGGATTCGTATGTCTTCACACGGCCAACCACGTCATCGGATTTGACTGTCAAGATCTCTTGCAGAGTATAAGCGGCACCGTAAGCCTCAAGTGCCCATACCTCCATCTCCCCGAAACGTTGTCCACCAAACTGCGCTTTACCACCCAGCGGCTGCTGAGTAACGAGCGAGTAAGGACCTGTTGAACGGGCGTGGATTTTATCATCAACCATGTGCGCCAGCTTGATCATGTGCATGACGCCGACAGTAACTTCACGCTCGAAGCGTTCACCTGTGCGGCCATCGTACAGAATGGTCTTACCATTACGCTGCATGCCTGCTTCTTCCATAGTGTCGAATACGTCGTTCTCGCGCGCTCCGTCAAAGACTGGAGTAGCAACGTGAATACCAAGACGCATTGCGGCAAAACCAAGATGGACTTCCAGCACCTGTCCAATGTTCATCCGTGAAGGTACGCCCAGCGGGTTGAGAACAACCTGCACCGGTGTGCCGTCCGGAAGGAAAGGCATGTCTTCTTCAGGAAGGATACGGGCAACGACACCTTTGTTACCGTGACGTCCAGCCATTTTATCCCCTTCAGAAATCTTACGTTTCTGTGCAATGTAGACGCGAACCAACTGATTCACACCAGGAGGCAGCTCATCACCGTTCTCGCGGGTGAACACTTTAACGTCAACGATAATACCATCACTACCGTGAGGCACCCGCAGGGAAGTATCGCGAACCTCACGAGCCTTCTCACCGAAGATTGCGTGCAGCAAGCGTTCTTCAGCCGTCAGTTCAGTAACACCTTTCGGTGTAACCTTACCTACGAGAATATCCCCTGCACTGATCTCAGCACCAATGCGGATAATTCCGCGTTCATCGAGATTACGCAAAGCCTCTTCGCCCACGTTAGGAATATCACGTGTGATTTCTTCAGGTCCCAGCTTCGTGTCACGGGCTTCAGACTCGTATTCCTCGATATGGATCGAAGTGTATACATCCTCTTTAACCAGCTTCTCACTCAGCAAGATCGCATCCTCGTAGTTGTAACCTTCCCACGTCATGAACGCAACTACAACGTTGCGACCAAGAGCCAATTCGCCCATTTCTGTGGAAGGACCATCTGCAAGGATATCGCCTTTCTTAACAATGTCCCCTCTTTTAGCCAGAGGACGTTGATTAATGCAGGTACCTTGGTTAGAACGCATGAATTTGTGTAATTTATATTTAACGATGTCGCCTTTGACTTCCTTGCCTTCAACAACTTCTACGCGGCGCAGCCAAATTTCGTTAGCTGACGAACGCTCAATAATACCGTCGTATTTAGACACAATACATACACCGGAGTCTTTAGCAGACTTGTGTTCCATTCCCGTACCCACCAGCGGTGCTTTAGGGATAAGAAGCGGAACGGCTTGACGTTGCATGTTTGATCCCATGAGGGCACGGTTGGAGTCATCATTCTCAAGGAACGGAATGAGCGCCGTTGCTACAGATACTACCTGTTTTGGCGATACGTCCATGTAATCAACGCGATTACTTGGCATCGTTGTAATGTTGTCTGAATCTTTATTGTAACGGACGATAACCATGTCTTCCTTGAAGGAACCATCTTCTTCAAGTTGAACATTCGCCTGCGCAACAACATAGTTGTCTTCCTCATCCGCAGTCAGGTAATCGATTTGTTCGGTTACTTTGCCAGTCTTCGGATCGACCCAACGATATGGAGCTTCGATAAAGCCATATTCGTTGATGCGAGCGAACGTGGACAAGGAGTTGATCAAACCGATATTCGGACCTTCAGGCGTTTCGATTGGACACATACGGCCGTAGTGACTATGATGGACGTCACGAACCTCAAAGCCCGCGCGTTCACGTGTCAGACCGCCGGGTCCGAGTGCGGACAAACGACGTTTATGTGTAAGTTCTGCCAGTGGGTTCGTCTGGTCCATAAACTGGGACAACTGTGAACTACCGAAGAACTCCTTAATGGAAGCAATAACCGGACGAATATTGATCAAAGCTTGCGGTGTAATCGCATTAGCATCTTGAATAGACATTCTCTCACGGACAACGCGTTCCATACGGGATAAACCAATGCGGAACTGGTTCTGCAGAAGCTCGCCTACAGAGCGCAGACGGCGGTTCCCCAGGTGATCGATATCATCAGTGTTGCCGACACCATGAAGCAAATTGATAAAGTAGCTGATCGAGGAAATAATATCAGCCTGAGTAATATGCTTGATCGATTTATCGATATTGCCGTTGGCAATCAGCTTAAGTACCCGGCCTTCTTCAATTGGCGAATGAACATCTATCGTTTGCAGTGAAATATCCTCACTATCAAGAACGCCACTTACACGATAGTTCTTAAAGCCAACTTGTTTCTCAAAGTAAGGAAGCAGCTCATCAAGCAAGCGGCGGTCAACCATTTGTCCGGCTTCTGCCAGGATTTCACCTGTAGATTCATCAACCAGAGGTTGAGCCAAACGCTGATTGAACAAACGATTCTTAATGTGCAACTTTTTGTTGATTTTGTAACGGCCTACATTGGCCAAATCATAACGCTTTGGATCAAAGAAACGTGCAACAAGCAAGCTCTTTGCGTTATCAAGCGTTGGCGGTTCACCCGGACGCAGACGCTCGTAGATTTCAATAAGCGCCTTCTCCGTTGAATCGGTGTTATCCTTATCCAACGTATTGCGAATATATTCATCATTGCCAAGCAGTTCCAGAATTTCGGCATCAGTGCCGAAACCGAGAGCACGCAGTAGAACGGTTACCGGGATTTTACGCGTCCGGTCAATCCGAACATACATAATGTCCTTAGCGTCAGTCTCGAGCTCGAGCCAGGCGCCGCGGTTCGGGATTACTGTGGCGGTATAGGTTTTTTTGCCGTTCTTATCCACTTTCGTGCTGAAGTAGACGCTTGGAGAGCGAACCAACTGGCTGACAATAACCCGTTCCGCACCATTGATAATAAAAGTGCCGGTCTCCGTCATCAGTGGGAAATCCCCCATGAACACTTCCTGCTCTTTGACCTCTCCGGTCTCCTTATTGATGAGCCGCACTTTCACCCGTAATGGCGCTGCATACGTAACGTCCCGCTCCTTGGCGTCGTCAACCGTGTATTTCGGCTCACCCAGGCTGTAATCAATGAACTCAAGCACCAAATTACCCGTAAAATCCTGGATTGGCGAGATGTCCTGGAACATTTCCCGCAAACCTTCCTCCAAAAACCAATCATAAGATTTTTGTTGGATCTCAATCAGGTTTGGGACCTCGAGTACCTCGTTAATTCTCGCATAGCTTCGCCGAGTGCGTCGACCATACTGAACAAGATGTCCTGCCAACTTTACTCACCCCTCATGTCTACTCACTTAAAAATTGATTGCGAACCCCTGTTTGGACCATTATAATGGAACCAAGAACAAGTGATTCTTCCATAAATAAAGAAAAGCCCTTATCGAATTCTTCGAAAAAAGAGCGCACTTTTATCCATGGCCACATAACCCATATCCAGTAGATTTGCCCAAAACGTACATATTATACGTCACCAAGCTACAGTTTATGCACGGCTCTCATGACCCGCGGCGTTTCCGCCTAAAGGGAAAGCACAGAGAACAAACTTCGCAAAAACTTGCCGTACGGCATGCGCTTACCGGGCGACAATATAGCACTTGACATTTTAGGAAACTAAAGAAATGGAGCCTATCTTAATACTGACATTTTATAATAATAACACTATCAATAGTAGATGTCAACGGTCCCTTAAACTTTATTTTCTTTTGTTGCCTTAATAATCCGATAGCCTTTGTCTTTCCCTACTTCTTCGGCGTTTCCAAACAGCTCTTCCAGCTTGGCGACTGCCGATGGCGCCCCTTGTTTCTTCTGTATCACAATCCAGAGAGTACCATCCTCGTTAAGATGATCATAGGCTTGTTCGAAAATCCCATGAACCACCGCCTTGCCAGCCCGGATGGGCGGATTGGTTAAAATCACATCAAACTTTCGACCCTCCAGCGCCCCAAGCATATCGCTCTCCATCACCGTTACATTCACAGCTCCGTTATGAAGCGCATTTTCTTTGGCCAGTTCAACTGCCCGGCTATTAATGTCAACCATGGTCACGTGACCCGCTGGAACAAGTTTAGCTGCTGAAATTCCGATCGGCCCATAACCACAGCCCACATCAAGAACCGCCGCACCATCCTGAATCTCCATCGTTTCAATCAAAACCCGGCTGCCATAATCAATATCCCCTTTGGAAAAAACGCCTGCGTCGCTCGTAAAGCGAAGGTTTTTCCCTCTGAGAACCGTGTCAATTGTCCGTCGGTCGTGACGAACTTCCGGTGTTTTAGAATAATAATGCTGCGACATATTATCCTTCCTTTCACTAGTACTCACACGCAATAAGTTGTATTTTATAGAGCAACCCCCTTGAACAAGTTCAAGGGGGTTGCGAGCTCCGGCAACGAATGAATTCAAGACCGGGGCTTAACTATTCAGTGAAATTACTTCACTTCTACAACTGCGCCTGCTTCTTCCAATTTGGCTTTAGTAGCGTCAGCTTCTTCTTTGCTTACTTTTTCTTTGATTGCTTTTGGTGCGTTGTCTACAACGTCTTTAGCTTCTTTCAAGCCAAGACCTGTGATTTCGCGAACGATTTTGATTACGTTGATTTTGGAAGCGCCAGCGCTTGTCAAAATTACGTCAAATTCAGTTTGCTCTTCTTCAACAGCAACAGCAGCGCCGCCGCCCATTACCATTGGAGCTGCAGCAGTTACGCCGAACTCTTCTTCGATTGCTTTAACCAGGTCGTTCAGTTCCAATACGCTCATGCCTTTAATTGCTTCCAAGATTGCTTCTTTACTCATGATTGAACCTCCATTTTTATATTCGTATTTTTTGGGTTTGTGTTGATTAAGCTGCGAAGCACAATGACTTACGCGCTTTGTTCTTCTTTCTCAGCCACAGCTTTAACTGCAAGCGCGAAGTTGCGCATTGGAGCTTGAAGCACGCTAAGCAACATAGAGAGCAAACCATCGCGGGACGGAAGTTCCGCCAATGCTTTGATTTGATCCGCACCGATAACACGGCCTTCCACAACGCCGCCTTTAAGTTTCAAAGCGTCGTTCTTCTTGGCGAAATCGTTCAGAATTTTCGCTGCTACCACCGCGTCAGTTGCACTGAATGCGATCGCAGTAGGACCAGTCAGAACGGAATCAAGTTCAGTTAGTTCAGCTGCTGCAGTTGCACGACGCAGCAATGTGTTCTTCAGGACTTGAAAATCAACTCCAGCTTCACGAAGTTGCTTACGCAGTTCGGTTACTTGAGCAACGTTCAATCCACGGTAGTCTGCAACAACAGTAGTAATACTGTTTTGCAATTTACCAACAACAACATCAACTGCATCCTGTTTAGCTTGGATTACTTTTGCATTTGCCAATGTATACACCTCCTGAAAATTTATGTGACGACTACTCTTCCGAAGAACCACAGTCGTTCCTACGCAGGCATTAGAAAAGCCTCCGCAGAATCACGAAGGCTTGATAAAACGTTACTCACACGGGCGAACCCGGCGCATCTTGTTTCTATCACAACACCTCGGTAGGAGATTAAGCCTTTCGGCACCTACTGTCTACGGTAAGCATATTCAAGTTAAGAATGATTACTCTTAATCTTCACAACTGTTATAGATTATCAAAGTCGACTGCAAGAGTCAACCCCTAATTATCTGTAAACAGAAGTGTTCACACGAGCGCTTGGTCCCATAGTCGAGGAAATCGAGATGCCTTTAAGGTATACACCTTTAGCAGCAGCCGGTTTCGCACGGTTCAAAGCGTCGATCAAAGATTTAAGGTTCTCGTTCAATTTCTCAGCATCAAAGGACACTTTGCCGATTGGCGCGTGAATTTGACCTGCTTTATCGAGACGGTATTCGATTTTACCAGCTTTGATTTCTTGTACAGCCTTGGTAACATCGAATGTAACCGTGCCGGCTTTAGGGTTAGGCATAAGACCTTTACCACCAAGCAGACGACCCAGTTTACCGACTTCACTCATCATATCAGGTGTAGCTACGCAGACATCGAATTCAAACCAGCCTTGTTGAATTTTGTTGATCATGTCCAGATCGCCAACAAAATCAGCACCGGCAGCTTCCGCTTCCTTCGCTTTTTCACCTTTTGCAAATACAAGCACGCGTTGGGTTTTGCCTGTGCCGTGAGGCAGGACAACTACACCGCGAACGGCTTGATCTTGTTTACGGGGATCTACGCCCAAACGAACTGCAGCTTCAACGGTTTCGTCGAATTTAGCAGTCGCAGCCTTTTTAACAAGCTCTACAGCTTCAGCAGGCTCGTATGTTGCTTCGCTGTTGATCAGCTTAGCAGCTTCTTGGTACTTCTTACCATGTTTAGCCATGAAAAATGTTCCTCCTTTGTGGTTTTAGCGGAATATCCTCCCACATATTGCGGTCAGAATGACCGGATATCGAAAGACGATTAGTCTTCGATAGTGATGCCCATACTGCGAGCAGTACCTTCAATCATCAGCATTGCAGCTTCAACAGATGCAGCGTTCAGATCGGGCATTTTTTGCTCAGCGATTTCACGAACCGCAGCGCGGCCGAGTTTCGCAACCTTTTTCTTGTTCGGTTCACCGGATCCTTTTTCTACTTTCGCAGCGATGCGAAGCAAAACAGCAGCCGGAGGAGTTTTAGTGATGAAAGTGAAAGAACGGTCTTCAAATACTGTAATTTCAACCGGGATGATCAGGCCAGCCTGGTCAGCTGTACGAGCATTGAATTCCTTACAGAATGCCATGATGTTGACACCCGCTTGTCCGAGCGCCGGACCAACCGGAGGCGCAGGATTCGCTTTCCCTGCAGGGATCTGCAGTTTCACCATTTTGATTACTTTTTTAGCCATGAGTGACACCTCCTTGCAAAAATAGTGGTCTTCGGTACGCTTATCGCGCCCTCCCACAAGAAACCCTTATTGATAGTTATATTTTCTCCACTTGAGTGAAATCCAACTCCAGCGGGGTTTCCCGTCCAAACATGTTAACATGTACCTTGATCTTGCTCTTGTCTGCCAAAATCTCTTCCACGGAGCCCACAAAATTCGCAAAGGGACCAACCATAATACGTACCGATTCCTTGATTTCGAAATCAATCACAGCTTTAGGTTCAACCATACCCATATGCTTCAGAATTTGTTCTACTTCTTCCGGAAGCAGCGCCGTAGGCTTCGAACCCGAGCCTGTCGAACCAACAAATCCAGTAACGCCCGGCGTATTGCGGACAACATACCAAGAATCATCAGTCTGGATCATTTCCACCAAAACATAACCGGGATAAACTTTACGCATGACAGTTTTTTTCTTGCCATCCTTGTTTACAATTTCTTCTTCCATAGGAACAAGAACGCGGAAAATTTTGTCTTCCATGCCCATAGACTCAACGCGTTTTTCTAAATTGGCTTTGACCTTGTTCTCATACCCAGAATAGGTATGAACGACGTACCATCTTTTTTCCATATCAAGCCACCTGGAACCTCTCTAAATAATCGCTTCAATCACAGCGGAAATACCGATGTCCAGAACCCAGAAGTAAATAGCGACAGCTACAATTGTACCGAGAACGATCAATGTATAGTTTGTCAGTTCTTTACGGCTAGGCCAGCGAACTTTTTTGAGTTCACTCCAGCTTTCAGTGAAAAAGGAAATCAAAGACTTGAAACTACGCTTCACGCCGACTACACCTCCACAGACTATCTGGTTTCGCGATGAGGAGTTTGCTCGTTACAGAACTTGCAAAATTTCTTCATCTCCATGCGGTCGGGGTGATTTCGCTTGTTTTTGGTCGTTGCATAGTTTCTTTGTTTGCAACTTGTACAAGCCAAAGTGATAATTACCCGCATGATGTGCACCTCCCGAGACGTTCTTCCAACTATGACATTAGAAGACGCAAAATTGATCCCAAGAAAAAGGGCGTTTCCGTCCTTACTGGGACGGCATCCTTTTCCCGGATAAACACCAAAAAGCCTGAAGCAAAGTTCAAACTTCTCGATATTTTAAAAAAAGCCGCGAATTTAGGCCTACCTAAAACACTTTAGCATAATGTCAAGGCCTGTGTCAACGAAAGAATTGCCGTGGATTCTGGTTATTTCCGGGAGATTGAAGCATCTGTCTCTCTCAAACTTGTGTACAAGTCATTCCCTTAGCACTCTGCTGTTCTTCTATCCATTATGGACATTCACACTGTAGTTAAAACTATGGTCTACTTCATCAAACTAAAAAAAGACTCGATGTCCGAGCCTTTCCCGTTATTATAGCATTAATTGTCACGCACTTCCAGATATCTTTCCAACTTCCGTTTGACCCTTTGCAGTGCGTTGTCGATCGACTTCACATGCCGCTTCAAATCTTCGGCAATTTCCTGATAGGATCTTCCGTCAAGATAGAGCATCAGAACCTTACGCTCCAGATCGCTCAAAATTTCCGCCATTTTATCTTCAAGTCCGGTGAATTCTTCCTGATTAATAATCAGTTCTTCCGGATCCAACACCTGAGTGCCGCAAATGACATCCATGAGTGTCCGGTCAGAGTCTTCATCATATATAGGCTTGTCCAATGAAACGTAGGAATTAAGAGGAATATGCTTCTGGCGCGTCGCAGTCTTGATCGCGGTAATAATCTGCCTGGTAATGCACAGCTCGGCAAAAGCCTTAAATGAAGAGAGCTTGTCACCTTTGAAATCGCGAATGGCCTTATAAAGACCTATCATGCCTTCTTGCACGATATCTTCACGATCCGCACCAATCAGAAAGTAAGAGCGGGCTTTGGCACGGACGAAATTCCGGTACTTGTTAATCAAGTACTCCAATGCTCCACTGTCGCCACCACGGAATACCTCGACAATATCTTCATCGCTTATGCAATCATATTCGGATAGCATTAATTCCTTGAGGTCGACACTCACCAAGAATCCCCCCGGCTGCAACGCAAGACACATCGTTACTTCGCGAAATATACGAACAGTATATATTATGTTACCTTAAACCGTCAACCGAAGTTTGACCAAAAACAATCATCAATAACAGAATATGTCATTTACCAATATATCCTGGGCTTTCCAGGAATCACTTCATTGTCTGCGCCAATCCTCAAGCTTGCTTCGCACTTCAGGCGGCAGTTTATCTTCCAGCGCATGGCGAGAGGAACTGCGGCTCTTAGGCTGGATAGCCTTCTTGACCTCCCGCTGATTTTCATCGATCTCCAGCCGCAGCTCTCTAGCCGAAAGACGAAGTGCTCCTTGGGCAAAAATAACATTTTGTTCGACGGAGTCACTGGTTGCCACATACACTTTTCTCCGGCGGTGACTCAGTTCTCCGACAAGCCGTTCAATACACTCATCCGCAATTTCTTTCTCTTTGGTGAAATATACCTGAACCTTCCCCTGAACGAATGCCCGCCCCAGTCCGGGAACACGATAGGCATCAAAGACTGCAATAACGCGCAGCCCAGAATATGCCTGATAATCCGCCAGCATATCAAGCAACCGATCTCGTGCTTCATTCATACTGGAATGCGATAGCTCTGCCAGGTCAGGCCAGCCCCCAATCATGTTGTACCCATCCACTAGCAGCACGTCGCGCCAGTCGGACATGCCTAGCCCTGACGCCGGCGGCGCAGCACTTCATACATAATGACACCTGCTGCTACGGAGGCATTCAGTGAGTTAATTCTGCCTTGCATCGGCAGCTTAAGCAGAATATCGCATTTTTCACGGATCAATCGGCCCATCCCTTTATTTTCATTACCGATGACTACGGCTACCGGACCCGTGAAGATATCCGAACCATACAAGTCCTGATTAGTATCTACATCAGTGCCGACCACCCATATTCCCATCTCTTTAAGCCGGTCAATCGTCTGGCCCAGGTTGGTTACTCTGGCAACCGGAACATATTCAACAGCACCGGCAGAGGTTTTGGAAACTGTGGCGGTGATTTGGGCGGAGCGCCGTTTAGGAATAATAACCCCGTGAACACCGGTGCAATCAGCCGTCCGCAGAATGGAGCCGAGATTGTGCGGATCCTCAATTTCATCCAGCAGGATAAGAAATGGAGATTCCCCTTTAGCAGCCGCAGCTTCAAGCATGTCACTGATCTCTGCGTAAGCATACGGTGCTGCTTGAGCAACTACACCCTGATGCTGGACTCCAGGAGCCAATTGTTCAAGTTTACGCTTGTCCACATGTTGAATGACAATTCCGGCTTTTTTTGCTTCTGCAACAATAGGGGCAGTTAAATGCTTCTGCGCCGTCTCGGCAATCCAAATTTTATTGATAGTGCGTCCTGCACGTAGTGCCTCAAGCACGGAGTGTTTACCGGCCAATGTCTCTTCTTCAGTCTTAATATCTTCTTCCATTTTCTTTTCCTCCTGATTTCTTGCTTTATTTCTGTTCCTTATTCATAAATTGTATTCCGCTCTCTACCAGTTGACGGATCCGCTCCTGCTGTCCGGTATAATATAGATAACCGATCAAGCATTCAAAAGCAGTTGCATGACGGTATTCCAAGACATTGGCATTTTTCGGGACACTGCCTGATTTGGCATTTCGCCCTTGGCGGGCGACTTCTTGCTCTTCCTCTGTCAGCTCAGACTCCAGATAATGAAGAATCGCGCTTTGGGCCTTGGCGGATACGAAACCCGTTGCCGAGCGGTGCAAATGATTAGGGCGAAGATTGGGTAAGGAAATCAGATATTGCCTTACCGCTACTTCGTAAATCGCATCACCAATATAGGCAAGCACAATCGGAGAGATCAGTTTGACCGGTTTGGATGGTACATACGGAAACCATTCAGCACCGGCTTTAAATTCTTCTTCGCTCATTTACGGCGCCACCGCATTCCCTGCGGGGTGTCCTCAAGCAGAATGCCCATTGCCCCGAGTTCATCCCTGATTTCATCCGAGCGGCTCCAGTTCTTATTCTTGCGAGCCTCTGCCCGTTCGGCGATCAGCCGTTCTACTTCCTCGTCCGCCGCTTCCTCGTTCTCTTCGGATGTCAGCCGGAGTACACCATTCATTTCGGCAAAAGCATCAAGCAGTGCCGCCAGATCCGCAGGATTCACTTCTTCTTCAGCAAGCAGCAGATTAGCCGCACTCACCCAGTCAAATACGGCAGTGATAGCGTCAGGAGTATTGAAGTCATCCTGCATTTTTTGATGAAAATGAAGCAGAATAGCTGCGAGCTTCTCCTGTACAGGAACGCTTACTTCTCCAACAGACGCTTGCCCATGAAGTTCCAGACGGTGTTTAACATTAGCAGCAGCCGTTACGATGCGCTCCACACTTTTCTCAGCGGATGCCATAGCATCCAGTGTATAATTCAGCGGATTGCGGTAATGAGTGGAGAGCATGAAATAACGGATAGTTCCAGCCTTGAACCGCTGGCGGATATCTTTGACCAAAAGACCGTTGCCGAGTGATTTCGACATTTTTTCATCGCCGATATTAATAAATCCGTTATGCATCCAGTAATTGGACAGCGGTTTGCCGGTTAAAGCTTCCGTCTGAGCGCATTCGCACTCATGGTGCGGGAACTGCAGGTCCTGACCGCCTCCATGAATATCAATGGTATCTCCAAGGAACTCACGCGCCATCGCGGAGCATTCGATATGCCAGCCCGGACGTCCCTCTCCCCAAGGACTTTGCCAGCTTATTTCCCCCGGCTTCGCAGCTTTCCAGAGAACAAAGTCCTCCGGCTTTTCTTTGCGTGAGTCCACTTCTACGCGAATACCGAATTGCAGCTCCTCCAAATTCTGCCGTGAAAGCTTGCCGTATTCTTTAAATCGGGACGTCCGGTAAAAGACATCGCCTCCGCTTTCATAGGCATATCCTTTATCCACCAATTCTGAAATGAACTCGATAATCAAATCCATACTTTCCGTTACTCTTGGATTCATGGTGGCAGGTTTCACACCCAGACCTTCAATATCTTCATAGTAAGCGGCAATAAAAGTCTTCGCGACTTCAGCAACCGTTGTATTCATTTCCTCTGCTTTGCGGATCAGCTTATCATCCACATCCGTGAAGTTAGTAATAAAATTCACTTCATTACCGATCTGCTCCAAATAAGCGCGAACCAGATCAAAGACTATAACAGGCCGGGCATTACCTATATGCATATAACCGTAAACGGTCGGACCGCAGACGTACATTTTCACCTTCCCGGCTTCCTGAGGTTCAAAAATCTCCTTGCTTCGTGTCATTGTATTGTAGATTTGTAAAGCCATGCTGTTCCCAATCCTTTCTGTTCTTTCGGAATTCCGCCGAATGTTATATTAAATTTCATAATCTCCGATATACTGCTGGGTTTCAAGCCGCCGTTGTTCTGCTCTCTGTTTGTCTTCGGCTCCCATCTTATCGCGGAGTTCCTCGATTTCCTTTTGCAGAAAGCGGAGCGAATCGACAAAAGGATCGGGCAGCTTCGCATGATCAAGGCGATCGGATACCCGCTCGCCGTTACGCTTAACTACACGTCCCGGATTACCCACCACCGTACTGTTATTCGGCACTTCGCGCAGAACCACGGAATTGGATCCTATATTGGAATTATCACCAATCCGGAAGGAACCAAGCACCTTTGCACCGGAGCCGATAACCACATTATTGCCAACTGTCGGATGACGTTTGCCTTTTTCTTTCCCCGTCCCCCCTAGAGTAACCCCTTGGTAAATGATAACATCATCACCGATTTCACAGGTCTCTCCAATGACAACACCCATACCATGGTCAATGAAAAGACGTTGACCAATTGTCGCTCCAGGGTGGATTTCGATACCCGTCATAAACCGGCTTACTTGCGAAATAATTCTCGCCAGGGTGAACCAGTTATGTTTATACAGAAGATGCGCCAGCCGATGAGCCCAGATTGCATGAAGCCCGGCGTAGGTAAAGACAACCTCAAACCAGCTGCGAGCCGCGGGATCATTGTCAAAGATAGCCCGAATGTCCGACCTAATATTCTTAAACATCAAGTTTCTCCTCTCTCAAAAGAAACTGCCGCGCCGTTCTTACAGGTACGGCATCCGGTTCTCGTAGAAATATAAGGCGAGTCTAAAGAGTGAAGCATATAAATTCTTATATTCTGAGAAAAACTCCAATCGTAGCCTTACCGAAGATGTTGTCCAATCGTTCATCTGCCATTGTTCTCTAGAGATATTGAGTAGTTCAATAAAAAACGCCCCTGCAGCATAATGCTGCAGAGACGTATAACCGCGGTCCCACTCTGCTTGAACGATAAACTTCTGAGTCTGCGTAAATGCAAAACACAGAATATCTTCGTCCCTCTTGGCGTCTTTAACGGCAACGTGCCCGGCACGATCTAACGGATCTTCAAGCGAAAATCTGCTCAACCGTGCAGCTCACAGGCGCATTTTCCGTGTCAGACAAATGAATAACTTCCAGCCTGGAAGGAAGAAACATCCTTCTCTCGGTTATTCTCTCTGGTATTTATCCTAATGCACGTACTTCTCCTGATCACAGCTGTTCCTGTATTCTTCTATCTTAGCGAAAAGCTAAGGTACTGACAAGAGGTCTCCGATGCACAAACTGCAAATCTAAGCCCCTTTAATTTGTGATTTCAATCGTTCGATCACACGGCTGCGGCCCAAAAGTGCAATCGTTATGTTAAGATCACGACCATGGGTTTGACCGGTAAGAGCCACTCGGATTGGCATAAACAACGCCTTTCCTTTATGCCCGGTTTCTTTTTGTACTTCTTTGATCAGAACCGCCATATTGGCTGCTGTGAATTCATCCGTTGCTTCAACCTTAGCCAGGAAAGCGGAAAGCACCTCAGGCACCTGGCTTTCTGCCAAAATTTGAGCCGCTTCTGCTTCCAGCTCCAGATGGCTGCGGAAAAACAATTCCGACAGTTCGACAATATTCGAAGCAGAGGTCATTTGCTCCTGATAAAGTGCAACAAGGCTCTCCGCCCACGTCTGCTCTTCTGCGTTCAGCTGTGCAGGCAATCTGCCCGCCTTCTGCAAATGAGGAATGGCCAGTGCTGCAACCCGTGCAGGATCTGCATTCTTAATATAATGATTGTTCAGGTGCGCGAGTTTGTTCGTATCAAACACTGCTGGGCTCTTTGATAGACGGTCGGAGGTGAATATAGAAATCAGCTCATCCTTGCTGAAGATCTCTTCTTCCCCTTCAGGAGACCAGCCAAGAAGCGAAATAAAGTTAAACATAGCCTCCGGCAGATAACCCAGTCCGTCATATTGCTCAATAAATTGAATAACGGATTCGTCCCGCTTGCTCAGCTTCTTGTGGTTCTCACCAACAATCAATGTCATATGCCCAAACAGCGGCGGCTCCCATTCATGTGCTTCGTAGATCATGAGCTGGCGCGGCGTATTGGAAATATGATCTTCCCCGCGAAGCACATGTGAAATCTTCATCAGGTGATCATCAACAGCTACCGCATAATTATATGTCGGTATACCGTCTTTCTTCACAATGACGAAATCGCCCATTTCTTTAGTCTGAAATGAGATTGTGCCTTTAACAATATCATTAAATGTATAAGTACGGTCTTCCGGCACACGGAAGCGGATGCTCGCAACCCGGCCTTCTTTCTCGTACGCCAAACGCTGCTCTTCCGTCAAATTACGGTGCTTACCGGAATAACGCGGCGTTTCACCGCGTGCAGTCTGTTCTTCCCGCTCAGCTTCGAGTTCTTCTTCAGTGCAGTAGCAGCGGTAAGCCAAGCCGCGGTCCAGCAGATCCTGCCAGTAGATACGGTACAGGTCAAGCCGCTCGGTCTGCCGGTAAGGGCCGTATTCACCGCCGACATCCACGCTCTCATCCCAATCCATACCCAGCCACTTCAAATATTTCAGCTGGCTTTCTTCTCCACCGGCGACATTGCGTTTAACGTCAGTGTCCTCGATCCGGATAATAAACTTCCCGCCTTGATTGCGGGCAAACAGATAGTTAAATAACGCCGTTCTAGCGTTTCCGATATGTAAATGTCCTGTAGGGCTTGGTGCATAGCGCACCCGGACTTCATCCGCCATTTCATTCCCTCCGCATCATGTGGTAAATAATACATTTGCATAGATCCATCTCAAGATGATATCACATCTTGAAGGAGACAGACAATAGATTGAGCGGCAATGCCCTCGCCACGTCCTGCAAAGCCAAGCTGCTCTGTTGTTGTAGCCTTAACATTAACCTTGGAAGTTTCCGCTCCCAATGCCCGGGCGATAATCTCTGTCATTGCCGGAATATACGGTGCCATTTTCGGCTTTTGAGCGATAATGGTAGAATCGATATTACCCAGCTGGTATCCGCGCTCGCGGGCCAGTCCCCATACATGCTCGAGTAACTTCAGACTATCAGCATCTTTGAAGGCCGGATCCGTATCAGGAAAATGTCTTCCAATATCCCCTAGCCCCAGTGCACCCAATATGGCATCACTGATTGCGTGAAGTAGCACATCTGCATCAGAATGGCCCAGTAGCCCCTTTTCATAAGGAATGTTAACCCCGCCAATGATACACGGCCTTCCTTCTACAAGCTGGTGTACGTCAAAACCTTGTCCTACTGCGATCATGATTGTCCCTCTCCCCTGATTGTTCCTGTAAATTCAGCAAAATCCAAATCCTCTGGTGTGGTTATCTTAATATTACTGTAGTTTCCCTCCACTACAGATACTGCGATCCCGGCTCGCTCCGCCAGGCTGGAGTCATCCGTTCCGACAAAGCCGTCCCGCGCTGCCAATTCATAGGCATCCTTTAATTCAGAAAGACGAAAAGTCTGCGGGGTTTGAATCGCCCACAGACTTCGCCGGTCCGGCGTTGACACTACTTGTCCATTGCCGTCCACCTGCTTAATAGTATCCTTCACGGGTACTGCCAGAACTGAAGCCCCGACTTGAACAGCGCGCTCGTAGCATGCCTTGATCTCCTCTGGGCGGACAAACGGGCGTACGCCGTCATGAACCATTACCCATTCTGTTCCTAGCCTCAGCAGTCCTTGATATACGGAATACTGACGCTCGGTTCCCCCCGGAACAACAGCGGTTACCTTGTCCAGCTTATAATGCTCAATCCAGTCACGGCAGCGCTGCACATCTTCTGCCCCGGTTACCAAAACCACTTCAGAAATCATCTCATGCCGCTGAAAAACTTCAAGCGTATGTACCACAATCGGCTTATCCTTAAGCAGCAGGTACTGCTTGCTTTCAGCGGTTCCCATCCGCGTTCCTCTGCCTGCCGCCACTATGACGACACCAACACTGTTTGACATGACTTTAGGCTCCTGACTTTCACTTATACCCTTATCATAACGTGTTCGGCAGGCATTTCCAACCCTTTAGGGGCAGGATACATAATGATCCCTAACTTACTGAGCTTTCTCCAGCAGCTTCGGCTTAGCAAATATCATGCGGCCTGCCGAGGTCTGCAGCACACTGGTAACAAGCACTTCCATGGTTGTACCGATAAATTCACGGCCGCCTTCCACTACAATCATTGTGCCGTCGTCCAGGTAAGCAACCCCTTGTCCGTGTTCTTTGCCGTCTTTGATCACCTGAACGATAATTTCTTCTCCGGGCAGAACTACCGGCTTCACCGCGTTGGCTAAGTCGTTGATATTCAGTACCGAAACGCCCTGAAGCTCACATACTTTATTGAGATTGAAATCATTCGTAACGACCTTGCCGCGCAGGACCTTCGCGAGCTTCACCAGCTTGCTGTCCACTTCAGAGATTTCCTCGAAGTCCCCTTCATAGATTAGCACTTTTACGTCCAGTTCTTTCTGAATCTTGTTTAGAATATCCAGCCCTCGCCGCCCGCGGTTGCGCTTAAGCAGATCAGATGAATCGGCAATATGCTGGAGCTCCTCAAGTACAAACTCCGGAATTACAATCGTACCTTCTATAAACCCTGTCTTGCAAATATCGGCAATACGTCCGTCGATAATGACGCTGGTATCCAATATCTTATGTTCCTCGAGACCGCGGCCTTCCGGTTCCTGTGATGACCCCCAGCGTCCTGTCGTCCAGAGTGCTGCAAGTTCTTCCTTCTTCTCCAAACCGACACGCAACCCCACATATCCGAACACTATGGTTGCCGCTACCTGAAGCAGTTGTCCTACTTTTCCCATCCACATCATAGCCGGGTACAGAAGGAGCGAAAGCAACAGCCCTCCCGTCAGACCAGCTGCTCCTGCAGCCAATTCATTCATCGGTATGCGTGATGCCAGCAAGACAGCCTCCCGAAGCTTTGCCCCTCCCCATTCCGCGCACAAAGTTCCCACTAACAAAAAAATAATGGCACCAAGCACCGCAAACACAATGCTTCCATCCACCGGCAGACCTGCCGCCAGTCTTCCCATACCTGTGGGGAATCCTTTTATTGCACTATGGTATAACGTAAAGCCGGACCATCCCCCGCATAAGCCGGTAAAAGACAAGATCCCTTTTTTCCACATCGTTTACGCACCTCCCTTTATCTTAAAGCAAAATTCTCTACTCCTCCCCAGTATGTTCCAATTTTTAGGACGATAATCGCAGCACACTTATTTTTTCTGTAGTGAAAAGGCGGAACATCGGGTGAAGTGATTCCAGAACTGTCTTTACCTGTTGAAAAGGGGAGGTGGAGTGGCATATAATGAACTCAATTATAATCCCAGGGGTGAATGGATATGAGCGCACCGAGTTTACAGGCTTTTCAGGATCAAGTTTCCGAACTGCTGCTCCGTCACCGCAGTCTTCTGGATGTACTGTCTAAGAATGGACAGAGCAGCGCTTCCGTCAACCGTGCTGTCGTCAAAGCCGTTACTGAATGCGGTTGTATCGAACTTCATGCTTCGAAACAGGTTTTTGAGCCTGGGAATACGCTTGAAGAGGCAAAGGAATCCGCAGGTACCCATGTGCAGGGCACGTTATGCGAGAATTGCCGCGAGGTCATTGGTTCCGAGCTTGGCCGTGAACTGTTCTATATGTCCGCTTTGTGTAATCTGCTTGAGATCAATATGGACGAGGTTGTGGTGAAGGAATCACAGAAATGCGCCACGCTCGGGCTCTTTAATCTATCGTAAAATCCAGGGTACCCGCTTCTCATCCCATTCTGCCCCGGCTAAAATCGAAAAAAAGGCTTTGCATCCCACAAAGGGAAGCAAAGCCTTTTACGTTATAAAGTGATGATTAACCATTCTTCGAATGAAACTCTTCGGAACGTCTTCTCCGGCGGTGACGGCGTCTGGCTGTCAGCCTGTCGAAATTCTGTTTCAACCCATAAAGCGCATAAAGCGACAGCAGAACAAAGATCAGCTTGGCAATCTGCTCAGGAAAAACAACCGCAACCGCAACTGCTACAACGATGACAACAGGTGCGCCTACAACCGCCTTTTTAGGCAAGCCTATCTTTTTAAAATTTGGATATTTAACCGTGCTGACCATTAAGTAAGATAAGAGCAGTGTAGCTATGATCATAAATGGAGCGGAAACATCATTATGAAACAGCGCCAAAGTGGCTAGAACGCCGCCGGCAGCCGGTATCGGCAAGCCGATGAAATATCCCGGAATTCCCGGACGGACATTGAAACGTGCCAAGCGCAGTGCACCGAATACAGGGAAAATCGCAGTGACAGACCAGGCAAGTGCTGAGTTCAAGTCTTGCAGGCTCGTTACATACATAATAATGGCTGGTGCTGCGCCAAAAGAAATCACATCAGATAATGAATCCAGCTCTTTCCCGAATTCACTTTCCACTTTAAGCGCCCGGGCAACCCTTCCATCCAACCCGTCAAGAAGCATTGCAATAATAACCATAATAGCGGCCATGCTGACCTTACCATCAAACGCCATCATGATTCCAAACATTCCAAGCATCAGATTACCTATGGTAAAAAGACTCGGAATAAATTTTGTTATCATTTCGTCACCTCTATAATTTCATTGGGCCTAAACGTCTCCAACATTACGTGATTGTATGTTATTTACATTTGTCTGTCAATAAGAACTTGCTTCTGCAGACGTTTTAATCCATCCTGAATGCTGCGTGCACGCAACTCTCCAATTCCATCCACTTCATCCAGCTCTGCGATACTCGCCGTCATCAGGTTAGGAAGCATTTCGAAACGCTCGACCAGATTGTGAATAATTACATTTGGCAGCCTTGGGATTTTGTTCAGTAGACGGTAACCACGCGGAGTCACCGCTTCCTCAGCTTCAATGGATGTAGACGAATAGCCAAGCAGACGGGCAATATGGTTATCATCCATAAGCTCATCATCACTCGTCTTTTTGAGTCCGGAGATAATCTCACGGATTCTGTCTTCCTCCTCTTCTCTGGCATAGTCTCTGTAAAGGAGCCATGCTTCTTCCTCTGTATTTCCCACCAGTTCTTCCATTTGCATGCTGATCAGCCGGCCTTCGTTCCCCAGTTCATTAATATAACGTTTGATTTCCATTTTAATCCGCAGTACCATTTCCACCCGCTGGATCACGCCAACCACCTCAGGTACCGTTACTGCTCCCTCGTACTCGGAAGCGGACAAATTGGTTAACCCTTGAGTAAGAACCGCTTTATACTTCTCCAGGGTTTGAATCGCCTGATTGGCTTTTGCCAAGATCGCCCCGATTTCTTTAAGCGCGTAGCGGATAGAGCCTTGATACAGGGTGATAATATTCCGGCGCTGTGAGATGGAGACGACTAGCTTCCCCGTTTGTTTCGCTACTCGTTCCGCCGTCCGATGGCGTATTCCCGTTTCAATCGATGAAATCGAGGAATCTGGAATCAGCTGTGTATTGGCATACAGTATTCTTTTCAGATCCTCACTCAGAATAATGGCCCCGTCCATTTTGGCCAGTTCATATAAATAGTTGGGCGAGAAATCGCAGTTAATGGAGAATCCTCCATCGACTACTTCCATGACTTCCGGACTATATCCGACAACAATCAACGCTCCAGTCTTAGCACGCAGCACATTCTCTAGACCTTCCCTGAAGGGTGTTCCCGGCGCGGCCAACCTAAGCAGATCATTCATATTGTCCAGTTGGTTGTATTCCTTCATTTGTTTTGAGCCCCCTAATCTAACGCGACCGATAATGCATCTGCAACAGTACTGATTCCGATAATCTGTATATCCTGCGGATGCTTCCAGCCTTTCAGGCTTTTCTCAGGCATGATGACCCGCTTAAATCCAAGCTTTGCTGCCTCTTTAACCCGCATTTCCGCACGCGAGACTCCGCGCACCTCTCCGGTAAGGCCAACTTCTCCAAAGAAAACATCAAAGGGTTTGGTTGGGATATCCCGAAAGCTGGAAGCAATGCTGATCGCTACCGCCAGATCAATGGCCGGCTCATCCAGCTTTACGCCCCCAGCCACATTGACATAAGCATCCTGATTCTGCAGAAACATTCCCATCCGTTTCTCAAGCACAGCAATGATTAAAGCCATCCGCTGATGATCCATACCCGTACACATCCGGCGCGGTGATGGAAAATGCGTAGAAGCCACAAGCGCCTGCAGTTCTACAAGCACAGGCCGTGTTCCTTCTATACTAGCGACAACCGTTGAGCCAGCAACCCCCAGCGGACGCTCCGAGAGAAACAGCTCCGACGGATTCTCTACTTCATTCAGGCCAACTTCACCCATTTCAAAAATTCCGATCTCATTAGTTGAACCAAAACGGTTCTTAACAGCCCGGAGCAACCGGTAGGTATGATGTCGTTCCCCTTCAAAATAAAGCACACAGTCGACCATATGCTCCAGCATCCGGGGTCCGGCGATTGCTCCTTCTTTAGTGACATGTCCGACCAAGACTGTCGCAATACCGCGTACTTTGGCAATGCGCATAAACCTAGTGGTACATTCCCGGACCTGAGCCACACTGCCCGGCGCACTCGTTACCTCCGGCATATATACCGTCTGGATGGAGTCGATAACCAGAAACTGCGGGTTAATGTGCTCAATCGCCTCCTCGATGCTCTCCATATTGGTCTCGCACAAGACGAACAGTTCTGCTGACAGGGCTCCGAGGCGATCCGCACGAAGCTTGGTCTGCCGCACCGATTCTTCCCCCGATATATAAAGCACCCGCAAGCCTTGAGTAGTCAATGCATGCGAGGTCTGAAGCAACAGTGTTGATTTGCCGATCCCGGGGTCTCCCCCGACCAGAACCAGCGATCCGGGAACAATACCTCCACCGAGCACTCGGTTAAGCTCGCCGATGCCAGTCAGAATGCGTGGTTCCTTGTCGCTTTCTATGTTTATGATGGATTGTGCCTTTTCTTTACTATGAAAAATAGGTGCGTTCATTCCTTGGGTTTTAACAACGCTTTCCGTTTCTTCTACCATGGAATTCCAGGCCTGACATCCCGGGCATTTCCCAAGCCATTTTGGAGATTCATACCCGCACTCGTTACACTGAAATTTTGTTTTTACTTTAGCCATAGGTTCTCCTTACAACATTATTCCACAAATTCCGTTGCTGTATGAAATCAAACTTTAAATTTCAGACATTTTCTCTTAATCAAAGTTTACCATTTATGAACCTGCAGCGAAAGGTTATTGTCTTCAAAAGAGAACATATATTTGCTTATATGTAAGTTGAACTTAAGACTTTACCATTTTGACGAGTTCGCAACTACGGTGAGTTTTTGGACTTCCACTCCTCCAATTCCAAAAATCGCCTTCGTTTACACCTAAAAATCCCCTGGTCATGTGACCAGGGGATTGGGGTATTAGCAGCTTATTCCGTTTCAGGCAGTGCTTCCTTTTCCAAAGCAACGGCTTCCACTTTGTTCACGGCAAGCTCACCATTGACTTCGTCAATATTAAGCGTGTCGCCCTTCTCAATGTTGCCTCTCAGCAGCTCTTCAGAAAGTCTGTCCTCGATGTGCTTTTGGATGGCCCGGCGAAGCGGGCGCGCACCAAATGCAGGATCATAACCTTCCTTCGCCAGGAAGGCCTTCGCTTTGTCCGTAAGCACAAAATCTACATCATATTCACGTAGACGCTTGCGGAGCTCCTCTGACATCAAGGTTACGATTTCGGCGATATGTTTCTCTTCCAGGGAATGGAAGACAATGATTTCATCAATACGGTTCAGGAACTCAGGACGGAAGCTCTTCTTCAGTTCTTCCATAACCTTGCCCTTCATATTGCTGTAATCAGCACCCGCATCCTGTACTGCAGTGAAGCCCAGTGTCGAATTCTTGCGGATAGCCTGTGCTCCGACATTGGATGTCAGGATGATCAGTGTGTTACGGAAATCGACTACCCGGCCTTTGGAGTCCGTAAGGCGTCCATCCTCAAGCACTTGAAGCAGAATATTGAACACTTCAGGGTGAGCCTTCTCAATTTCATCCAACAGCACTACGGAATAAGGTTTGCGGCGGACCTTCTCGGTCAGCTGGCCGCCTTCCTCATAACCAACATATCCAGGAGGCGCTCCGACCAAACGGGAGGTCGAATGTTTCTCCATGTACTCGGACATGTCGATGCGGATTACAGCATTCTCGTCTCCAAACATGGCTTCTGCAAGCGCGCGGGCTAATTCTGTCTTACCGACACCCGTAGGTCCAAGGAAAATGAAAGAGCCCATAGGACGTTTCGGATCCTTCAGACCGGCACGTGCCCGGCGGAGTGCCCGGCTGACAGCTTTAACAGCTTCGTCCTGCCCGATAACACGTTCATGCAGCAAGGCTTCCATGTTCAGAAGGCGGTCGGTCTCTTCCTGCTTCAGCTGGCTGACAGGAATACCAGTCCAGCTGGCTACTACCTGCGCGATATCCTCAGGAGTAACTTCGGAATCCGTCCGGCCTTGTTTTTCTTTCCACTGGTTTTTAGTGGTGTCCAGCTCTTCACGGATTTTTTGCTCCGTATCACGAAGAGCTGCCGCTTTCTCAAACTCCTGGCTTTGCACAGCGGAATCCTTTTCCTTGCGGATATCATCCAGGCGTGCTTCCAATTCCTTAAGATTCGGCGGAATGGTGTAAGAGTTCAGTCTTACCTTTGAACCGGCTTCATCAATAAGGTCGATGGCTTTATCTGGCAGGAAACGATCTGGAATATAGCGGTCAGACAGCTTCACAGCTTGTTCAATGGCATCATCAGTAATTTTTACACGGTGATGAGCTTCGTAACGGTCCCGCAGCCCGAAGAGGATTTGTATAGCTTCCTCTGGAGAAGGCTGATCCACACGGATGGGCTGGAACCGGCGTTCCAAGGCTGCATCCTTCTCAATATATTTACGGTATTCATCGAGTGTCGTTGCCCCGATGCACTGCAATTCTCCACGGGCCAGAGCCGGTTTAAGGATATTGGAGGCATCAATTGCACCTTCTGCACCGCCTGCTCCGATCAAGGTATGCAGCTCATCAATGAAGAGAACGATGTTACCCGCCTGGCGGATCTCATCCATGATCTTCTTGAGGCGATCCTCAAACTCACCACGGTATTTGGTACCGGCTACTACCGAACCCATATCAAGTGTCATAACGCGTTTATCACGTAAGGTTTCGGGAATTTCATTGTTTATAATTCTTTGTGCTAGTCCTTCAGCTATGGCTGTTTTACCAACCCCTGGTTCACCGATCAGTACCGGATTGTTCTTGGTACGGCGGCTAAGCACTTGAATAACACGCTCAATTTCTTTGCTGCGACCAATGACAGGGTCCAGATGGCCTTCTTTGGCATACGCCGTCAAATCTCTTGCCAGACCATCCAGTGTTGGTGTGCTGACATTAACCGGCGCACCGCTGTGGCTGGATACGGAATCATTGCTTCCCAGAAGCTGTAGAACCTGTTGGCGAGCCTTATTCAAGCTGATACCCAGGTTATTGAGCACGCGGGCTGCAACGCCTTCTCCTTCACGGATCAGACCGAGCAGAATATGTTCTGTACCGACGTAAGTATGACCGAGCTTACGGGCTTCGTCCATAGACAGCTCTATGACTTTTTTGGCGCGAGGAGTATAGGCAATATTGGTAGGCTGCTCTTGGCCACGGCCAATGAGCTGTTCCACTTCATCTTGTATTTTCTCAAGACCCAGTCCCAGACCAATCAAAGCTTTGGCGGCAATGCCGTCTCCTTCACGGATCAGTCCTAGCAAAATATGTTCTGTACCAATATTGTTATGTCCCAAACGTACGGCTTCTTCCTGCGCCAGCGCCAGCACTTTTTGTGCGCGTTCCGTAAATCTCCCAAACATCATATCTCCTGCACCTCCATGAATAATTATCTATAATTAATTTTTGGTTCCCAAAGTTTCCCGAAGCAGCTTCGCCCGGTACATATCTCTTTCGGTTGAGTTCATTTCATCGCCGAACATCTTCTGCAAGAACCCTGGCTGTGTCTTAACATTCAATTCATTCAATACAGAGATGGAAGGCCCCTCCAAAATCCCAAGATCAACACCGAGGCGAATATCGGATAGGCGTTGTGCAGATTCTTTGAGCTCCAATACGGCCGCATATGACAAAATACCATAAGAGCGCATCACGCGATCCGTTATACGCAGTGCGGACTCGGCAAGGAGCCGTTCGCGCGCATGGCGTTCATGCTCAATAATCTGCATAACCACACTTTGAAGATTATCAATGATTTCGCCTTCCGTCTGCCCCAGCGTAATCTGGTTGGAGATCTGAAAGATATTTCCGACCGCCTCGCTGCCTTCGCCGTAGATTCCTCTTACAGTTAAGCCCACCTGATTCACCGCTGATAAAATCCGATTGATCTGATGGCTCATCACCAGCGCCGGCAAATGCATCATTACCGAAGCCCGAAGACCTGTACCCACATTGGTGGGACAACTCGTCAGATATCCTCTTCTGTCATCAAAGGCATAATTGACAGTTGCTTCAAAAATATCGTCGATGGCTGTGGCACGTTCCCATGCCGACTGTACCTGAAAACCGGGGAATAAACATTGTATTCGCAAATGATCTTCTTCGTTAATCATAATGCTGACGGATTCATCTTCATTCAGGATTACGGCTCCGCCTTTGGAATCATTGACCAGACTCGGACTGATGAGATGTTTCTCTACCAGTACTTTTTTATCCAGTTCATCCAATTCATCCAGCCTTAATAATTGAAATGTTCCGTATTCCGTCGCCTCTTCCCCCTTAAATACAGGAGCGAGCTGCTCCAGTACCTCCTCTGACTGCTTCACAGAAGCGATCAATGGAAAAGGAATGTGTTGTAAATTACGGGCGATCCGAACACGGCTGCTGATGACAATCTCCGAATGACTGCCACCGCTGCGCATCCATTCACTGAGTGCTTGTTCGGTAAACCGAAGATTTGGCATGACGTGTCCCCCTGTATCAAAGACTTTACTCTTGTGTCATTTCTTTTTCAAGTCGGCGTATTTGATCCCGCAGCTCTGCAGCTTTTTCGAACTCTTCCTGCAGAATGCTGATACCTAGCTCCTGCTTCATTTCGTCAATCTGGCGTTTATATGCAATTTGCGCTCCGACACGTTTAGGAATTTTCCCAACATGCAGAGTGCTGCCATGTACCCGCTTGAAAAGAGGATCCAGGCCATTGTTGAAATATTTATAACAAGAACTGCAGCCAAAACGCCCAAGCTTACTGAATTGTGAGTAGGTCATGCCGCAATCCTCGCAGGTTTGAGTCTGAACTGTTCTGGAAGCCGCTGATTTCTCCTTGCCCGGTCCTTCGAGATCCAGCAGACCTGACAACAAGCTGTGTATGGAAAAACCTCCTGCTGTTCCAGGAATCAACTCACCCTTTTCTCGGGCACAGCTCTCACAAATATGAAATTCTGTCTTCTCCCCATTCACAATTTTGGTGAAATGGAGTGTTGCCTGTTTCACACCGCATTCCTGACAAAGCATAGTGCGGAGTCCCTCCCTTGTCATGGGCAATTATTTGCCGAGTAAAGATATGATCATCGCCTTCATAAGATTCGCACGGATCTCATCCCGATATGGAAGCTTCAGGGTCAGGCAATCCCGGGAAACTGCAGCCCTCAGCATACATGCCTCCCGATCACTGAGAAAACAAGCCTCTTCCAACTGATAAATTAGCCCCTCAGCTGTACTTTGATCAATTTCACTACCAATCGTGTGATTGAGATGTGCATGCAGTGCCACATTCTGAGGCAGTTCAAAGCGTTGAATCCGGATATAACCTCCGCCACCACGTTTACTTTGCACTAAATAGCCCTTTTCCAAAGTGAAGCGCGTGCTGATCACATAATTGATCTGAGAAGGTACACAGGAGAACTGGTCCGCCAGATCATTGCGCTGAATTTCCACCATACCTTCAGGACTTTCATGCAAAATATTCTTCAGATATTGTTCGATAATATCAGAGATATTACGCATCACTCATCCTCCAGTGTTGTAAGCTTGAAATTGCACCGGTTAGACACCTGTTCCGCTTAGTGTGACCACATCCAAATACTTAACATACTTGTAATCCTAAAGCAGTGGGTACAGATGTTGACCGTTCAATTACAGCTTGCGTTGACTTTGACTTTCTTTGACTTTTTTCATATTATAACATATTTTTTGTTAATTCCAAGAGCCTGCAATTTTTTTTTCAATCTAATACTTATTGTATCCAAAACTTACTCCCTTTCCACTCCGCTATAAAAGGTAAAATAAAGAGTTCTTCCCGCATAAACGAAAAGAACCCTCAATAATCCTTAAAAGAAATCCAGCAAAGCCGTATTTGCGCGTGGAACGGCTCTTTCAAGCCATTCGGCGGCTGAAGGGGTACCACTAAGTTTACCGTAGCGATACAACTCTTCAGGGCGCTTATATCCCATTAGAAGCACGGTTAGCGACCCGATATCACAATTTATATCCGCAGTTATCTGAGAAGGCTGCATCTGTATCAAAGAAGCACGGCCTTCTTCATTTATTGTGCATTCCCACAATCCGGAATTCCATGGTGCATGATCGTCTTTAATTTCCAAGTTGATCTTACCCGAAACGCCTCTGACAAAAATAAACGCCTCAACAAACGCTTTCACATTCACAATTCGTGCCATGAAATACGGGTAGTTCTCTTGAGGAATACGCGGATCAGGCAGTAAATAGGGAAGGATATCATCTGAAGGGACCATCTTAAGTGCTACTCCTGTAACCATTGAATCATGATTGCAAAAGAAACTCCATAGTCCCTGACGGGCCTGCTCATTCCGGAACACAAACTCATCAATGACTAGTTCTTTTTTGTCGATCCGATACAGCGCATACCCCTCCGGTTCTCCAGTTATTGAATAATAGACCGCATGAAGACCTTCTTCATCCAGCACTGAACGTTCCCACCATTCCCGGGTACGCTCAAGCGTTCCGTTATATTGGGCTGCAAATTCCGCATATAGACTGTTTAGAATTTCAATATCGTTTACATTCCGCTTAACAGTACCTGAGACTTCTTTCTTCAGCGGAAGTTTAGCCACTGGAATCGTATATTTTTTGTATTCACAATAAATCTCCCAGCCATATTTCCGGTAAAAAGGAATCGAAAAGGGATGCAGGAAAGAGAGCAGCTGGCCGGACTCATTCATTGTCTGCAGCGCATGACTTAGCAACTTGGTGACATGGCCCTGTCTACGGTTCTCAGGCCACGTTGCTACTCCCGCGATTCCTCCCATAGAGACGGAGTTCCCCTGTATGTACACACGAAGTGGAAGCAAGGTCAGCTTCGCTGCTAATTCTCCCTCATCAAAAACACCCCATACCCGTTCAGGTTTGAACCGGCTTAGCGCCTGTTCCCGGTCTGCGCCGGAGACTCTATATTGGAATGCATATTCGGACAGCGTCATACTTTCTTCAAATTCCGTGACCTTCAGTCGCCTTATCTCCATGATAAACCTCCTAACAGCCTTATTTATTCCTAATTGTATGGATGCTGTAGTCAATACGCAAGTAATGGCTTATTTCTATGTAGACTATCAGCTCGAAATGTTATCAACAGGCATCTTCGCCACAATATCATTTAAGTCGTAAAAGATAACTTATTTAAGATAATTACTAACATAACCTTATGAAGTATCCACATCCCTGATGAGCTATACACACCTAATGGTGGACTACTCTATAAATACATGCTTTATCCCCACAAAGCCTTGCTGTATCAGTATTCCCAGAATATTTGAAGCTCGGAAAATTGTACACATGTGAGTAAGTTTTCTGAAGTTTTCTGCAAACTATCCACAAGTTTTCCACAGGTGTGGACGCAAAAAAGCCACTGCTGAGTGATCAACAGTGGTTCTTCGTGCTTGGCGGCGTCCTACTCTCCCAGGACCCTTCGGTCCAAGTACCATCGGCGCTGGAGGTCTTAACGGTCGTGTTCGGGATGGGTACGCNTGCTTGGCGGCGTCCTACTCTCCCAGGACCCTTCGGTCCAAGTACCATCGGCGCTGGAGGTCTTAACGGTCGTGTTCGGGATGGGTACGCGTGGAACCCCTCCGCCATCGCCACCAGACAGGTTTTTTCCGGTCGTATCACTTCCCGAATTCCTTCAGGAAAATAACCAACTCTAGAAAAGACATACAGCTTAGATTCAGGAATTTGACTCCCTGAAAACTGGATCCGAAACGATCTTTGCGATTTAATGTTAGGATAAGCCCTCGACCGATTAGTATTGGTCAGCTCCATGCATTGCTGCACTTCCACCTCCAACCTATCTACCTCGTCGTCTTC
>NZ_JBGJZO010000023.1:0-68618 GCF_042610485.1 Paenibacillus oryziterrae | reverse complement strand
CTGATATATCGTATTAAATAAGGTTGGATTTCTGGAGTAATCTTCTTACAATTACCGCCACCTCGGCTCTGGTTATTCTATCTTTGGGTGCAAGTTTAAAATCACTCATTCCGGAGACAATTCCCGCTTTTATACAAGCAGCCATACTTTCTTTTGACCATGTAGAAGATTGTTGTGCATCCCCAAACGCTGCAAGGAGTGCTTCGGCCTCGTTTGCCTTAACCTCTACATGAAGGCCCGTGATTGTCATAGCCTTATTAATCATGGTCATTGCCTGCTCCCGGGTTATCTTATCCATGGGACCGAATGTGCCGTTGCCATAGCCTGATATTATGCCATACTCATACGCTGTCTGAATATATGCACCATACCACTCTGTTGAGCTTACATCAGTAAACTGATGTATGCCTGTAACCGGTTGTAGCCCAAGTCCCCTTACCACAATGGCTGCAAATTCCGCTCTTGTAATGTCACGGTTCGGCTCAAATCTATCATGACCGACGCCACTGATGACCTTTCTTGACCCCATGTCATTGATTGCATCCTTTGCCCAATGATTCCCAGCATCCTTAAATTCAATCGGGTTCCAAATAACAGAATACGTACTATTGGTTAAGCTATTGATTTGCGCATAGTATTTCCCGTCCATTAGAATGACTTGTGTAGGCACATGGCGTACCGTACCGTCAGGATCTATGATGACCCCGGTTGTTACGTGTGTATGGTCCACACCTTCAGGTATTGCTATTGTTCTTACTACGTATGCATTAAATTGGTTAACGTCGATTGCCTTCCCCTTATATGAACACCTTATGTTAAATTCCATTGCCGGAGCAATGATCGTGAATTGGCCAGCCTTCTCTGCGTTTTCAACAATTTTCATTGTCTCCTGTGCTGGTTTTACGATTTCAATAGCTACTTTGATATCCTTAAGTTCTACGTCCTTACCCAGTTGCCCGGAAACGGCATCAATATTGATTTGCTGTGCCGGAAGAGTGTATGTAGCTACACCTGTTTTAACCTCGACTACAGCTTGCTTATTTTCCATATTCTTAACCATCTGACCATTAAGTTCACCAATGATTATATCGGAGTTTGTTTTAACAGGAATTGTCACAGTCGCCTTATCGCCTTCTGCCATCAGCTTCTGCTCAAGCTTCTGCACATCCACCGTCACAGTCGTGATTTTTTTGCCGTTTTCCGTAGTATCAGCAGCAGTACCTGCAATGATTGTTGTCCCATTGACTATAATATCAGCGCCCGAATTTGTTGCTGGCGTGGTAGTATTGCCACCGGAAGGCTGGGAAGAGATTGGCGCAACGTAAGCCCCGACTGTTAGCGCAAGTCTTGTGCTTTCGGTTGTACCCGTTTCCGTTAAGGAAACATAATACGTACCCGCTGGAAGATCGGTTGCGTGGGTCAAGGTCAGGGTATTACCAGAAGCGCTGGCGGTGACACCCGCTACAAGACTCCCCACTGTTGGCGCATTATATACTTTCCATGTGCCAGAAAGCACGGAACTAAGTGTAAAGTCTACCGCTAGCTGTGTGGCCGCTGATTTGCTGATCGTTGCATTGGTTACTGTCGGCGCTGTACTTTGAACCTGTATAAAGGTATGCGTGACCACCAAGTCGTCAACCGCATTTGCAGGCATGGTAAAAGTGAATGTAAAGGTATCTGTCGGGGCATCCCCAGAGGATACTGTTTTGGTAATACTTGCCGGTGCAGTAATTGTGCCTGCGTCTGCAGCACTTGTTAAGCCTATTGTATGGGTTCCTGACGCTGTTGCGGTACCCGACAGCGTTATAGTTACTGTTGCGGTAGCGCCTGCCACATATGACGAAGCCCCAAAGGTCGCCGTTGCGGTCACGCCACTTGCTGTCACAGGGTTTGTTGACGCACTGACAGCATAGGTTGGCGCTGCGTAAGCGCTGACTGTTAGCGCAAGTCTTATGCTTTCGGTTGTACCCGTTTCCGTTAAGGAAACATAATACGTACCCGCTGGAAGATCGGTTGCATGGGTCAAGGTCAGGGTTGTACCAGAAGCGTTTGCGGTGACACCCGCTACAAGACTCCCCCCTGTTGTCGCATTATATACTTTCCATGTACCTGTGAGTGCGGAATTAAGCGTAAAGCTTGCCGCTGCCTGTGTTGCAGATGATTTGCTAACCATTGCATTGGTTACTGTCGGCGCTGTACTTTGAGCCTGTATAAAGGCATCGCTGCCGGTACCGGCAACCGTTGCGACAAAATACATATTATTTGTGTTATATACAGCCGTTGAATCGCCTAGAGGTAAGTAGAAAGTCAATAGACCAAAGGATGTCGTTCTAACATGGGTCATGCCGTAACCAGTAGCCAGCCCGCCAAGGGCTAGTGTGCTGCTGACAACTTGGGAATTCACACCGGAAAGCGTCAGCATTGTTTTGTAGACAGGTGTTATGCCGTCACTCATCGTCGGCGTTGCACCGCTCACAGTGCCGTTTATGCTGCCGCCGGTGATTTTGAGGCTCTTTGTTCCAGTAACGTATCTACTTGCATCAATATCTCCTACGACCATGCCGCCATCTACGATGATGCTTGTACTACCGACAGACGCTGAAGCATCGGAGCCACCGCCGTATATACTGTTATCAATCATGCCTCCATTGACAGTGATGTTTGTACTACCAGCCACATTCGCTGTACCATGCCAGCCACCGCCGTTTAGCCCATTTATTGTGCCACCATTGACAGTGATGTTTGTGCTGTCATTGACAGAGCCGTTACTTCCGCCGCCAAATAAACTGGAGCTGATCGTGCCCCCATTGACCGTGATGTTTGTACTATGGACAGTCGATACAGGATACCAGCCACCGCCGGATAGGGTCTGTGTTGTGCCGCTATTGAAAGTGATGTTTGTGCTGCCGTTGACAGCACCGTATTCTGCGCCGCCTACTAAACTGAAGGAAATCGTGCCTCCGTTGACAGTGACGCTTGTACTACCAGTCGCTGAACCATACGAGCCACCGCCGTGAACAACACCAACCGTGCCTCCATTGATAGTAACGTTTGTGCTGACAACAGTCGCTGCGGCATTTTTGCCTCCACCTAGAATCTTAGCTATTTTGCCGCCCAACATGGTGATTTTTGTATCTCCCGCTAAAGCGGTTGACTGGTTTCCACCGTAAATATTGTATGATTGAAGGTCGTATCCAGTTACACCGCCGCTACCGGCTGGCCCGGAAATCGTTTGAATAAGGTCCACACCCGCATCAATCTGGCCATCTCCATCATTGTCAAGATACACGCATGTATAATTTGCCGTGGTTCCCGCTGTCAGTATGATGGCGTTTCCGTTTGCGTAAATATCAAGACCTGTAACTGTCACCGTCGATGCTGCCAACGCCGTCACTGGAAGGAGCATAAGTGTCAGACTGATTGCAAGCATAATACTAATTACTTTTTTCATTTTGAATCCCCCTCAAAATCGCTTCTAAATCTCTTGTGTATTCGATAATCAAACAACCTTGCTTATTTCAACACTCTAAGTAGCGTGTTTTTTATTCTCAGCAAAGGGTATGTGCCCAAACCCATCTGCCCCATACTCAAAAGCCTCAACCGCGTCTTCCTTGCGACTACTGATAAAAAGAACTTTTAACAGCCTCTCCCATTCTGATAAAGGCAATATCCGTTGGCCTGCCACGATTACTATTAACAGCAGCTTCATAGGTGGTAAAGCTTCTCTGAAAGCCAACATTTCACAACTATCTAAAATGTATTTCAAATTAGTTCGGCTTTGATCTTCCGGGTCAACAATGATATATTTCATGCGTAACTTCATCTCCCCCTGACACCGTTTTTATCATCATAAAACACCGTCTCTAAATTGAACCTAAACGAAAAAAGATCCTATAGGATTCTCCTACAGGATCTTGTCTAAAAATATCTTATTTATTTTTATTCCAACTCACCAGCAACCTTCTGCACATTCCATCTAGTTCAGCAGCTCTTGGCTGCGCCCATAAATATCCATTTCCTTCCATGTAACCCTTTTGTATTAGCTCCTCAAGCAAAAGGATATCTTCCTCCCTATTATTTGGCTTATCCTTAATCATCGCTTCGAACTGATATAGATCACAACTAACCTTATCTTTCACGACTCTGTAATTTCCGCGACTACCTTCAATAATGCCTGCGATACCTTCTTTTTCCAATCTTTTACGCAGCAAATAATTATTGGCATGAAAGTTTGCTTGGGATTTCTCAAAGTCATACTCTGGCCAAACGGCATCGGCTATCTTTTGCCAATCTACGGCTACCCCATTTTTGTGTACTAAAAAAGCCAGTATTTCCTTTGCCTTTGAATTCTTCCACACCATTGCCTCTCCGCTTAAGAATACTTCAAAGTCACCAAAGCATTGAATAAACAACTCCCTTGGCTTTGCAACCGTACCGTTTGTTTTCAATAATCGCTTGACTGTTTTTTCCATCCTATCTTTTTTGAGCGGCTTCATAATATAATCGATAGCTTGTAATTCAAAGGCCTCAACCGCATATTGGTTATAGGCGGTTACAAAAATAATCTCTATATTCTCATTCAAATCTAATATTTGCTGGGATAGTGCAAGTCCATTGATATCAGGCATTTCAATATCTAAGAAAACGGCATCCAGTGTGTGTTCTTGTAGATATCCTAACAGCTGTTCTCCTGTTTCGAACAGACCACATAGCTCAATTTCATTTATTTTGGATACCATTCTTTCAAACCTTTTTAGCGCATGCAACTCATCGTCTACTGCCGCAATCCGTATCACCGCGAATCCTCCTTCGGTATTACAAATCTTATACAGGTGCCACGTCCCACTTCACTTCTAATTTCAAGTCCTCTTCCGTACAATCTAAGAAGCCTATGGTGAATATTAAGGAGCCCCACACCTTGATCTTTAATTTCATCAGTCAAGAGCCGTGCAAGTTTCTCACCTTCAATTCCAACACCATCATCTTCAATCTCAATGCTTATACCATCCGGCAGCTGCCTGCCTCGTACGGTAACCGTTCCCCCAAGCTGCTTCTTTGAAATACCATGTCGAACTGCATTTTCCACTAAAGGCTGAAGTATAAGCATAGGGATCTGATGGTCTAAAGATATTTCGATTTCTTCAACTAACTGTAACTTTTGACCAAAGCGTGCCTGTTCAATATTGAAATATGTATCTACAAACTCTAGCTCTTTTTCTAAGGCCACCATTTTATCCAAGCTATTAAATTCCAAACAACCTCTTAAATAAATGGATAAATCTACGATGAGTTCACTAGCCTTGTCTCCATCTTCTTCACATACATTGGCTATGGCATCCAAGGCATTATATAAGAAATGCGGTTTAATCTGCGCCTGCAAAAACGACATCTCGGTTGCCATTATTTTGTCCTTTAGCCGATCAGCTTCAAGCAGATTTTCATTGTACAATACAAGCTTTTTATGGGTATTTGCCTGATGTTTGGCCTGGACATAAGACATTGCAATAACAACAGCAAAGTTTCCATATAAAAACATATTCGTTACATGGATACCCCCAATCCCGCTAAAATGAAGGATATCCTGATTTATAGTCAAACTATAAACACATATGGTGATATACATTAATATTGCGTTGTCTCTTTTTCTTATGACTGCCTTGATCATAACGCTAATGATATAAATCATTTGTAACAGCATGCTAATGTATAAATAATTAGTAAATAACGACATAAACTCCGTTGAGGTTAGTAATAGACAGTCAAAAAACAGAGTAGGCAATAAGATTAAGCCAAAACTGATTGTTCGATATTCCGAAGGATACAGACTTACTATAAACAGAATCACCATCGGAATTAAATTATAGCCTGTTAAATAATTAATATATGCTAATGCTTCGTATGAAATATTGGGGGAAAAGATCATTATAGGTAACTCACCCCATATTAATGAACGCAACGCTGTGATAAAACAAAGAATACTAAAAATGAAGGCTGTCCTGTTGTTTGTTTGCAACATAAAGAGCAATAAATAATAGACCCCGAATATAAGAACGCTGCCTATAAAAAGCAACTGGAGTGCCATCTGAGTCTCTCGATGTTGCTCTAATACTTGCTTTGATCCAAATACCGGGCTCTCTCGTAGGCCTCCTTTGGCATAATTCAGATTAGCTACCTGGACAATCAATTCCACCTCTTGCTTGTCGGTTGGCAAATCTATGATAAGCACCTGCGCGCCTTCTTTAAATTGGGTTGGCTGATCAGATACCTTTCCAACCTCAGCCGCAAACTGACCATTGACATAGAGCTTATAAGCAGTGGCAATATTTTGAATGCGAAGAGCTGGGTCCTTCAGCGTAACCGGGTACTTAATGTTCAAGCGGTAGGTAGCAACCCCCTTCTTGGAAAAGCTCTTATCTCCCGCCTTATTGTTATCCCAACTGCTTGGCACTTTTATAAGAGCGTCCATTTCGGGCTTATTCTCAGCGGTGAAATCTTGTGGGGTCAGCAATTGATCGAAATAGAATTCCCACCTGCCATCTAAGGCCACCCATTTATTTGGATTCAATTCACCCTCAGACAAATCAACCCTGCCATTGTCAAAGCGTTCTGACTTCGAGAATAGCATGACCCCAAGAGCAAAGATCATAACTGCAACAGATGCTATGATAAGGGGGATTCTTCTTTTAGTTGTCACATTCATCACTTCCCATCTCATCTCTTAGCATTCAAAAGCAGCTCGTAGTAAGGCCGGTATCTCGTTTAAAATGTAATGAATGGATTTGAGGTTTAAACATATGAAGTATAAACAATCGAAGAAACAGAATCAACGAATTTCCGACAAGCCCCTTGAGGGTTAACGGAGAGCTATCCGAAGGCAGGCGTCAGCCGAAAGAACGCAGGGACCAATGCCTTTTCATATGACTACATGGCAACGGGAGAAGCGAAATTACTTTAAGTTGCAGAAGGAGAAGAAATTTATTCATTACGCTCCATGAACTCACTTCAAAAAAAAGATAACCAAGGATACCCCTGGCTATCTAGATCATTCGCGGATTCACTTCACAATCCACTACGTCGCAGTTCATAGAAATACTGCACAACCGGATGCTTCAACTTCATCGTCTCAGCCATGCTCAAAATCCGCTTTTTCCCAACTCTCTTGTCCAGCAAAGCCAGAACATTCATTAATATCTCATTGCTCTCTAAGCTTTTCTCTATTGAAGTCGTTAAATACTTACTAGCCTCAACCATAAAATTCGATTTACTTAATAAAGCCTGAGCTGCCATAAGCTCTTTGGCAAGTTCTGTACTTTTTCTGTTTCTGGCCATTACTATCAGACGATCCTCCGGCACTTTGCCCTTGGTCTCTTGTCGAACCGCTTCAATTTCATCATTGCTGATAGGAATTTGAATATCCGGATCATTCTTAATTTCCAGCTCACTTTGATACCACTGGATCGCGTTCGTTTTATCACTCATATTGAGCACGTTCCTCTTATCTACCGAGATATAACAGGTACCTGATTTATCAGGTACATAGCGGTAAGCAGGCGCGCGGTATTCTACTCTTCCATTTAACGCAGGACTGAGAAAGCCCTCCAGTTGTTGCTTCAATTTGCTCCAGGACATGTGCTCCCCCTAGTTGTCAGCTTAATCCTCACGTTCCTCCGCCCCATCATGCTCCTTGCTTCCAAACTCATCGAGCAGCGCACGCACTTCGTTTGTGGACTTGGTGTTCATTAAGGTATTCCTTAATTCACTGGCCCCGCGGAATCCGCGAACATAGATCTTGAAGAATCGTTGAAGAGGGCTGAACGAACGTGGTGCCTGTCCTGAGTATTGATCATAGAGATCCAGATGCAGCCGCAGCAGATCAAGCAATTCCTCACTAGTGTGATCCTTCGGCTCCTGCTCAAATGCAAACGGATTGTGAAAAATACCGCGCCCGATCATAATCCCGTCCACACCGTACTCTTCAGCGAGCCTCAGGCCAGTCTGACGGTCAGGGATATCCCCGTTAATGGTCAGTAGTGTATCTGGTGCTATCTCATCACGAAGCTTCTTAATCTCCGGAATCAGTTCCCAGTGGGCAGGTACTTTGCTCATTTCCTCTCTTGTGCGCAGATGAATGGACAGATTCACAATGTCCTGCTGCAAAATATGGGTTAACCAGCCGCGCCATTCGTCGATGTCAGTGAAACCGAGCCTTGTTTTTACACTGACGGGCAGTCCCCCGGCTTTGGCCGCCTGGATGATCTCCGCTGCGAGTTCAGGACGGCAGATCAGGCCGCTTCCCTTCCCGTTCTCTGCTACATTCGCTACAGGACAACCCATATTAATATCGATGCCTTTGAAGCCTTCTTTCGCCATCCCGATGCTCATCTGACGAAAGTATTCCGGCTTGTCTCCCCAGATATGCGCTACAATGGGCTGTTCATCCTCTGTATAAGTTAGACGCCCGCGCACAGCATGGTGCCCCTCCGGGTGACAATAGCTCTCTGAATTCGCAAACTCCGTAAAATACACATCCGGTCTGCCCGCTTGACTGACGACATGGCGAAAAACAACATCCGTCACATCCTCCATAGGCGCCAGTATAAAAAAGGGGCGTGGTAAATCACGCCAAAAATTGTTTGTCATCTCATTAACCTCTCAATATATACCGGGACAAATCTTTATCCCGAAGTAATTAAACTAAGCAAAGTATATCATAACCCCGAGGGAATCATACTCACTACAACAAAGCCATGCCTCGATTAACGGGACACGGCTTTATTCTTTTGCTAAATGATATGGGATAAACTCAGACCCGCAGCGAGCCGCGGAACCCCCTGGCGCCATAGTAAGATTCCGCCCCATTGTGATACACAAAGACCGTATCGTAGCGACGATCGCAGAAGATGGCCCCGCCGAGCTCTCGAATACGATCAGGCGTATTCACCCAACTCGAAGTTTTTAAATCGAATTTACCCTTCGTCTGCAGTTCGCGGTATTGTTCTTCGGTTAAGATTTCAATGCCCATGTCGGCCGCCATATCTATCGCATTGTTCTGTGGTTTATGTTCTTTTCTTGATTCCAGCGCTTCCCGGTCGTAACAAATACTTCTCCGGCCTTTCGGACTTTCCGCTGAACAATCGATATAAATATACTCGTCTGCTCCAGCATCATAACCCGCCACATCCGGTTCTCCGCCGGTTCTCTCCATTTCCTGGAGTGACCATATTTTTTCAGAATGAGCTTCCAGCTTGGCCTGCACTTTATCCCACTCCAACCCCTGATGGCGGTTCATGTTTTTCTCAAAACGGGTCTTCAATGTTGTAAGAAGTTCTTCACGCTGATCCGGAAATAACTGTTTTGGTTCGCTGATCTCATGTTTTGTCATGTTCATTCTCCCTTCACTCCAGATACTCCTAATGTGCGATATCGTATTTCCATATGTGCTGACGAAATAGTGTCAACTTAAATGTAACCCAATACCCGTCCCATTTCCAATCGATTCACTGTGCTGCGTTCCAAGCTCTCGTCTCGTTGTCAGTTCAATAAAAAGCTTCATTACCGGATTCACCCATTTGTTCTTGTGATGAGCACATACTGCAGTTAATTTCCGGTCATCGATGGCCGTCCCGATTTTGAATAATTCACCGTTCTCCAGATCGTCTCTGACTGTAAAGGACGGCAGATAAGAAATCCCCAGATTATTTTTTACGAGATTTATAATGGTCGGGATGCTCCACAGTTCAATCGTATGACCCATAGTTATCTTCCGGGAACGTATATAGTCTTCAAAGATCTGGCGAAAAATACAGTCCGGCTCATTGATGATAAATGGTAAATCCAAATTCCGATCAGGCGTTATAAAATCGGGGAAGCTCTCCTTCGTTTTGGCAGAGGCGACGAGGTCCATCGTACATTCTCCAAGCTTATGGACTTCAAGATAATCTCCGGCATGACGTTCGTCGAGGTAAAAAACGCCTAAATCCGTTTGCCCGGTTCGCAGCTTCTCCAGAATCTCATAACAGTTGGTGGAGCGCAGAAACAATTTCGCCTTGGGGGCCAGTCGGTGGAATTCTTTGAGAACCGGAGCCATTTGGTAACATAGGATCGTTTCAGCCACGTCGACATACAATTCTCCCTTCAGTTGCTCCAGGCTCCCGCCTATTCCGGACAGTCGATCAAGCGAAGCAAGCACCTCATCCACATAAGGAATTAATTCCTTCCCCGCTTTGGTCAAATTCATATTCCGTCCAACTTTTTCAAAGATTTGAATAGATAACTCCTGTTCCAGCTGCTTCATCTGAAAAGTAATCGTGGACTGTGTGTAATTCAGCTTGGCGGCAGCTTTCGTAAAACTACCCTCGCCGATGATCGCTTTAAAGGTTTGAAGGTATTTTATATCCATGTTGCCCCCTAATAGTTCAATAATATTGATGTTTAATTTCGAAAATATCAATTTGTTCTATGGAACGGATGACTGTATTATATGAAAAAAGAAGGGAGCCTACAAGGTTATGAGTTATATTTTGGCCTATTTGCCTTATGCATTGATCACGGCGTTCACGCCCGGACCCAATAATATTCTGGTATTGAATGCGTTCAACCGAAACGGTATACGTAGGGGGAAGAACACTCTTCTGGGGGTTGCCGTTGGATTTAGCATAGTAATGGCGGTCTGCGCAGTCGGTTCTTTTGAATTGTTCCAGGACCTTCCTAGAATTATGGGTATTCTGAAAGTTATCGGTGCTGCATACATCGTCTGGCTTGCGATTCATATCCTGCGAAGTAAACCGAATGAAGCGACGACGGATGCGAAAGGCGACTTTTGGACCGCTTTATTGCTGCAATTTGTGAACGTGAAAATCATCCTGTACGCCATTACGATTTACAGCGGCTACATCCTTCCTAACTCCGACTCTAAAGTCCTGCTCGGCGTCAGCGCGATCTGCAATACATTGGTTGGCCTATCCGGCTGTGTTACATGGGCTTTGGCTGGCAGGCTTCTTCAACGGCAGTTCGCTAAGCATTATCGCATGATGAATACCGCTATGGCTGCGGTTTTACTATGGAGTGCTTTTCACCTTCTATGGTGAGGGAATACCTGTGGTCAGCATGAGGATAACGTTCGGGAAAAGAACAAAGAAGAGCGAATCTCAGGAGGTTCCTGAAATTCGCTTGGGTTCAGTGGTACACTTTTCAAATTTTATCCGGTTCCTAAACTATGGGCGCTTACTGCCTCTTCCTCCTCCCCCTCCTTGTCGAGACTGGGTGATTTCAGTGATTTTTTCACCATTGACTGTAACATCGCCACCATGTAGTTGAGCTGTACCATCCGCGTCAAAGGCTGAAGATGCTTCTACGTTAATGGTTCCACCATTAATATAGATATCACCGTTGGCATCAAATGCATCCGTATCACCACTACCCATACTTACATCAATTGTACCGCCATCAATATAGATATTCCCAAGAGCAGCATCCTCCTCGTTCTCGCTATGCAGGGCATCCTTATCTGTATCGATCGTAATCGTTCCATCGTTGATAAGAATGGCATCATTGGCCTCTATCGCATCCCCTGAGGAATGAATGGTATATACGCCACCGGTTATTTTGAGATCATCCTTGGATATCCGCTGCTTTCACATAAATAGCAGGTGCATCTTCGTTGATAATACTTACGCCATCAAGGACGATTTGCACTTTGGTATCCTCGCCAGCATCAACCACTACCGTTACATTGTCCACCTCACCGCTTAAGACATATTCTAATGCCCATACCTTTACCCAACCTGAACCAATCTTTATTGGGGACAAAAAAAGATGACTCCTATTTAATATAGGAATCATCTTACTGCTTCAAGATTCTTCAGATCTTCCTCAGAGATCATCTGGTAAGCCCCGTCTTGCTGAGGAAAAGCCACGCTTGCGACTATGTCCGCTTTAAACCTCGAATCCATGTCTCCGTTTCCAGTCTTTTCTGACAGAGGTGAAATTTTGACCATAACCAGTCCTGTCGGATATCCCTCCTGCTCCCGAACGATGTTAATCCAAGAGGTTCCGATTTCAGTAAGATGCTTAGCAGAATCTCCGAAGAAGGGATTCCAGTAAAATCGCTCCCCAGCCTTCACTGTGGTTTCCGCCTCGCTTATGCTTTCAAGTCTTCCCTGTTTCTCCATACATAAGTAATGGGTATCACTAGATATTTCGTAGGTCACTTCTTCGCTACCCTGCAGTTCGAACGGAATACCGGGGGTAACGCTTACGGCTACCGACCATCCTTCATTCCAGGGTATTTGAATCATCTCATTCGCAGGCACATTTACAGCCACTGGTTTCAAACCCTCTTTCGATTTAAGAGTACAACCAGTGCCAAGCAAAATAAATAAAAGGCCTGCACAGATGAACCATCGACTTGGTCTGCCAACTTTGGTTTTGAGATTCAATCCGGCACCCCCTCCCAGCCTACGAACCAAGCATCCCCAACATAGTCATTCCAATCAAGAATCAGACCTTTTGCCTGTACCTTCCATTCACAGAATGTGTTATCTGAGCCGAATATTTCGTACAAATAACCGTCATTTTGTTTATAGCGATCAAATTTGAGAATCTCTAGTTCCTTAAAGTCAGTACTTTCAATGTGCCTTAAATTCTTATCTTCTAGGAAAAGAGTTGCTTCACTGGAAATTGGATGTACGAAAATCAAACTGCATTTATCAGTATTCTTAGCCACCTCGTAAGGGTTGAGTGGATGACCTGCTAATATGTTTATGGATTCTATTTCTACAACAATTTGATTTTCCATCACTTGAATTTTCTCTACTACCGCATCATGAAAATCCAAGAGATCAAAGTATTCATCAGTCGTTGAGTATTTCCATATTTTCAACATTGATTCACCACCATGGTTTTTTATTCGCACAAATCAACATCAGAATCCAACGACTTCTTCAATTCGGCTGCGACTACATTCATCAACAAATATCATGTCACTTCCCCAAAAGTACTTACCACCTAAAAACTCACCAGTTTGATGATTTTTTCTAGCGAGCGTCTGAATGTTTTTATATGTAAAAAAAGAAGCAACCCATCTCGAGCCATCTTCAAATGTGACTATTGCATCAGTATTGTCATCATGTATGTTCCATTCTCCTTCAGCCCACTGCTCCGCCTCTATCCAAATGGTATATGGACTACCTTTCAACTGAATCCCTCCTCTTTTCATTGTAAAACCATTCTACCATATGTTGGATAATCATTTCGTGTCGGTCAATTTCACTTTGATTGTTGAGGAGATATGCACTCCCCCCTATTGCCAAGAGAATCATAGGTAAACCATCCCCTATAATCCAATCGTATCCTCCGCCCGCCTCCTTATGAGGACAAAAAAACACCCTCTCACTTAAGAGAGGGCAAACCCGCATTAACTTTTATTCGCTATTTTCTGTTCTGTTCAGAGTGAATAAACTCCTGCCAAAAAACAGCCCTCAAACCCGCATTCCACCGTTGCCCGAATAAATAAACTCTTGCTACAAAACCGTGCTTTTCTCAATTTCTCACTCAACTTTTTCTATCACGACTTTATTGAAATTCGCAGGGCCCGCCTCCTCCCGTTCCAATCGCCCTAACCCCGCGTCCAGCAAGGCATCTCAGCCTTCTCTCGCATTTATCTTTTCAACGTCAAATAGCTAACAATCCGTCGTCAGAGCAGGAGAAAACATAGGTGAAGTGCCGGGTTTAGAAAGAAATTAATCAGAGTCAGCGATCGATTAAAAAAACCGAGGAAACATATGAGAAAGTCTTAAAAACTGTATGCTTTCAATATAGCTCCGTTCTGGCAAATAGCTATGCACAAATTATCCTGTATCCATCTTCATCCAGAGTAGGGAGTGGGGGCAGGCTCTCTTTGCTCTCTTTGCTCTCTTTGCTCTCTTTGCTCTTCTCAAACTACTTCCATAAATGTACACAACATTTGAAACGGAGTGCCAAATTTTCTGCGGCACTCCGTTTTGGTGTACTTAGTTATTAATCAATTTTGATTCCACCAACAGATTTTTTATTGCCTGTGCTGCTTCCGCATAGGTCAAATTTGATTTTGGCGAAATGGTCATTGCCGTAGTTCCATTAAACACGTGTGCTGCCAATACGTCTTTTACATAGATTGCTGCCCAGCCACTTACCTTTGTAAAATCCATGTAAGTCATATATCTCTCTTTGTCTGTACCAGTAAGTTTCGTGATTTTCATTGCTCTCTGATACATCACCATGGCTTCTTCTCTTGTAATCTGGTTATCTCCTCTAAATGTACCATCCACATATCCAGAAACAATTCCATATTCATTTGCTATCAGTATAGCTAAGTTTCTTGCCCCTGTAACACTTACATCCTTGAAATTATTCTCATGAGTTGATCCCTCTCTATAAAGCCCCAAAGCTCTTACAATATACTCTGCAAAGTCTGCTCTTGTTATCGTCTTGTTTGGCTCAAATGTTTCTGCATTTAAGATTACTAGTCTTGATGCCATGTCATTTACTGCATCCTTAGCCCAATGATTTTCAACTGACTTAACTGTGACTGGATTCCAGACTACTGAGTAGTTTGAGTTTGTCAAGGAGTTTAAGCTTGCATACCACTTTCCATCTTTTTGATTTAATGATGTCGGTACATGGCTATAGGTTCCATCTGGGTTAAAAACGATACCCGTTGTAATCTTGCTTGGATCTACACCTGCCGGTATTTCCATGACTCTTTCTACATAGTTTAAGAACTTACTTATTTTTACATCATCAGTTTTTCCTGTTGCATTTGTTGTCTTTGCGACCACTTCAAATGCTGTTGGTGGGAATACTAGCTGTACTCCATTTGCTTTTGCTACTTCGTTGTATTTTGCTACAACTAAATCATCTAGTTTGGTTATCTGAACTTCAACTTTGATGTCTTTTAGTGAGGTTTCAGCTACTCCAAGTTCTTTTGCTACATTTGATATAGTTAATTCTTTTGCAGGAATAATGTACTCTACTGCGCCACGCTTTACTGATACATCAAAGGTATTAGTTTCTAGCTGTTTTACTATGTCACCTGTAAGTTCAACTTTTACCATGTCTGACTTTGTATCCGTAATAGGAATCTGAATAACATTTTGCTGTCCTGTTGAGTTGTTTTTTACTGCCTCATCGATCTTGCTTTCGATTACCTTGTTGTTTACTGCTACAGTTACTGTTGATTTACCATTTTCTGTTGAATTTGTTTCTGTTCCTGCGTTTTCAGTTTTGCCGTTTACTACTACATTTACTGCTCCAGTTTGAATTGTCGGAGTAGTTATGATACCGCCGTCACTGCTACCGCTAGATGTAGTGGTTACCGTAACGTTTACTCTATAATAGTTTACCGTTGTTGTATCTTGAGCGATTACCTTAATAATAAAGAAATCCCCACTGCTAATTATCCCATTTGCATAAGCTGTATCCGTAGCAAAGTTTGCTGTGGATGTACCTGAAGCATACTTCACAACTTTTACGGTTGCGTTGGCATTGTTCTTGTCAAAAATCGTGATGAAACTGCCTGCATTACTACTGTTAGATGCCTCCGCTGCTGTAATAGTCACATTTCCTGCTGTTTCATTGCTTAATATTGCATTTGGGGTTCCAATGTTTGTCACTGTTTGCCCTTTAACCGAAGGGGATGCTTTTAGCGTTGCATCATTGCTTGGTGCTACCACTGAAACCACTACTTCTACGGTTGCCGTGTGGCTTCCTGCATTTGCATATCCTACTGGTATGGCTCCCAGTGTAGCGGTGAAGGTATAGCTTCCTGCTACTGCTGGATTGTAAGTATCTGTATCTACCCATGTGGTTACAGGCACTGTTACTGCACTTGTATTTGCTGTTGCACTAGCTGGCAATGCTGCAATTACCGCTGCTGCATTAGCATAGGTTGCACTTCCTGCCGTTCCTGCACTTATGTTTGATATGGCATCAAATCCTGTGATTTCTACATCTGCCGGTGCTGAAACCACTACTTCTACGGTTGCCGTGTGGCTTCCTGCATTTACATATCCTACTGGTATGGCTCCCAGTGTAGCGGTGAAGGTATAGCTTCCTGCTACTGCTGGATTGTAAGTATCTGTATCTACCCATGTGGTTACAGGCACTGTTACTGCACTTGTATTTGCTGTTGCACTAGCTGGCAATGCTGCAATTACCGCTGCTGCATTAGCATAGGTTGCACTTCCTGCCGTTCCTGCACTTATGTTTGATATGGCATCAAATCCTGTGATTTCTACATCTGCCGGTGCTGAAACCACTACTTCTACGGTTGCCGTGTGGCTTCCTGCATTTGCATATCCTACTGGTATGGCTCCCAGTGTAGCGGTGAAGGTATAGCTTCCTGCTACTGCTGGATTGTAAGTATCTGTATCTACCCATGTGGTTACAGGCACTGTTACTGCACTTGTATTTGCTGTTGCACTGGCTGGCAATGCTGCGATTACCGCTGCTGCATTAGCATAGGTTGCACTTCCTGCCGTTCCTGCACTTATGTTTGATATGGCATCAAATCCTGTGATCTCTACATCTGCCGGTGCTGAAACCACTACTTCTACGGTTGCCGTGTGGCTTCCTGCATTTGCATATCCTACTGGTATGGCTCCCAGTGTAGCGGTGAAGGTATAGCTTCCTGCTACTGCTGGATTGTAAGTATCTGTATCTACCCATGTGGTTACAGGCACTGTTACTGCACTTGTATTTGCTGTTGCACTGGCTGGCAATGCTGCGATTACCGCTGCTGCATTAGCATAGGTTGCACTTCCTGCCGTTCCTGCACTTATGTTTGATATGGCATCAAATCCTGTGATTTCTACATCAATAGAAGGTGGAATTGCTGCCTCGAAATTCAAATCATCTATTGCCAGAATTAGGTCTACACCTGTGAAACGAACTTCATCAATATATTGCCATTCTGTGCCTGTAAAAGTAATAGTCCCCCCATACCCTGGGTTCGATCTCAAGTAATGTATAGAACCATAATTTCCACTGTTGGTGGCATTAATCGTATTCACCCCAGTGGTTACTTTTACTCCATTTCGATAACCTTCAATGGTTACTGTGGTTGAATTTGCACCATCAAAAACCCCTAAATCTAACTCCATTGATGCAATCTTGAACTCCGAGCCATTTGTGGAGCTCATACGAAAATCCATAGTACCTTGAACAGAAATATTATTCGAAAAATTATATAGAAGACCTAGATCACCACTAGGAGTAATTATAAAATTGGTGTCAGGATAGTTAACAGACATCTCTGCATTACTAGGACTTATTATACTATAAGTAATCCCATTAAGTAAAAATGGGTCTGTGAGCGCATTTCCACCATAACTTTCTAAGTTACTGCTATCAAACGTTTCATCAGCTAGAGCCGCAGCTACTGCAATAGGTGTATGAACAAATACCAACTGTACAATCAAAGAAATTATTAACATATAGCGAAAAAAATTTCGACTAGTATTCATACGTAAATTTAACATTTGTTTATCACTCCTTTTTTTTTGATAATTACGACTTAAAAATTAACAATTCATAAAAATTAACAACCCCCTTCAGAGGTCCCATAAACATTTAACACTTGAGAATCACCCTATCATTTGTATTCATCTCAACCTAGTTATTACATTACCATATTACATATTTTAAATAATCAAAAAGTCATACAATATCGGTTAAAATAGGTAAGTCTAATTAAATTGATACTATCTCAGTTTCACTGTTTGAAGCTTTCCTTGCTATAGGCATTTCCATTAATTTCTGACAGATTCTATTTTGCTTCTTAGGCTAATACTCCAGCATATTTTTTGTTATACTTCCAACCTAATTAATTAAGTACTTTTGTAATCTTTGATGCTCCATATATTTGATGTGAGTCATAGTAAGGTTCAATTATTTTCTTTTTATTTTTACATTTTTTAGTTGCCATTTTGAAGTTTTTCTGTTTCACGAACTGTAGTATCCTGATTTTGAAACGCCTATAAGTTTGAGCACACTGTTAACGGATATTTTGTGCACTTCTGCCTTTTGGGCAAATAATGTATAAATAACATTCGTTAATCATTCAGTATGCTCAAAGCTTTTTTAGAATTTATAAAGCATCTTTTACATCTTTCAATTCCTAACGTAAACGTACATTTTCTTTGTCTGCATCACTACTTAATTACCAGACCCGCAGTGTTCAACGATGCCGTCATTATCTTTTGCAACGGAATCCAGGCACTTAATGTTGATTTGCTTATTTACAATTCCTTTGCTCCTTCTTTTCCAGTTTATCCAGATGTGTCGTAGTAATTTACAGCGTCCTGATTATACTCTTTACTGTATTGCTTTTGATTTTTTGCTCCCCATTAAATTGGTCTCTTTTTTTTCATTTGTTTTATTATACCTTTGACTGACGTAAGACTCAATTTAACTTGTCCTAATTTTATACTATGAATAAGTTGCTTAACCAATACTATTTAATAGTCGCTCTACTATCATCTGTCTGATACCTCCTCATAACCAATGTATGGTTGATTTTTTCTGATTTTCAATTTAAACTGCTATGTCATCTATATTTCCGCCCTTTTTCCGGGGTCAAAAACGTCATTTTTTCGCTGTTTTTCTGCCCCGAAATCGACTCCAAAACCACTATATGTTGTGGTCGAACTCTACTTTTTATCGCCCGAACCACTTGTTCAAAATGAATAAACTCCTGCTAAAAAACCAGCTAATACTTGTCAAGGGTTTTGTATTGGTGATTCGTGTTCTTCTTGGTATACTACTTTTAAAGCATGACAAAAGAACCCTAATTAGCGTGAAGGTTCTGGATAAATATGGTTTTTGTTGTAGCTGGTAGGGCTGGTTCTTGCTAAGGATGGCGTATACGTGATGGAGAAGCTTGTTGGCGCAGGCGATCACGACCATCTTATAGGGCTTGCCCTCTTTTCTTTTTTTGTCGTAATATTCCCGTATGTTGGAATTTGTTCCTCCGCGAATACCACACTGTACAGCTAAATATAAAGCACGACGCAGCCTCTTGGAGCCGCGCTTCGTAATTCTTGAACTACTTGCCGTGAATTTCCCTGAACTGAATATTCCAGGATCTAAACCCGCAAATGCAACAAGTTGTTTGCTTCTTTAAACTGCCGAATGTCTCCGATTTCGGCGACAATCGCCGCTGCAAGCTTATCCCCGACACCCGGTACACTTCTCACCAATTCGACCTCTGGAAGTTTCGTTGCCATTTCATTAATTTTCCTCTCTAGTTCGCTCAGTTGCTCGGAGAACGCAAGCAGTAAGTCAACCATCCCGCGTAAAATGGTGGTTTGCGAACGACTCCTTGGCTGTTCGCTCCAGTGAGACAGTGCTTCCTCGAGCTGTTACACCTTGGCTCCTACCCACTTCCGGGAATGAGATCTCCCTACGCTTCTTTGAATGATCTCACTTAGATCCTCAGTTTGACCTTCCAGGCATTGAGCCAGTACTCTCAGTGCCGTAACAGAGTACATATCCCGAAATACCTTCTCATATGCCGGAAAAACTTGATCCAGCAAGGCCCTCATGTTTAACTTTGCTTGCACATACATCCCTGTCACAAACTCATGCTGCCTGGTGACATGTTGAAGCTCCGCAAACCCCTCATCCCACGTACGATGCGGTGTAACATCTCCCCGGTAAATACATATCGGCTAAGTGCCAGGCATCTGCAGCATCTGTCTTCACCTTGCGTAATTGTGTGCCTTTCGCTCGCTTTGCTTGTAACGGATTAACAATGAAATACGTCCATCCACTGCGCTCTAAATAGCCGACAAGTCCACGATGGTAGTGGCCCGTAGCTTCAAGAATAACGATTGGTGGATGCATTGTTTTTGTCTGTAGTTCCGCTAGAATCTCCCCTAATTGCTCAAAGCCCTCTTTCTCATGAGAAATCCTTAACGCTTTACTATACGGTTCATTCCGCTTTGAAAATACTTGTACCACACTGAATCTCTTGGCTACATCGACTCCCACTACAGGTTCCATAACAACCTCCTAAATCGTATTTGCCGGCAAACCTACGATGGTTCCAATCCCATAGCTTCGCTTGTGATGCGGGGTCTATTGCCCCTACCAGCTCAAACATGGTCATTGGGGATAGTAGGAGAACAGTTTTTTTGACGGGGTACTTCCCCAAAAGAGCCCACGTTCTCCCGGCTACCGCCATCTTAAGACACCTACAAAATTAGGCCAACCAGAAGTTTCTGGCTGACCTAAATAATACGAAAGAGCCCTCAAACCCGCATTCCACCGTTGCCCGAATAAATAAACTCTTGCTACAAAACACTCATTTCTTCAATTTCTCACTCAACTTTTTCTATCACGACTTTATTATTATCTGAATAAAGTCATGCTACACACACAGAGAAAGGCTTGAAACTCGCAGGGCCCGCCTTCCCCCGTTCCAATCGCCCAACCCCCACTTCCAGCAAGGTATCTCAGCCTTCTCTCGCCTTTTCTTCTCTATTTCAAATAGCTAACCATCTGCCGTCAGAGCAAGAGAAAACATAGGTGAAGTGCCGGATTTAGGAAGAAATTAATCAGAGGAAATGAACGATTAAAAAAGCCGAAGAAACACATGAGAAAGGCTTAAAAGCTGGAGGAAAAGAGTCGAGAAAAATATGGGGAATGCAGGGGTGGCAAGGGATTCCAGAGGTTATGGAAATAAAAAGGGAGCGAGAAAAAAGGTATGAGATGGGTGAATAGGCGAGGGGGGGCTGAGTAAAAGAAAGAGAAAAAAACCGAGCGAAATGCAGGAGGAAATCCCGAAAATCGGTCGGCTCTGCGGAATAACATGGATCTGGGTTTACCCCGTGCTCCATTTAGCGATTTTATGGTTTTATCACGACTTCATTCGATTTTTAGCACGTCTTTATTTGTAATATCAGGGGTTTATTTGTTGGCTACATCACTCTTCACCAACAAAGCCACCGACTCCACATGCACCGTATGCGGGAACATATCCACTGGAGTCACCTCCACGGTGGTATACCCGCCATCCTCCAGCACCCGCAAATCCCGTGCCAGCGTGGAAGGATTACACGACACATACACAACCCGCTCCGGCTTCATCTGCAAAATAGTCTCTAATAGCCGCGGATCGCAGCCTTTACGCGGCGGGTCCACGACGATTACGTCTGCCGTGATCCCTTGCTCTTTCCAGTTAGGAATCACATCTTCCGATGCTCCTACCTCGAATACTACATTCTTCATACCATTCAGTTCGGCATTCGCGCGGGCATCCTCAATCGCCTCAGGGACAATCTCCACCCCGTACACCTTATCGGCATGCTGTGCCAGGAACAGGGAGATCGTTCCGATGCCGCAATAGGCATCTATTACTGTCTCGTTACCCGTAAGCCCAGCATACTCCACTGTCTTACCGTATAGCACTTCTGTCTGAGCCGGATTCACTTGGTAAAAGGAACGAGCCGAGATGGCGAATTGTACGTCTCCGATATAGTCATAAATGACATCTCTGCCCCATAGGACGCGGGTCTCATCGCCAAAGATCACATTAGTCTGCTTCGTATTCACGTTCTGGCAGATGCTTGCCACTTGCGGGAGCTGTTCGCGGATGCTGCCTAGCCAAGCGTCCAAATGCGGAATATCCCGTCCGTTCGTTACCAGCACCAGCATCATTTCTCCGGTGCGGAAGGCTTTCTTGACGACAACATGGCGCAGCAGTCCGCGGCCGGTTTCCTCATTGTAGGCCGAGATGCCGAGGTGGCTGCCGATGCTCTTCACAGCAGCTACAACTGCATCGTTATGCTCATGCTGGATGAGACAGGTCTCCATGTCGATGATCCGGTGGCTGCCGCGTGCGTAGAAGCCGCCTACGAGACCGCCTTCGGCAACGCCAATGGGCACCTGCGCTTTGTTACGGTAGCGCCAAGGCTCGGCCATCCCCATGGTGGGGCGAACCAGAATCCCTTCAGTGGCTCCGCGTTCATCAACAACCTCTCCAGAAGCCACCTTCAGCTTCCCTATTCGCTCCAGGTTGTCCACCACCAGCTGGCGTTTCCACGCCAACTGTGCAGTGTAATCCATATGCTGCAGCTGGCAGCCGCCGCATTGGTCATAGATCTCGCATGGCGGGCCGATGCGGTCGCTGCTGGCTTCCACGATCTTCAGCAGCTTGGCATAGCCGTACTGCTTCTTGGTCTTGAGCACCTTGGCCTGGACCTTCTCGCCCGGAAGAGCGCCCTGCACAAAAAGGGTAAAGCCCTCGACGCGGCCTACCCCTTCGCCTTCATGGGTCATGCCGATGATATCGAGCATAACCTCGTCGTTCTTATTAACGGGCAGTCCGGCAACAGGCGCTGTGCTTTCCCGGCGGCCTGCATTGCGTCTACTGCGGTGTTTACTCATGTGTATATACTCACTTCTTTCATTAGCTTTGCTGTTAGTGTTGATCATATTCCTAGCATTGGGTACCCGAGAAACTCCAAGCATATATAAGATGAACTTGAGAATGATTTGAAAGAGCTGACAAGTCCCATAACTCTGGGAACAGCCGTTCCAAATGAGCATTCTCAAGTTCACGTTCTACCGTTTGCCACTGGCCGGAGTAGTTCACATGTAGTAAACTACTCCAGCCAGCTTCCCGATCACGTATTCTGGGCAAAAATCCGCAGATGCTGCGGCAGGATGCGGAATTGGCCCGGCAAGGTGCCGCCCAGCTCACCGTCCAGATTCAGCTGGACATGGCCCGGAGAGGTTACTTCCATCGCATCCGTACGGAAATACACGACCTTCTTATTCTTCAAATGCTCACCCTTGATGGCGAGTCGGACAAGCCGCACGAACTCTGCCAGATTGCATTTCTTCAGCGCAATGACATCGAATAAGCCGTCGTCGATACGCGCGTCTGGTGCCAGCTTCTCGAAACCGCCTACCGAATTCGTGTTGGCGATCAGGAACAACATGAACTCGTCATGAATCAGCTCCTGCCCGTTCGCCCGGATGACAAGCTCGGTTGGAGACAGGCTGGCCATTTTCTCAATACCCTTCAGGTAGTAAGCAAGCTGGCCCATCATGGTCTTCAGTTTGCTTGGCACTTCATATGTCAACTCGGTCAGGCTTCCGCCACCGGCGATGTTAATGAAATATCGGTCATTGGCTTTGCCGAGGTCTATTAGGCGTGATTCCTGACGCAGGATCAGGTCACAGGATTCTTCCCAGTTCTTCGGGATTCCCATTGCTCTTGCAAAATCATTAGTAGTTCCGAGAGGCAATACGCCAAGTGGAGGCATATTCGGTTTCTCCGCCATCCCGTTAATAACCTCATTCAGCGTGCCATCGCCGCCGGCAGCAATGATGAGGTCGTATCCCCCGCGTTCTACCGCATCTGCCGCAGCAGCCGTAGCATCGCCTTCCCCGTTTGTTGCATGGCAGGAGGCTTCAATGCCGCCCTGGTCCAGCCGGTCCAAAATATCGGCGAGCCGCTTCTTCATTTCTTCCCGTCCAGAAGTGGGATTATAAATCAATCTCGCAGTTTTCATTACCGGAACGCCACCTGTTTTTTATATAATAGATAACCTAACTGATTATACCCAATTCAGTACCCCACAAGCAATGTTAGCGGAACAAGAATGGATAATTTCGGCGGCAACAAGGTGTCTCGGCTGATTTCTGCCCCAAATGCTGTAGTTACCGCATACCTTATATAAGATATTCACCATTCATATAAAATCTCCCCGGAATCCGTAGTCCGCAAAAATAATCCAGCCTAACGGTTACCTGGATCTATTTCCACTTCCCGCCGCACCTTCTCAAGCAGTAGCCCGGCCTGAGTCTCCACCCAATGCCGCAGCAGCGGATGAGGTAACAGCGTCTCGCCGGAATACCGATAGTCCAATCCTTGCAGCTTCTTCGGGATCACGACCTTGGTGAAATAACCCTCACTCAAAAATAGCGGCGCAAGCAGTACGGTATACCCTTGTCCGCCCCAGTACTCGACCTTACTCCTAAGACTATCCGGATTCAGCAGGGCATAATCCGCGAGCGCAACACCTTCCGCCTTGATTACTTCACCTGCCGGTTCTCCCGCAATCCCCTCATTAGAACTCCTTGTTCCGCTCACTTCACGCACGCGTGCCGCAAGCGAGGAGATTCCCGCCTGCCAGCGCTGGCGGAAGCCGTCGTGGACACTGCCGTGGCCGACAAGCAGGAGCACCTCCCGGGAGGGTTCCGTGGAACATCCACGGATTTTATCCCAGAGCATAAGGGCAATATCCGGGTCGTCATCGACCGGATAACCATAGTGGACTCGCGCTTTTACATTGAAAAGCTCCAAGTCCGTCTCCCGTTCGGGTTCCGGTTTGGCACCCAGTGCATATTCTATCTCATCGACATGCGTACTGCCGGAAGAAACAAACAAGGGGATCACCAGAATATCTGTGACCCCTGCATGTTCCAGCATATCAATTCCATCTTGAATCAAACGGCCTTCGACCAGCTCTAAGAAAGAGACAGCCACAGGCACTTCTTCCCGCAGCGATAAGCCGCTCACGGCTTCTTCTACATTCCGTACCCATGCATCGTCACGGGAGCCGTGGCTAATAATGAGTATTCCGGGCTTCATCTTATCGACCCAGGCGTTCAAGCGTCATTTTATATCCATCGTTGCCGTAATTCAGACAGCGTTTCACGCGCGAAATCGTCGCCGTGCTTGCGCCGGTCTCAGCTTCAATCTGGTTATATGTAGAACCCTTACCCAGCATGCGTGCAACCTCAAGCCGTTGCGACAGAGATTGAATCTCGTTCACGGTGCACAGGTCGTCAAAAAACACATAACATTCTTCCATATTTTTTAAAGTTAAAATGGCCTCGAATAATTGATCAACACTTTTATCGTTTAGCTTCTTAAGCTGCATTTGATATCATCCTCCAAAAGTTGTGCTTCGTTAGCATAATTTAAGTTTCTCCCGCAAGAGCTACTATGAACATCTTCGTATAAAACTAACTAATATTTCAAAATTTATAGTGGCTTTCTGCCTCTACTATATTGTACTGGAGCACTTTTTTCAAGCATTAACGATTTCACGCAGTAAAGTCCGAAAATCAAGGACAAGTGTCCACTCCATGCGTACACGTTTAAAGACTGATTTTTTAGAACCTTCCTCCCCGTGTCAACATTTGCCGCCTATCCTATAGTACTACAAAAGCTTGTAAAATCAAGCGTAGTCACGGTTTCTTCACTTTCGTAAGCAGACATAGGCTTCCGCCCTTTTCCGCGAATACCCGGTAAAACCGGGCGATCGTCTATACGTTATGTTCGCCCATGACATACAGTATAGTAATCCAACAATAAAGGAATGTGATATTATGGGTGATCATTACTATAATCATTCCCGCCGCAGCCAGCGCGCACTGGCTGAAACATACAGTCTATCTCCTTACCCCGGCATCCAGCCTTATGTTCAGGTACCGCCTCCCGGAGCCAGCGGTTTGTTCTCTTCTCCGGGTGCCGCCGGGGCCCCGTTCGCTGCCGGAGCAGCCGAGACGGCACTCGCGGTTCCCGCAGCTGCAGAAGCCGCTAAAGGCGGCGGACTGCTAGGTGGCCTAGGAAATCTGGGGAATCTGGCCAATATGGATCAGATTAAAGGCTTGATCGACAGAATGGGCGGTATCGACGGTATCGTGAGTTCCATGGGCAAGGTGCAGAAGGTCATGAACGGATTTCAGCAGATGGCACCTATGTTCAAACTGGTCATGAGCAACTTCGGCAAAGGCAAGGGAGGGAAGAACGGGGCACTGGCGGCAGAAGAAGATGCTGCCCTCTATACCCCCAAACGGCGTAAAAAAAGACGCCCCTCGCAGCGCCCTAAATCTCCATCTTCGAAACGCCGGCGCAATGCACCCGCCACCAGCAAAAGACGCCGCAAATAAGCGGCGTCTTTCTCTATTTGAACCACCCTCTGCTCCGAAACCATAGAATCATCCCGCTACCAAGCCCAAGCATCAGCAGCAGTACTCCGAAATACCCGTACCTCCATCCCAGCTCCGGAAGAAACTGAAAGTTCATACCGTAGATCCCGGCTATTAGTGTAAGCGGCATAAATACAGTGGTGATTACCGTTAGCGTCTTCATAATCGTGTTCATCCGGTTGGAGTTAAGCGAGATATAGCTGTCACGCAGATCAGCCGTCATCTCACGGTCCACCTCGATCATATCGGTCAGCTTCAGCAAATGATCATAAATATCGCCAAAATAATTCCGTTCTTCCCCGTTGCTCTGCACATGCTGCGAGTTCACAATCCGGTACATCAAATCACGCATTGGCACAATCGTCCGCCGCAGCTTCAACAGCCGGCCGCGCACATCAAAAACCTGGCGCATCAGCTCCTCCACGGACTCGCTGCTCCCCCGGCTCTCCAGATCTGCCAGTTCATCCTCTATCGAATACAGGCTGGGAAAATACTTATCGACCAGCTTGTCCATCACGGTGTAAGCCGCCGCCATCGGACCCCCTGACCAGCCTTTACGGTTATGAATTTCCCGTTGCACCTGCTCCCAGGCTTCATCCATTTCGGACTTCTCCTGATGATGATAGGACACGAGAAACTGCTTATGTAAGAATAAGTCCACCTCTTCGGCCGCAAGCGTCTGGTCATTCAAGGCATGCAACACGAGAAACTGCACATCCTCGTAATAATCAAGCTTCGGGCGCTGCAGCAGATGCATACAGTCCTCGATAGCCAACGGATGAAAGTGAAAATAAGTATCCAGCAGTTGTGTCTCCTCATGGGTAGGCATGGCGAAATCCGCCCAGACCCAGGCATACTCTTTCAATTGAATCTCCTGAAGCGGCAGTCCGGTCAGCACCTCGCCCTCATGTGTTACCGCAAGCGTACGTATCATATGATTGCTCCTCCGTTATCTCTTCCCATTACTAAATACTCCAAATGGTTATTGGCAACTACGTTGAGTTTTGGACTTTCGGTCGCTGTTGTCTCCAGATTTTTTTGATTATACCGCTATTCGCGGATAAAATCCGGAGACTGCATATGCTTCCGATGCGAGTTTTCCTACGGAAAACTTTCGGGCGAACGCTGACGCTCCTACAGTTCCAAACCTCCCCTTCGTTGCCCTCACCCTTTTTAGTAGATTTATACTTCCTTCGTATCCCATACCGTTCATTGTACCGCATTTTTCGGCAAAAAAATAACCGCCAGCCCGCTGTCAGCGGCTCCGGAGGTTCGTTTTACTCGCATCTAATGTTGTCTCGTTGTCTCGTTGTCTCGCCGTCTCATTGTCCCGCTGTCCCGTTGTCTCATTCTACCTGCCCGGACTCAGAAGCTTCACCCTCTATCGGGCCAAGCCCTCCTGCAGCTCTAGATACAGCACCTGAAGGAACTTCTTGATGTTCACCTTCACCTTGCCGGTCTCCTTGCCCTGCTCGATTTCTTTCATCTTCAAGCGCACTTCCTCGAAATCGAAGTATAGCGGAGCGTAATGCTCGAACTTGGGATTGCCGTAATCCGTCAGGCCAACGGAAGCCAGATTGGACAGTCCTGCCGCAATCGCACGGCGCAGACGTTGCTCAATAGCTTTGCTCTCTTTGGCGATGTCCTCGGGGCTTTGCTTAGTGGTGGCTGCAAGTTTTTCGTACAGCTCCTTCAGCGGAGGCAGATTGCCGGCATCATCACGATCCGATACAAGCTCCATCATGGCGATGAGATCACGGCTGCCGCTCTCGCCGATCATACCCATGTTCATGAGAATTGGCTGAAGAATCTCGCGGACGGTACGTTTGGCCGCGGGCATCAGCGGAGCACCGATCTGCAGCCCCTCCAGCTTCTCCAGGCTCGACTTAATCTCATCCAGATAACGGTTAATAGCATAACGCTCATGCACTTTGCGCAGCACGGCTTCGACCTCAATCCGGTTAATGGGCTTGCGGATGAAGAATTCGATTCCGCTCCGGTAGGCCCGGCTGACCATGTCACCATTCTCAATCTGTGAGATCATGACGAACTTCGACTTGCAACCCTGCTCCTGCAGCGAACGGATGGTCTCAATCCCATCCTGGTCAGGCATCAGGAGATCCATCAGCACGATGTCCGGAGATTCGCTGAGGATCAGGGTTACCCCGTCCCCGCCGCCTTCGGCCATGCCTCCGACCTCACCGAGACCGCTGTCTTCGATAATATATTGCAGCATTCGTCTGGCGCCTGCGTCATCATCCACGATACAAAAAGTAAACGGCATGCCTACTCCTCCTTCTTCAGCCGTGCTGTAGGAATTTCAATCTGAAACATGGCCCCGCCAGTATGCGGAGCGGTACGAACTTTAATCTCCCCTTCAAAGGAAGTTACGATATCGCGAACGTGAGAAAGCCCGATGCCCGTAGCCGCAACACCTTTTTCATCGAACTTCGTTGTGAAGCCAGGCTCAAAGAGCAGCTCACGGTCCCTTTCCTTCACACCGCTGCCGCTGTCAGTAACAGAGAACAGGGTCATTTCACCTTTTTCAAATACATCCAAGGTAACGGTTCCATGATTCTTAATGGCTTCTACGGCATTTGCGGTCAGGTTGTTCAGCAGCGTCAGCAGGGGTATGTAATCGGTAGTGGTATAGTCGGAGGTAATATGATGATTAAACACAATGGTTTTACCAAGCATTTCAGCGTATTTCTCGTTGCTCTTCACGGTAAACAGCAGAATGCCGGAAAGCGGCATATCACCAGTAACCTCGCGGTCCACCAGCTTCACTAGCCCCGCCAGAATCCGTTGCGAATCCTTCTTCACCTCATGGATCTGCTGGGTAATATCCAGTACCTTACGGCTCTGGACCTGTAACCCCTCATCTTTAAGATCGTTGTACAGCTCATAGCTGTTTAAGGTTACATTCTCCAGTGTGCCAATGGATTTCTCCAGATAAAACACTTCACCGTACAGGCCTGAGCCGAATCCGAGCATTTGCTCAATACGCCGTTTCTGTTCATTCTGGACAATCCGCATCTGGCTAACGGAAATACTACTGTAGATCCCTGTAGTAAAATACGTCCGCAGCATAGCGATCATCATCAGAAATGTCCATTCATTGAGGCGGAAGGTTGTTGTCCCGAGCACAATGAGGCGGGTCAAAAGCTCCATTTCATTCGACACCAGATCAATGACTGCAGCGAGGCCTCCCAGCACAAGCGGGTGAAAGGCATCCAGCCTGCGTTTGATTAGTGCCATTCCCAGTGCAAAAACAATATAGTAGACCATCGCCGAGAAATGGCCCCGCACGATCTGCTCCACAGGGATTCCTGTCCCTGCTGCAAGATCCATTCCGGTACGGAACAACAGTACCACAACTCCGGTAGCCACACCTGTTCTGATATAGGGAAGATGCCTCATTAAAAGCAAAAACAGCAGAAAAGCACTGCTGCCAAGGCCGATTCTGAAGATGTCGCCGCTGAACGGATTAATTTTGAATTCTCCGGCCACAGCCGTTCCCGCCGACACGATCAGAATCTGTATAGTTTTATGTTTGATCAGGGATTGTCCCATTCTCCACTGCTCCTGCCTAGAGATGTTGACAATTATAGTACCATACTCCCGGTTAATTTCAAACGAATTCACACACTTTGCGGGCTAGTGGGTCTTGGTCTCCAGACGTCTCGAAACCATCGACAGCATGAAATTCACAGTGAAATAGATGACTGCGACAAGCAGAAGGGTTGGAATGGTATACGTGTAACCGTGCCCGATGACGATTTGAGCATTATGCATCAGCTCCGGCAAGGAAATTACCACCGCAAGCGAGGTATCCTTCAGCAGGGAGATAAATTGGCTGACAAGTGGCGGAACCATGCGCCGCAAGCCTTGCGGAAGCACAATATGCCAGAGGGTCTGGAAGCTGCTAAGCCCGGAGGACCGTGACGCTTCAATTTGTCCTTTATCGATGGAGGTTAGGCCGCCCCGGACAATCTCGGCAATCATCGCCGCTTCAAATATCGTCAGACCGGCAATAGCCGCAGTAACGAGCCCCATGCGAATCCCGATCTCAGGAAGAGCGAAGCGGATAAAGAATATAATCAAGAGGAGCGGCAGATTACGGATGAGCTCCACAAGCACGAACATAATAGGTGACAATACGGGTACTTTAGCATATCGTATGACTCCGATCACGCATCCAAGCACAAAGCTCAGTGCAATCGCGGCAAAAGCCACAACCAGCGTAATCCATAACCCTTCCATCAGAAACTTCAAGTTCTCAGCAGAGTAAGCACCGGCAAAATCCATAGGATCCCTCCTTTCTAATATTTACGTTCCAGTCTGCGTTCCCACACTCGGATACCATAGCTGAGCGGCAGCGTCAGTACCAGATAGAACAGCGCGACGAAGATATAAGTGTCGAATGTACGGTAGGTTTCAACTGAAATCGTATCTGCGAAATACATAAGGTCAAGACCTGAGAATAGCGTCAGCACGGACGAGTTCTTAATCAAATTAATGAACTGGTTGCCGAGTGGAGGAATGACGAGCTTGATCGCCTGAGGCAAAATGATATGTACCATCGTCTGAACATAGTTCAGGCCGGATGAACGTGCCGCCTCTGTCTGACCGTTCGGAACCGCTATAATTCCTGCACGGATGGCTTCCGCGATGAAAGCCGAAGTATATACTGCAAGACCTATGGTTCCGGCAACGAATCCTTCGTTCACGATAATTCCTTCGAACGAAAACCCTAATGCTGAAGACCCATAGTAGAAAATGAATACTACCAGCAGCAGCGGAATGTTGCGTATAAATTCAACATATCCCGTCCCGAACCAGCGCAGCCCTCTCACGGAAGAGATGCGGAATACGGCGATAAGCGCCCCTATCAGGAAGCTGCCGACCAAGGCGATCACACTGCACAGTAATGTATTAAAAAATCCTTCTACATATGAGCCGAAATACCCGGTCAATATCGAAAAATCCATTCTTTTCACCTGCCCCTTGATAAGTCTACATACAAACACGAAAGGATGGCCGGCGGGTTCACCCGTTCCATCCTTTCGCGTCTACCTGATGTGATGAATTGCCTTTATGACTGTTATGATTTATTTCGCCGGAGCTTTTCCAATCCATTTTTCATAGATCGCATCATATTCGCCGTTTGCTTTCAGTTCAGCAAGCGTGTCATTCACAGCCTTAACCACATCGGTGTTGCCTTTTTGCATTGCGATGCCGTATGGCTCATCAGTAAACGGTTCACCTACTACTTCATAGCCTGGGTCTTGAGCAGCCATGCCGTAGAGAATTGCATCGTCAGTGGTAAGCGCATCGCCTTTGCCGGCTTTGAGCGCACTGAATGCATCCTGGTAGTTATCGAATTCAAGTACAGTTACGCCTTCTACTTTTTCTTTAATATTCTTGATCGAAGTTGCACCTTTGGAACCAAGAATCGTTGAGTCTTTAGTTACATCCTGAATACCTGTAATCGGGCTGCCCTTCTTCACCAGCAGCGATTGTCCAGCCTGGAAGTATACGTCCGAGAAATCAACTTCCTTCTTGCGTTCTTCCGTAATGGTCATTGTAGCCACTACCATATCAATTTCGCCATTATTCAGCATCGGAATACGTGTCTTGGAGGTCACTTCTTTCAGTTCAATCGCATTCTCGTCACCGAGGATGTGCTTAGCAATGGCTTTGGAAATGTCGATGTCGAAGCCTTCTACATTACCAGTGCCAGGGTCCTTAAGTCCGAACAGTTTCGTATCGTACTTCACACCTACAACCAGCTTGCCGTGCTCTTTAATCTTATCGATGCCGGATTTACCTGCAGCGTTATTATTGTTACCACAACCAGCGAGTGCGAACATTGCAATTACCAGCATGACACTTAACAGCTTACCCAGTTTGGACATTTTCATATTTTTCTTCCTCCCCTGATTCTATATATTTTCTTTAATGGCTTAACACGCGGCTGAGAAAAGTACGGGTACGTTCTTCACGCGGACTGGCAAAGAATTGCTCCGGCTCCGCTTCCTCTACGATTTGCCCCTGATCCATGAAGATTACGCGGTCGGCTACTTCCTTGGCGAACCCCATCTCGTGGGTAACAACTACCATCGTCATTCCTTCACGGGCCAGTGTGCGCATAACATCCAACACTTCTCCGACCATTTCTGGATCGAGTGCCGATGTCGGTTCATCGAACAGCATGATCTTCGGTTTCATTGCAAGCCCACGGGCGATTGCTACCCGCTGCTGTTGTCCACCGGACAGCTGGGATGGATAGGACTGAGCTTTTTCAGCGATTCCTACCTTCTCCAAATAATACATCGCCGTCTTTTCAGCTTCCGCCTTAGAAAGGCCAAGCACCTTAATCGGTGCGAGTGTAATATTGTCGATTACTCTTTTGTGCGGGTACAGATTAAAGTGCTGGAATACCATTCCGATATCCTTACGCAATTTATTAATATCAGTCTTGCGGTCATTAACAGTTACATTGTTAACCGTTAATCCTCCGCTAGTAATCGTCTCCAGGCGGTTAATACAGCGCAGCATTGTACTCTTGCCGGAGCCGGACGGACCCACTACTACGACCACTTCCCCCTCCTGCACGTGAAGATCAATGCTTTTGAGTACGTGGAAATGTCCATAATGCTTTTCTACCTGATGAAAGTCGATCAACGCCAAGGCCTCCTTCACAACTAAAATAATTAAGCTACCGCTAATGACTTTCTCTCCGTCAACTATGGTAACACTTAAAACACACCTTACTGTAGAGACTACGAAAACCTACACAATCCTATTAAAAGTTTAAATTATTGATGTCATTTTCTTTTCTGAATGTGAGGTATTTCATTTTCTTTTCTGAGTGATTAACGTTTTTTATCACTTTCTTGTGATATTTTGTGACATAAATCTCTTTTTAGACATCAAAAAAAGCAGCTCCCCGTCTCCCGGAGACCTGCCTTATATGGGTACTTATCTATTCTTAGAAAATAATTTTGAAGATTAATCCCGCCAGCACGGCGCTGATTGGAATGGTAATAAACCAGGTAACAACAATCCGTCCAGCTACGCCCCACTTCACAGCCGAGAAACGTTTAGCAGAACCTACACCCAGAATTGCCGAAGTAATGGCATGGGTTGTACTTACCGGAAGTTTGAGCAGTGTCGCTGAGAAAATAACGGAAGCCGCTGAAATATCAGCCGCAAAGCCGTTGATCGGCTCGATTTTGAATATCTTCGTGCCCATCGTCTTGATAATCTTCCAGCCGCCGATGGATGTACCCAGCGCCATGGCTGTAGCTGCGGAAATTTTAACCCACAGCGGAACCTCCATAGTATCCAGCTTGCCTGAAGTTACCAGAGCAAAGGTGATGATACCCATGGCCTTTTGTGCATCATTGGTACCGTGGGTGAAGGATTGGAAGGCAGCCGTAAGAACCTGCATACTCCGGAAACCCTTGTTAACGGTATGTGGACTACGCCGTGCAAAGATCCATTTCAGAATCGTCATCACGACATAACCGATGGCAAAAGCGATGATCGGAGAAAGAATTAGTCCCAGCACGATATCCTTGAAACCGGCCCACTTAATGTGATCAGAGCCCGCTCCCACAAACACTGCTCCAGCTAAAGACCCGATCAGCGCATGAGATGAGGAGGAAGGGATACCGAACCACCAGGTAACCAGATTCCAGATAATCGCGGCAATTAAGGTGGCGATAACAATATCTACCCCATTATCCAGCAGAGCCGGATCCGTGATACTGCCGCCAATCTTCTTCGCTACGCCCGTGAACATCAGCGCTCCGATAAAGTTCATGGAAGCTGCCATGACGATAGCTGTCCGCGGCTTTAATGCCCGTGTGGACACCGATGTAGCAATCGCATTGGCTGTATCGTGGAAACCGTTGATAAAGTCAAAAGCCAGGGCAAGAAATATAACTAAAGCTAGTACGATAAATGATGTATCCATATTCCGGGCCCCTTAAGAATTGCGCATAATGATTGATTCCAGCATATTGGCTACGTCTTCACATTTATCGGTGGTCGTTTCAAGACGTTCGTAAAGCTCCTTGCGTTTGATCAGCTCGATCGGATCTTTCACTTGCTCGAACAGCAACTTGGTGCAGATACGCAGCACTTCATCACCTTGGTTCTCCAGATCATTCAGGCGGATCGTATACTCACGAATGGCCAGAAGTTTCTTCTGGGACAGCAGGTGAATCGCCTTTTGGATCTCATACGCGCTTTGACGCAGAATTTCCGCGAACTGCACGATGTATTCATCCGCATGTGTCAAGTTGTACATATAGAAACGGGATGCCGATGCTTCCAAACCGTCAATGACATCATCCATGCTTGTAGTCAGGTCCATAATGTCGTCGCGTTCCAGCGGCGTAATAAACGTTTTGTTCAATTCCTTTATGATTGTGTGTGTGAACGAATCGCACTGGGACTCGTACTTCTTCATCACTCCAGCGAACTCCTCAACATTACCATCCAGTGTGGTAATATTCTGAGCAAAGTAATCCGCAGCCTGAACAATGGTATCCGCCATGTTTTCAAGCGTTTCGAAGAAAATATCCTTTTTTCTCAACTTCATCGTTATACCCCTTTACGTAAAATTACCAATAAAAAACGGGTCAGCCTCATGGTAACCCATGAAAAGGATGACAACCCTTGTTATCTTAACATATCCGGTTCTTGGATAGAAGCAAAAGAAACGAACTTTTTTACACTGAATGAACAAATTTCTACATCCGCGAAAATAATCCGCATACAAAGGAGTAGCTGGAACTTAATGGATTAATTTATTCGCTGTTATTTATTGTACTCTCTTGTCCGTACGCTTATTCTAAACGGTTCTTTTATTGCTGCACATACGTCACATGGCTTTCAAAGGTTGGGGAGTTCGGCACAATCAGAAAGTGGGTCGTTCCCGGATACAATAAGACTTCTTCTCCGTCCTTCACAAAACGGATCACATCATCCGGCTCGCGCATCCACCGGCCCTTAATCATCTGCCCGCGCTGAAAGAGCAGCGCATCTCCTCCGAGTTCTACATCTACCGATAGTCTCCCCACATCATCCAGCACTTTATGATCAGCACCCATGACAATGACATTGGCAGCCTCCACCGGATTATTATTGTTCAGGTCTAAATGCGGTTTATCATTTACCCATCGCTGGTATGTACGGCGCTCCTTATCGTACTTATATTCAACCTTATAGCTTTGAAGCATGAAATGAACGCTGAACTCAGAGACAGGTTCTCCCCCAAGCGGCATATAATCGGGATTATTGAACAAGTAATTAGGAACCCCGGGATTATCGCTATAGCCCAGCTTGTCTGCCCCTTCCCATAACTTCGCAGCATTGCTGTACAGATTATGCGGGGCTTTCCGCGTCTTGTCACGCCAGAAATAAGACCCGGCATTGCCGATTTCGTCCATATCCTCTTTCTTTTGCTGCTGCAAAATGGCATACGCTGCCTGACTTCCGCCCGCATGAACGGTTACTGCGCCATAGCTCTCCCCGAGATCGATCAGATAAGGCCTTATACTGCGAATCGGTCCAATCTTGACGACACCGGTGTGACTTTGAAAAATACCAATCAGCCGCGTAATTCCGCCCTCAGCAAGCACTTCATATAAAATATCAGCTTCGCTAACCCCCGACTGAGGCCGGGCGGCTGGAGCATTATTGATCATGACGGCAAGCGGCCTCGGAAGCATAGACTCGGTAACCGGGAGGCCCGTCAGTCCGGATAGAGCCGAAGTAACCGAAGGTGCTGTCGTTGCTGACGGCAACGGGGAGTTGACCGACGTCGGAACCGCCGAAGGTTCTGCAGTCGGAGCAGTATGGTTCTCAGCTTCCTGCGGCCCGCACGCAGATAGTAGCAGCACCGAGCCAAGAATACAGGAAATAAGCCTGGTAGAATAGCGGTTCACTGTCATAATCGGTTAGTTCCTCCTTGAGGGGTGTTTTGAATATATGCACCTTATTCCATTTAATCATAGCCTGCCCCATTTGTCTCGGACAGGACTCATATCCCCGCCCTCTGCATAAAAAAAGGTACAGCCGATGACGGCTATACCTTTGTGTCTTATGAATTAATCAAACATCCAGCAGTTCAAGCTGAGCGTTCCGTACTGGTACGCCTGAATCATCCGTTGGGCCCGCCTTCCTTCATCTGCCGTTCCCATTGCATAAAATAGCGGAACGAAATGCTCGCTTCCGTATGATGGCACCGCCTCCCGGACATGCGGGGCTTTCTTGTCGTAGGCGAACAGCAAAGGTAAGTTCCATGATTGAAGCGCATCAGCTACCCAGGCATCAAACCCTAGCGCCCACTCCTCCGGCTGATCATTTTCCTTGAGCAACCTTAAATTGTGGACTAATCCGCCACTGCCGATAAAGAGAATCCCTTCATCTCTCAGGGGAGACAACATTCGCCCGATCTCATACTGCTCCAGGGGAGAACGGAGTGAATCTACAGAAAGGGCTACAACCGGAATATCTGCATCCGGGAACAATTTGCTCAGGATCACCCAGACCCCATGATCCAATCCCCGTCCCAGAATTGGCTGATGGGCCAGATTGCCCGCTTTGAACAATTCACAAATCCTGCGGCTGAGAAGAGGATCACCTGGTGCAGGATAGCTAAGTTCATACATTTCTTCAGGAAATCCGTAGAAATCATGCTGTGCCTCGTGCTGCCCATCCACCGTCAGCAACTGTTCGGGACTGTCCCAGTGAGCCGAGAATACAACAATTCCTTTTGGTTTCGGAAGATCCTGCCCCAGCCTTGTCAGAAAGCGGGTATATTCATTATCCTCGATGGCAAGCAGTGGAGAACCGTGTGCAATAAAAAAAGCAGGTAATTTCATAAGGTGCCTCCTTCCATAACCCAGTTTATGGACTGCACCTATATTTTAACCCTTCTTATTGCTGAATGCGAGTGGAGGACAAGCTATTAAATCATCCAATTCTGCCATTCCTGCTGCTGATGCTCCTGCTGGTTCATCCAATCCCTTGTCCGTTCAAGCAGTTGACGCTGTGCCGCACCCGTAGAGAAGGTATGATCTGCCTGAAAAATAATCTCTTTGTCGCAGCGGCCCTCCGGACGGGTCCAGAACAGCTTCTGGTACAAAAAGGCATAATCCACTGGAATCACATCATCGGAGGTGCCATGGATGACAAGCACATCGCCGCTGAATTTACCAGCTTCCTGAAAGGGCTGAAAGGCAGCCAGAGAGTTGAAGTATACCGGCGTGAAATCATACCCGGCATGATCTGCCGACCCGCTCTTAACCGCTCTGTCATAGGATTCACGGCCAACAATCTTCACAATATCATTAAAGGGGTAACCGACAGCCGACCATAATACCAGATTCTTCACCCGGCGGTCGCGCACGCCAGTCAGCAGGGCAATAGCGCCTCCAAGACTGTGGCCGATCAGCGTGATACGCGTAGGGTCTACATCCCCTGCACTTATACCGTAATCCAGGACAGCCCGTGTCTGGGCAATCATGGACTCCATATTCTCGCTGCCGTAGCTGCCAGTGCTTTCTCCGCAGCCCGCATAATCAAAGCGGATGACCATGTAACCGTCCTGCGCCAGCTCCCGGGCGGCTTTGACAAAGAGCCGGTCCACACCAATCCGACTGCCGACGAATCCATGGCAAATGATAGCCAGTGGTACGCGATCCTTGCAGCGCCCGGAAGTCCCTTTTTCTTTTACCGGATAATGAATGCTTGCCGCCAGCTCTTCGCCTTCATGCCGAATGATGATTGACCGTTCCATGCCAATTCCTCCTTATAAAAATCTATTGTTTGAATACCGCAACTACGTTGAGTTTTGGACTTTCGGCCGCTGTTGTCCCCAGATTTCTTGATTTATACCGCTATACGCGGATGAAATCCGGGGACAGCATATGCTTCCGATGCGAGCTTTCCTACGGAAAGCTTTCGGGCGGTCGCTGCCGCTCCTACAGTTCCAAACCTCCCCTTCGTTACTCCTCAACAATATCTATTTATTTTCAAATCATTTCAATTTGTTATTATTCCGATTAAATTAGTAAGGATTATATTCTTATCTTATATGCTGGTCAGTCGAATTGTCAACATGAAAAGACCCCTTTGTCCGCTGGGAACGAAAGAGGTCCTGGCTTGGTACGGATACATTATTTACTCGTAGCTGTTGTGGAACATGTCATGCGTTTCCTGCCTGCCTTCCCAATCCTTCAGCCACTCCTCTGGGCTTCCGGCACAGCATTCCCATAAATTCGAACCCTGGGTTTCTGTATCCGGAGCCTCGCCATTTACCGCTTGATCGGCAGACTCAGGGACGAACCCGTCTCCTGCAAATATATTTCGGTCCACTCGTTCATCATGCTGCATGATTCATCCCTCCTTTCCCGCTAAGCACGGGTGTTAACTGTAATCCTAATTTCAGTGTTCACTTATCCGTGAGGATTATGCATTCATGGCAAGGTGCTTGTCCTTGCACTTATCTGTCTGGCAACCGTATACTCTTCTGTAAAGGCTGATACAGTCACCCACTATATTGGAGGTCTATTCTTACGCTATGAAAGTAAAAGAAATGATTAAAGAAAATAATATGTTACGGGAACAAATGACTCCCTTTAACCGTTCTTATATGGAGGATATGATTATCGCCATGAGAGCCAGCCGGGTAGAAGCCCAGCGCGCTGAAGAGCTCCTGCTCCAGGCTGCCAAGGACCTGCTTCAGGCACAGAAAAAAGGTAGAAATGCAAAACAAGTTTTTGGCGAGCATCCCGAAGACCATTTCAAAGAGATCATGGACAGTGCCCCTCCACGGGCCGGCCGCAGCAGGCTGAATTTTATCCTTATGATCCCTTGGGCAGCTTTGACCTGCCTATTCGGTGCACTGGCGATTGCAGGGTTAATCTCCCAGTGGACCACAGGTTCTCCAGGTATCTTCGGCCAGATTAGCCTGTTCACACTGCTGGTGATTGCGCTCGGTTCGATTATCGTCATTGAGGTTATTATGAAATGGCTTGGTTCTCTTTCGGATACGGATAATCCTGCCATTGGCAAATTCGAGTTCAGAGCTTTAGGTGTGTACATCGGAATTGCCGTAGTCATCGTATTTGCCGGAAGATACCTGGGTGAGCTATTTCCACTCATCCCTCTCTCCCCGTGGGTCAGCTTAGGCATTTTCATCTGCGGACTGATCGGACTCAAATTCTTTTTTATGAAGAAATAATCACTTGTTTTTATTCCGCAATCATAGGGAGGAACTCATTGTGAATAAGAAGCTTATGGTTCTGGCCTCTGCTGTACTGTCAGCCGCGCTTACTCTTCAGGCAGGCACAGCGGGGGCCGCTTCACAGCCGTCTTCTGAAAGATCAGCCTCCTCCTCGTCCGCTGCTAATGCAAGCAATCATGCAGAGGCTGTATACCTGGCATCTCTCCCCCTGCTTAAATCGTCTTCCAAGCTTCCTGCCGCTATTTCTTACCTGAACAACAACATTTATGCCGTCACTCCCTACCGGGCCACACTTATGATCTTAAAGCTGGAGAATATTCAGAAAGCGGCACTGAGCTCCTGGGAGGATAAATTCTCCGGCAGCAGTATACAACGCAAGCTGAAAGAAATATACACACCAGGCGCAGGTATGGACAAATTGGCTGACTCAGCGGGATACCCCGCGATAAGAACGCTGCTCAAGTCTGCGGGAGATAGCGGTTATAAGCTGGAAAGCGCCGAGGGCAACATATTTCCGGTGATTGATTATATCAAATACCGCAAATATAAAATGTATGTTACTCCTGATATTCGGGACTACATCTCGATCATGGCTACAGAATCTGATCTGCCGTCAGCCAAGGATGATGGCCTAATTATCGCTTGGTCCGACGTGGCTTCCCGCACGTTGTCCCTTGAATGCTTCATCACTGCTTATCCGCGTTCCAACCGTATAACGGCAGCGAAAACCTTGTATGCCAGGTATCTGAGCTCCACCTTCTACGGGTTGAACAATACACCCCTTTTTCATTACGATAATCTGGAGATGGATCTCGAAGCTCAAAAGGCCTACACCGCCCTACTGGCTAAACACGCGGATGCTACACCTTTCCTGGAGAAATTGAAAGGTTTCATGGAGCTGCTGAAGGATAACGGATATAAATTGGATGATGCCGCCAAGCTGTACCTGAGTAAGGAAATTCCACAGAAATAACAAAAGGCGGTCCCCAGCCATTTCCATGGCTTTGGGGACCGCCTTTTGCTACTAGCAAATAATTAACCGTCAGACTATATAAGCATATTAAACAAGTTCAGATCTTTGTTGATTTCCAGATAACTGAATCCCTTTTGCTCCATCCGTTCAATCAGAGGTGTATAGGCATCTGTTGACAGCAGTTCGATTCCCACAAGTGCGGGACCGTTATCCTTGTCATTTTTCTTCGTATATTCAAATCGGGTAATATCATCATCAGGACCAAGTACTTCGGAGAGGAATTCGCGCAAAGCGCCTGCCCGCTGAGGGAAATTAACCATGAAGTAATGCTTCAAGCCTTCATAGATCAGCGAACGCTCCTTAATCTCCTGCATCCGGTCAATATCGTTATTGCCGCCGCTGACGATACAAACCACCGTCTTGCCAGCAATCTGATCACGGTACATATCAAGTGCCGCGATTGGCAATGATCCTGCAGGTTCCACAACAATGGCATTTTCCGTGTACAGCTCAAGAATGGTTGTGCAGGCTTTGCCTTCCGGCACCTTCACCACATCATCCAGCAGACGCGAACAAATATCATAGGTCAAGCCGCCTACTCGCTTAACCGCAGCGCCATCGACGAATTTATTGATTTCATTCAAGGTAACCACTTCGCCCCGCTTCAGCGCCTCACTCATGGATGCAGCACCTGAAGGCTCTACGCCAATCACTTGAGTCGACGGATGAACGGTCTTCACATAAGTCGCTACCCCTGCCGCTAGTCCGCCTCCCCCGATAGTAACGAATACGTAATCAGCCGGCTGCTCCATGCTCTCCATGATCTCCATAGCAATTGTACCATTACCGGCAATGATCTTAGGTTCGTCAAACGGATGGATCAGGGTCATCCCATAGTCAATGCAGGCTTGAAGCGCCTCATCATAAGCATCATCAAAGGTGTCTCCCTTCAGGATTACCTCGACATATTCACCGCCAAATTTACGGACCTGCTTCACTTTTTGATTGGGAGTTGTTGTCGGCATATACACTTTGCCTCGAATTCCAAGCGCTTTGCAGGAATAGGCCACGCCTTGTGCGTGATTGCCCGCGCTAGCACAGACAATGCCTTTTTTGCTCTCCTCAGCGGACAAGCTGCGGATCATATGGTAAGCGCCGCGGATTTTGAAAGAACGGACGATCTGCAGATCTTCCCGCTTTAAAAAGACATTGCAATTATATTTGGCAGACAACACCGCGTCACGCTGCAGTGGCGTCCGAACAATCACTTCCCGGAGCATATGGTGCGCACGCACGATATCTTCCATTCCTACGATCCGGTCTTCGCCTTCTCTCATGAACACTTCGCCTCACTGTGATTATTTTTGCTTATTGTAACATACTCTTCCGGGAGATTTTTTTCAAGGTTATAACTATCATATATTCGGCACAAAACCGGCCTTGGCAGCTTAATCTACCAAGGTCGGCGTATTTCGTTGCAATATTTATCAAAGTATCTATTACTAGTCTACGCTTTGAACCGCGATACCGTCTCCAGCAGTTTGGCTGTGCTGTGTTTGATTCCCTCCATCTCGGAGACGATGCCTCCGGATTGATTAATGATATGTTCTGCCTTGACGGCAATAGTGCCGGCTCCCTCTGCGCCTTCGCTTGTAGCGACAGTAGTCTCGCCAATGGCATTCAGCATATTCTGGATAGAAGCCAGCAGTTCCTCAGAGGTCGCACTGAAATCCGTGACCAGATCCTCCACATATTTGGCATCCTCGCTGTATTGTCGTCCAGTCTCCTGCATGGAATCATAATCCTTCAGCACCTGGCGGTCCACAAATGCAAGGACGCTTTCAGCACCCTCTACCAGATTGGCCACTGCTCCAATTACCGAATTGGTCACTCCCTGTATTTCAGCTACCGTATCACGCGAGGTCTCTGCCAGCTTGCGGATTTCATCGGCTACTACAGCAAATCCTCTGCCAGCATCTCCGGCCCGCGCCGCTTCAATCGAAGCATTCAGCGACAAAAGGTTCGTTTGGGAGGCTATGTCGAGAATCGCACTGGATAACGCACTGATTTGATTTATGGACTTCGACTGTTCAATTGCGGTGCGAAGCTTCTCTTCACTTTGTCCATACAGCTCATCAGCATGACGACGTGATTGAATCGCACTCTCCTTCAACTGCTCCGCACGTTCATTGATCGCCTTGGCCGATTGGGCCCCGTCTTGGGCTTTCCGGGCAATGCTGCTGATCGCATTTTCAATCTCAATCGTGCTGGCGTTCATCTCCTGCATGGAGGCTGCGGTCTGCTCCATCCCTGCCGACAGCTCTTCGGTGGTCGCAGACACATCACTGATACTCTCATCGAGCGAAGATACATTTATCTCCGTATTCTCTACTGCACCTGAAATGCTCTGGGAGCTCTTCATAATCTCACGGATGAGGTTCTGCTGGGACGCGATCATATCATTGAAACCTTCTGCGAGCACGCCAATTTCCCCTTTGGCCGTAACTTTAGCCCGGATGGACAAATCACCGGACATCGCCTTTTGAAAAGCTGCTGTAAGTACCGGAATTTGTTTCAGGATGCTACTGGATACAAAGTATAGAATTACGCCCATTATGATGATAGAGGCTAAGATAGACAATACGAATATCGTCTGGAAGAGACGGAGTGCACTTTCCGCATCCTTAGCAGGAACAATGAGCGCGACCGCCCATTGGCTATCAACAGCAGGCGCGTAGGATATATAGCTGGTAACACCGTCTAGATTCTGCTTAACGACATCATTACCCCACTGCACCATTTTTTCGCCGACTGTCTTCCAGTCCCCGCCCAGATCACCCATCTTCTTCAGCAGCACATAATCACTGTTCGGATGATAGATAAAGGTTCCCGTCTTGTCGATCAGTGTGGCAAAGCCGCTACCCTTATAGTTAAAAGCACCCAGTACCTCTGTAATCTGCTCTGTCGAAATATCAGCACTTGCGACACCTATAATCTTGCCGCTGTCATCAACAATCGGTGCGCTGAGGCTGACAACCATTTTGCCCGAACCGGCATCAATGTAAGGGTCTGTAACCGTAAGCTTCTTACTCTGGACTGTATTTGTATACCAGCTTCGCTCTTTCATGTTGTAGTCTGCCGGCGGTTCGAATTCATCCTGGGTAATAACCTGGTTTATAGAATCAATTCCTATGTATACGTTAAGCAGACTGCTGTTATTGTCTTTGATCAGATTCAGCGTGCGTATAAGCTCAGTGTAGCCGGGTGTCTCTTTGAACGTCTCCTTCGTGCTTACAGCGGTGATATAATCACGGACATAAGCATTGGCGTTAATCAGCTTTACACTGTCCTCAGCAGGCTGCAGCAGCTGATCCACCTTCACACTGATCTGTTCTTTTTCGTAATTCAAAGAGCTGTTCAGATCCTCAACAATAATCTTTTTGGCGTTGCCGTAGATTACAACTGAAACCACAACAAAAATGAGCACGACGGACAAGATTACAGATGCAAACAGTTTACCCCGCATGCCCATGTTGGATATGGAGTTGACCACTTGCTGAGGCTTTAGTTTTCTCAGGGATTGAACAGATTGCACGGCTCCCTTGCGTGTGGATGCTACACCTGCTTTAAGCTTTTTCCCGTCTATCTTTCGCTTTACCATAGGAGTCCCCGCCTTCTTTATAAATATGGTTTAAAATGCTACACATTTGAAATTTTTCACGTATTTTCGACTTATTTCTGCAAAAAGCGCCTTTATCCCTTTAACGTTTTACTGGGACATGTGAATTAACTGTGTCCATGTCAGGTTATTTATAAAAAAAGCGCTGGAAAACGACCTTTTCATTAAAAAAAGGACCTCTATACTCTTTTATATCGGATAAAAAGTGGGGGTATTAAAGTGCATGTCAGGTTTTGTGCCAGAGATTGAGTGAATTAATAAACAAGGAGATAAAAAAAGAAACCCACTGAACGTGGGCTTAGCGGGGACAACGAAGGTTATAGTAATGTCTCTAGGCTTTATTAGTGGTTTGGTGTCGGTATTATCTAGTGTTACTACGCAGAGAGCTGCTTTTCGGTTGACTATAATAGATCCGGTTGTATTGGTTGATAAGCTCGTCTAGAAGCATAGACTGCTGGAGTACACTGGGGTCTCCGATCCCCTTTTGCAGGACCCGAACATTAAGCTCTTCTCTGGCTTGTTCCATTGCGTTCTGAAGATACCCCTTATCCATCATGTCTACACCTCCTGTTATACTTATTTTAGGAGGTTATGCCTAATTCCTTACAAAAGTTTTTTGGAAAAAAATTTTTTTATACAGAAAAGACCAGCGGTTAACTGGCCTTAAATATTTTCGCCCTTTACACCGCATATGCTATCACGAAGCATTTTCTCGTAAGAAATACCCTAGCTCTATGACAGCGTAAAATCTACCGTTGTACTGTTTCCTATTCACGTATACTAAAAAACCAGCCCATAGAGCTGGTTGGGGTTGCCCTTCCTTAACCTCCGTGATAATCAGAGAGTGTGGTGAATACATCGGGAGACTGAGGTTGAATTGGCCCTGCTACTGTAAACAAGAAGCTAAATACCACTAACATTGACGCCAATTTTCTTTTCATTTTCTTCCTCCTCTTTTAAAAGAGCCTGATAATTTTGTTGCATTTGCTCGGTTGAAAAAACCCTATACCGTTCGAACAATCTCACGCACTTAAGGATATAGGTTTCATTATTCATTATAACAGATTTTCCCAAAGCATTTAACAAATTATTGAATCCCGTATGGTATACCTTCTTTCGCAAATGATAATGAGCTAACTCATATAGAAAACGTATACTCCTCTCAGATATCACTAGCTTAGCGTACAAACCCATCGCCTTCGATTGTTTTTGATCCGTTAAAACATTAATCTCGGATTCAAAATGCTCCAGAATATCATCTACATCAAGATTATACTGATTAGCTGCCTTCATGATATTTAATAGACCTGTAAGCACTTCATCTTTATTCTTTCCAATAAATTCAACATACTCCGGAAGGACACTTTGATCACCAGATAAGAGCTTGGATACAAAAATATTGGCATGTGCCCATTCCTTAAAAAGATTCACCCAACGCAGTGACTCCTCGTCCGACTCCTCTACCCAGTTTAAATCTGCATAAGCGTAGTTATACCTGAGGGCCTGTTCATAATCCCCACGCGAATCACATACACTGGCACGAAATAAATACGACAATGCAAGATAAACGAACAGCGGCTGTTTCGTCTTCTTATCCGTTTCTTGCCTTTTTCGCAGAGGCTGACGAGCAAATAGCAATTGAGCACTCGCTTTCTCTTCCATTTCGTTGGCTATACTTTCTACCCTATCCCACCTGCGCATGGAACGATATGTATTGGCCAAATCCCTCAAAGCATCAAGCTGGTCTATTTCATCCAAACGATCGATGAAAGGCTCGAACTGGAGGGCTGCCTGAAGATTACGTTCCTGATCCTCACTTAGCCGAAGGGTGAATAGCCGGTATTGGCAAAAGGCGAGTCTTTCGGAGTGCTGGCGCCGTTCACTTACTGCGACACTCTCATACAACAGTGCCGCTGCCTCATGTCTGGCCTCTATGAAGAAATCCTCCGCAACTTCAAAGAGCAGTGGTGAATAAGTTAAATTATCCATTAATAGTTGAACAATATGTTTAATGCATTCCAGCTTGTTAAGTTCCGCGCATCGGTATAGGAAAGGCTTAATTCTACGCCAGTTAGGTACGGCTTCCACCATACACTCTTGAATATATTGCTCATAGAAATGGCCCGGAGGCAAAGACAGCACCGCTGTCATCCGATCCAGTTGATCCATTGCCATTACACGGTTCCCTTTAAGGATTAGACTTACCGTTCCAGCATTCAGGCCCGCTTTCCTACCTAATTGGCTATAGGTTAACCCTTCACGTTGTATAAATACTTCCAGTTCATTGCGAATTGTGGTTGTATTGTTCAGATAAACCACTCCTTAAGGTTACATTGACCAAGATGACTCGTGTTGCATACCTATCAACATACGGCAGCATTTAGTAGTATATTACAAATATAGACAAGTTTTATACGCAGGTCAATTTATTTCAAGATGTTTGTTAACTGTTTGTAAAATGTCTCTGAAATCTAAAACAACACAACCGAATAAGGGTTGTGTTGTTCAGAAAATCCGAGTGAAAATCTATTGTTTAAGCATCCACTTGAGCAACTCTGGCAAACTTGCCCAGAGACGCGAATGCATGATCACATATTCAACAGCTTCGTTGGTGTCGCCCATACCGATGAAATCCGGAAGATTATGCGGCAGTCTTTTACCGCCCAGAAGATAGTCTGGCACATGCTTGTTCACATTCCGCGCGATCCGGTACAGCATTTTAAGTTGGGAGGTAATTCCGTTCAGCTTGAACTCCAGTACGATCCGGTCATACGCAATTGCTGCCGCCTTATCGTCCTTGCCATATGTCTTGAGCAGACGGTCAGCGTCAAACAGACGGTTGGTGTACAGATACACGGCGATCAGCAGGTAACGCGCACCTGTATTATCATTAGGGTTAAGCTCAATAATATGCTCCAGCGTCTTGGCCGCTTCCTCGCCATTACCGCCAAACCAGCAGGATTCCGCGTAGCTTTGGCAAATGCGGATATATGGACGGGTCTCCATTAGCCCCCAGAAATGCCCTTTGTTCTTCTCAAAAAAGTCTTCCCCAAGTTCACGCTTCCCAGCTTCCATTCCTGCCTTCAGATAAGCCCGGGCCTCATGCTCATTCTCGGCTTCCTCCGCAAGAACCATGTATGCATCGGTACTGTCCGCATAAATCTCTAGCGCAGATTGGGCAAGCTGCACACGCTTTTTAGGCGTATTGGCTTCCTGTGCTTTGGATACGAGGTACTCTGCTTTCTCCCTGGGGCTCCCGGAGCCGGAAGTCACAGCGATCCACTCGCCCGCTTCGCCGCCCATTCCATGTTCCTCCACGTAAGCAACAAGTTCCTTATAGTTACGTGATACGGTAGCCGTGGTTACTTCATACTTTTGAGACAATTCTGTCTGTGTAATCAGGAATCCATATTCCTCGGATAATAAATACTCAATAGCCGCACAATAAGAGCCCATTTTCTTCACTGATGGTTTAGCATGCCGGGAATATCCGTTCCAAAGGAGCAACGCTTCGGAAATAATTTCCTTCTCGTAACCATCTTTCATACTCTCTATAAGATGAAGCGCCAGTTGTTCATGTACCGGGCTGTCCCATTTCATATCCTTAGATACCATTTTCCGAAGCTTAACCAATGTGAGTTTGCCTTCAGAGCGCTGTACGGAGACAGACTCCGCTTCAACGGCTTCGAGCAAAACGGCTTCCTGTGCAGCAGCATCTTCTGCGGTTACGAGCCGAAGCAAAGATTCCATAACTGCGGATTCTTTGTCGATGCAGCATTTTTTATATTTTTTGCCGCTTCCGCATGGACATAGTTCATTTCTTCCAACCTTCATCAAACCTTATTCCCCCTTAAATCTGTAGGCAGCCATGCACCAGCAGGCCATCACTATCACCACAACTAGAATATCCCTCTGCGTAAAGTTTGTGTAGCCTTGGCTTATCCAATACCTACCCGGGAATACCTTTGTCGATTATGCTTTCATACCGTTTAAAAAAGGCCCTTCCGCAATCGGAAAGACCTTTTATCTGTATATATCCGGACATTTTCCCCCGTACGTTTTGTAGTATACCACTTCTTATACTACTTGTCAGTCCCTTTTTAGGACTAAATGCGCAAAAAATTTCATGAATCGGTCCTTTTTCTCATATCAATGCTTTCATGGCAATGTCGCTTCTGTTCTGCTTGCCCTCAAAGGATATTCCGGACGCTGCTAGGTAAGCTGCAGATCTTGCCTCAGCAATATTGCTGCCAATTCCGACAATACCTAGCACCCTTCCACCGTTGGTAACGATCTCGCCGTTCTCCCCAAATGCAGTACCGGCATGAAAGACAAGACTCCCCTGATCGCCAAGACCGGATATCGGCTGTCCCTTAGGATAAGTTCCGGGATACCCCCCAGACGCCAGCACCACGCATACAGCCGCTTCATCGCTCCACTGGATGTCGATATCTGCCAGATTTCCTTCGGTAACCGCAATGAAGATGTCTAGCAGATCGCTTTTCAGCCGGGGCAGAACAACCTGCGTCTCCGGATCGCCAAAGCGGGCATTGAACTCGATCGTCTTTGGCTTACCATCCGGGGATATCATCAGCCCTGCGAACAATACTCCGCGGAATGGCCGGCCTTCCGCCACCATTGCCTTCGCGGTGGGAATAATAATGGTCTCAATCGCTTCGCGGATAATGTTATCATCGATATGCGGCAGCGGGGAATATGTGCCCATACCCCCAGTATTAGGACCTTTATCACCGTCAAATACAGGTTTATGATCCTGTGCGGCTGGCATTGCCCGTACCGTCTCTCCATCGACAAAAGCGAGAATCGACATTTCCTGACCAGCCAGAAATTCTTCAATGACCACATGGGCTCCGGCTTCCCCGAACACCTTGGACACCATAATATCATGCAGTGCCTGCTCGGCTTCCTCCAGCGTATAGGCCACAGTAACTCCTTTGCCCGCTGCCAATCCGTCCGCTTTGATGACGATAGGCAAAGGCTGCTTACGCAGATATGACAAAGCCTCCTGATATTCTCCGAACTTCTCGTAGGCTGCCGTTGGAATACCGTATTTATGCAGCAAATCCTTCATAAAGGTCTTACTGCCCTCGATCTCAGCTGCGTTCTTTCGTGGCCCAAATACGGGAATTCCTTTAGCTTCGAATGCATCTACTATGCCCGCTGCCAGTGGATCATCGGGTCCGATTACCACCAGATCAATCTTGTGCTCTTTAGCGAAATCCGTGAGCCGGTCGAACTCGAATACCCCGATCGGCACACATTCTGCTAGCTGCGCAATTCCGGCATTGCCGGGTGCGCAATAGATTTTCCCTGCTTTGGGGCTTTGGGATAAACTCCAGATAATCGCATGCTCCCGGCCGCCGCCGCCCACCACTAAAATATCCATATGAGCCTCCCCAGCGCTTTAGTGTTTAGTGTTTGAAATGACGGATACCGGTGAAGACCATGGCAATGCCGTACTCATTGGCAACCTTGATTGATTCCTCATCTTTGATTGATCCGCCCGGTTGAATTACTGCTGTGATTCCTGCCTTAGCCGCCATTTCAAGCGTATCTCCCATCGGGAAAAAGGCATCAGAGGCCAGAACTGCACCCTTTGCTTTATCACCAGCCTGTTCAATGGCGATCTTAGCGGCACCGACGCGGTTCATCTGCCCGGCTCCAACCCCTACTGTCATATCATCCGCTGCAAGCACGATGGCATTGGACTTCACATGCTTAACAACTCTCCAGCCGAACAGCAGTTGCTTCAGTTCTTCCTCTGTTGGCTTGCGGTCGGTAACTACCTGAAGCTCTTCAGCTTTTACAGTATGAACGTCACTCTCCTGAATAACCATACCGCCTTCAATCGAAGTGACTACAAAACTGCTCTTCCGAGCATCCGCAGTACTTAAGCCCCCAATTTCAAGCAGGCGGATATTTTTCTTCTTCGTCAGAATTTCCAGCGCTTCTTCCGTAAAGCCCGGAGCCAATACGATTTCAAGGAAAATATCCTTCAGGAGATTGGCCGTATCGGCATCAACAATCCGGTTCGCCGCCACAATTCCACCGAAGATAGACGTCGGATCAGCATTGTATGCTTTTTGGTAAGCCTCATAGATGCTTTCGCCCACACCCACACCGCAAGGATTCATATGCTTAACGGCCACTACAGCAGGCTCTGCGAATTCCTTGACGATTTGCAGCGCCGCGTTGGCATCATTAATGTTGTTATAGGAGAGTTCCTTGCCATGGAGCTGCTTCGCTGCTGTAAGCGTATCCTGATCAGCCAGAGGCTTGCGATAGAACGCTGCCTTCTGATGTGGATTCTCGCCATAGCGCAGATCCTGGATTTTCTCGTAAGTAACCGTATAGCGCTCCGGCAATGGTTCACCGGTCACATTAGCTAAATAATCGGAGATCAGGGCATCATAAGCCGCCGTATGACGGAATACTTTTGCCGCAAGCCGTTTGCGTGTATCCAGAGTAGTATCTCCCCCTGCACGCACTTCCTCAAGCACCGTATCATAATCCGCAGCATCCACAACCACGCTCACAAACGCATGATTCTTCGCTGCCGAACGCAGCATCGTTGGTCCGCCAATATCGATATTCTCGATGGCTTCCTCATACGATACATCCGGTTTGGCAATGGTAGCTGCGAACGGGTACAAATTCACCACGACGAGGTCGATGTAATCCAGACCCAGCTCCGTCATTTGACGCGTATGCTCCTCGTTGTCACGTACTGCCAAGAGGCCACTGTGAACTGCAGGATGTAACGTTTTAACCCGCCCGTCCATAATTTCAGGAAATCCGGTAACATCGGAAATACCGATGACGGGTACGCCTTCTTTTGCCAGAAGTGTGCTAGTTCCGCCTGTGGAGATAATTTCTACGCCCAATGCCGACAGCTCGCGGCAAAAATCCACGATGCCCTGTTTATCCGATACGCTGACCAGCGCTCTTTTAATACTCACTTTGAATAGTCCTCCTCCGGTTAGGTGCGGTTTATAGTTGGTGAATTTTTACATGTGACAGCAAATATACTTTGTGCAATATTTCCCGAGAAATATCGAATTTGTATTCCTGTCCACGAGGTGTTTCGATGATATTCGCAATTACAATGGGTAATGTCGTTTCATGCCCGCTAACAGAATAGTTACAGGCTACGGATAACCGTCTTTCTCCCTATCAATTCCACCCTGCCTGAGGCAAATGCAGCAACTACCTCTGGATACAGTTCGTATTCTACTTGATGAATCCGCTCCGCTAGTGTACCCGCCGTGTCGTTGTCTTCGACAATAACGCTGCGCTGGGCAATAAGCGGTCCGGTATCCATACCTCCATCCACAAAATGCACACTGACGCCTGTCAGCTTCACGCCATATTCCAGCGCTTGTCCAATCGCATCTTTACCGGCAAAAGCGGGCAGCAGCGAGGGATGGATATTGATGATCCGTCCCGTATACGGCGTCAGAAGCACCGGTGTAATGAGCCTCATGTACCCCGCCAGCACAATCAGACCGATTTCCCGGCGCTGAAGCTCTTCCACGATGGCCGCTTCATACAGTTCACGGCTTGCGAAGTCTTTAGGCCGCAGCAGAAGAGCGGGAATGCCCGCTTCATCAGCACGCTGTGCCACCGGTGCTTCCAGCTTGTCGGAAACTAGCAGTTCAATACTTCCGCCGCCGAGATTTCCTTCTTTCTCAGCCTTCGCCAGCGCCGCAAAGTTGCTGCCCTGCCCGGAGGCAAATACAGCAATCTTCTTGTATGACATCACACTTCAGCTCCCGTAAAGGTAACGATCCGTTCCCCTTCCGTCACTGTGCCGATAATGTAAGCTTCTTCTCCGTTGGCATTCAAGAACTGGAGTGCCTGCTCACCGTCAGCCGCATTCACGACAAGCACCAAACCGATGCCCATGTTGAACGTAGTAAACATATCCCGGTTGCTTACGCCGCCCTTAGCTTGCATCAGTCCGAAAATCGGCAGAATCGGCCAAGATCCGTAGTTAATATCTACATTTACACCATCCGGAAGTACCCGGGGAATATTCTCAATAAAGCCGCCACCGGTAATATGGGCCATTCCCTTCACCGGGAGCTGTTCCAGCAGCGCCAGCAGTGGCTTCACATAAATCTTTGTCGGAGCTAGCAGCACATCAACCAGCGGCGCGCCAAGCTCAGGTAGTACATCGTTTAGTTCATAACCGTCTTCTTCCAGCAAAAGCTTACGCACCAGCGAGAACCCATTGCTATGCACCCCGCTGGATGCGAGACCAATGACGACGTCTCCCGGAGCAATATCTGCACCAGTAACCAGCTTGGCTTTGTCGGCAACACCTACGGTAAACCCGGCAATATCATATTCGCCTGCCGCATACATGCCCGGCATCTCAGCGGTCTCGCCGCCGATCAGCGCGCAGCCTGCCTGATGGCAGCCCTCGGCGATTCCGGCAACAATAGCTTCGATTTTCTCCGGCACTACTTTGTCACAAGCCAGATAATCCAGGAAGAATAGCGGCTCCGCGCCTTGAACTACAATGTCATTAACACACATAGCCACCGCGTCAATACCAATCGTGTCGTGGCGGTCTGCAGCAAAAGCGATTTTGAGCTTCGTGCCCACGCCATCGGTTCCAGATACCAGCACCGGCTCTTCGTATTTATCTTTATTGAGGCCGAACAGCGCCCCAAATCCACCCAGCTCCGTCATAACCTCCGGACGATACGTACGCTTCACATGTTTCTTCATTCGTTCTACCGCTTCATTGCCAGCCGCGATATCAACACCGGCCTTTTTGTAAGCTTCTGACACTGGAACACCTCATTTAAATTAGTTTGATGGCGCTTTTGCGGGGCAACAGGTTTTTGGGTGGTTAAGGGAGAGAGGGGCATTACGATGAATATTTGGACTTCCGATCGCTGTTATGGTTGGATTTCCGGATTTAAACCGCTGTTCGCGGTAGAAATCCAACCATAAAGGCGAACGCTGACGCTTCTCCAGTTCCAAAATCCCTCTCCATGCCCCTCTCTCTTTCTAACCACCGGATAGCTGCCGCAAGCGCAGTTCGCGCCTTGCGGGGCAGCAGGGCTTCGGCGCTTTGGCCAGGCCAAGCGCCTCCGTAGGGACAAGCGAAAGACTGCAAGCAAGAACAACAAGAACGTACTAGAGCTTAGCTCTCTGAGCGTACTGACGCCGGCTTCACGCCTGCGTGTCTTACTAACTAAATCTCAAGAGCGATGACAAGGACTAGTGCTTAGCTCTATGAGCGTTCTAACGCTGGCTTCCGGCCCGCGTCTTACTAACTAATATCAAGAGCGATGACAAGGACTAGTGCTTAGCTCTATGAGCGTTGTGACGCCGCCTTCTCGCCTGCGTCTTACTAACTAATCCAAAAAAGCAATGACAAGGGCTTAGCTCTTCAAGCGTGAACGCTGGTGGCTTCACCAGCTATCAAATCAACAGCCGCAGCCGTCCTTTTCCGCGCCGCCGAAATCCACTTCTGTCGGATAGTCGTTATCGAAGCAGGACAGGCACAGGCCGCCTTTATAATCATCGGCGTTATATCCGCCGATGGATTGAATCAAGCCTTCGGGGGAGAGGAATGCCAGGGAATCGGCGTTAATCTCCTCGCACATCTCTTGAATCGACTTGTAGGAAGCGATCAGCTCGCGGCGGTCCGGAGTGTCGATGCCATAAAAGCAAGGATTCTTGAACGGCGGCGAGGTGATGCGGACATGCACCTCGACAGCTCCGGCTTCGCGCAGAAGGTTGACGATCCGGCGTGAGGTTGTACCCCGAACGATGGAGTCATCGATCATGACTACGCGCTGGCCCTCGACGACGCGGCGCACGGCGCTCAGCTTCATCTTCACACCCTGCTCGCGCAGCTCCTGGCTCGGCTGGATAAAGGTCCGGCCGGTGTACTTGTTCTTAATGAGTCCGAGCTCGTAAGGAATTCCCGTCTGCTCGGCATAGCCGATTGCCGCGGAAATACTGGAATCCGGGACGCCGGTTACGATGTCGGCATCGACGAAAGCTTCCAGAGCCATCCGGCTGCCCATCCGCTTGCGTGCGGAGTGCAGGTTGGAACCGTTCAGGTCACTGTCAGGGCGGGCGAAATAGATGTATTCCATCGCGCACAGTGCCTTGCGCTGCGGCTCGGTGAACCGGTCTTCGAGAAGGCCGTTCTTATCCAGCACCAGCAGTTCACCCGGTTCAATGTCGCGGACGAGTGTAGCACCGATGACCTCAAGCGCACAGGACTCGGAAGCGAAGACATAAGCTTCACCTACGCGGCCCATGACCAGCGGACGCAGACCGTTCGGATCAGAAGCAACCAACAGTTTGTCATTGGTCATCAGCAGAAAAGCAAAGCCTCCTACCAGTTGACGCAGCGCATCTTTGGCGGCTTCAACGAAATCCTTCGGCGAACGTGCAATTAGATGCGCGAGCACTTCAGTGTCACTTGTAGTCTGAAAGATCGAACCGCTTTGTTCCAGTTGCTTACGAATGAGAGGTTCGTTCACAATATTCCCGTTCGTGGCAATCGCCAGATCACCGTCACGATATTTAAAGACCAGCGGCTGGGCATTGGTCAGTCGGCTGTCGCCGCTGGTTGAGTAACGCACATGTCCGATGGACATATCCCCGACCAACGAAGCGATTTTGTCCTTGTCAAAGACTTCCTTGACCAGGCCCATCCCGCGGTGGTAATTGAAATTGCGTCCGTCGGCCACGCAGATTCCTGCGCTTTCCTCCCCGCGGTGCTGCAGGGCATGGAGGCCGTAATAGGACATGGATGAAGCTTCCCGGTGTCCGAAGACTCCGAATACGCCGCATTCTTCTTTTAACGTGTCAAAAATATCTCCCGAGCCCGTTCCTTCATTGTAAAAGTCGCCGGTCCACAGGATAGGGGCCGCCTGCTCTTTCCCGGTCTTTATTTCATAAGACATGGAATGGCATCCTCCCAAATGGTTTTCAAATCTGCTACTTGCTCTTCCAGAACGGATACTCCGTCCAGGGAAACACACAGCGATCCTTCACTGCTTACCGTACCGATCACTTCAACCGGTACACCGGCAGCAGCAATATATGTCTTCAACTGGTCGGCCTTGTCCGCTGCTGCGGTAAGCAGAATGCGGGACTGACTTTCGCTGAACAGGGCAACGTCCGGACGAAGTCCGTTAGCCGACAATTCAACATTAGCTCCAAATCCACCGCTAATGCAGCTCTCCGCGAGCGCCGCTGCAAGTCCACCTTCGGACAAGTCATGCGCCGAACGTACCAGACCATCGCGAATCGAACCAAGCACAGCATCCAGCAGTTTTTTCTCTGTATCCAAATCCAGAGCCGGAGGACGACCTTCAGTTACACCGTGAACTGTATATTGGAATTCACTGCCGCCCAGTTCTGCCTTCGTAGCCCCCAAGAGCAGGATCTTGTCCCCCGCTTGCTTGAAGCCTTGAGTCGTAATGTGATCTGTATCTTCCACGAGACCAACCATACCAACAACCGGTGTCGGGTAGATCGCGCCGGAGGCATTCTCGTTATACAAGCTGACGTTACCGCCGATAACCGGTGTCTCCAGGACATGACAGGCTTCCGCCATGCCTTCCACCGCACGTTCCATCTGCCAGAAAATTTCCGGTTTCTCCGGGCTGCCGAAATTCAGGTTATCCGTGATTGCCAGTGGACGGGCGCCAGAGCAGACAATGTTGCGCGCCGCTTCGCTGACCGCAATTTTGCCGCCGACTTCAGGATCAAGATAGACATAACGGCCGTTACAGTCCGTGGTCATCGCCAGACCTTTGCGTGTTCCATGAATCGTAATTACCGCTGCGTCCGAACCCGGACGAACCGCAGTGCTTGTGCGCACCATGTAATCGTATTGATTGTATACCCAAGCCTTGCTGGCTACAGTTGGTGATCCGAGCACTTTGCGCAGGGCGCCGCCCAGATCCTTCACTTCTTCGTAACGCAGCGTATCGACAGAGGCATTTTCCGTATAATAAGCAGGTACTTCAGACGGTTTGTTATATACCGGGCACTCGTCCACCAAAGCTGTCACCGGCATGTCGCCGACGACTTCGCCGTGATGGAACAGCTTCAGGCGGCCGTCATCCGTAACTTTACCGACTTTGCAGCAAATAACGCCCCAGCGGTCAAAAATCTCCTGCGCCTGTGCCTCATCCTTCGGTTCTACTACGAACAACATCCGCTCCTGGGATTCCGAAAGCATCATTTCGTAAGGTGTCATGCCTTCTTCACGTTGTGGCACCTGATCCAAATACAGCTCAAGCCCATTGCCCGCTTTGCTGGCCATCTCGGAGCTAGAACAGGTCAGACCCGCTGCCCCCATATCCTGAATCCCGATAACAATGCCGCTGTCGATCAGCTCCAAACAGGACTCCATAACAAGCTTCTCCATAAACGGATCGCCAACTTGAACAGCCGTCTTCTTAGCTTCCGATTCCTCACTCAGCTCCACCGAAGCAAAAGTCGCCCCGTGAATACCGTCGCGTCCAGTTGGAGGGCCCACATAGAATACCGGGTTGCCTACACCTTTTGCGACACCACGCTGGATTTTATCGTGATCGATTAGTCCCACGCACATCGCGTTCACGAGCGGGTTGCCATCATAGCTGTCATCGAACATGATTTCGCCGCCAACCGTCGGAATTCCGATACAGTTCCCGTAGCCGGCAATACCGGATACGACATGCTCGAACAAATATTTTACCCGGTCACTTTCCAGTTTCCCGAAACGAAGCGAGTTCAAGAGAGCCACAGGTCTTGCACCCATGGAGAAAATATCACGGATAATCCCACCGACACCTGTCGCAGCCCCTTGATACGGCTCTACCGCTGAAGGATGGTTATGGCTTTCGATTTTGAATACCGCAGCCTGGTTGTCTCCAATATCTACAATCCCCGCGCCTTCGCCGGGTCCCATTAGGACATGAGGTCCGGTGACAGGGAACTTTCTCAGCAGCGGCTTCGAATTCTTGTACGCACAGTGCTCAGACCACATTACACTGAATACACCGATTTCGGTATAGTTCGGCTTGCGGCCCATAAAGGATGTAATCAGCTCATATTCGCTGTCCGATACACCGAATTGGCTGTAGATTTTCTGCTCCGCGATCTGCTCGGCGGTCGGTTCCTTAACGGATACTTGCTGTGTCATGACGATCCCTCCAAGTCTTCAGAACTGATGTGAACATTCGCTTGCCGTCCTCGGAACCCAACAGAGTGCTTACTGCACGCTCAGGGTGAGGCATCATGCCGACTACATTACCGGAAATGTTGCAGATGCCGGCAATATCGGCCACGGAACCGTTGGGATTGTCACTGTATGTGAATACGATCTGGTTATTAGCCTGCAGTGCCGCCAATGTGTCTTCATCACAGTAGTAGTTGCCTTCACCGTGAGCGATAGGGATAACGATCTCCTCATCCTTGGCATAATCGGTTGTAAACGGAGTTTCATTATTAACAACCTTAAGCACTGTATCATGACAGCGGAACTTCATCGACATGTTACGGCGCAGCGCACCCGGCAGCAGCCCGGCTTCGGTCAGAATCTGGAACCCGTTGCAGATGCCGAGCACAAATTTACCCTGCTCCACGGCTTTAGCCACCTCGGCCATCACCGGAGCGAACCGGGAAATCGCGCCGCAGCGCAGGTAATCCCCATAAGAAAAACCTCCCGGAACGATGATGCAGTCATATGCCGACAGATCCGTCGCCGTATGCCACACATAATCCACCGGTTCACCCAGCGTATCCTCTACCGCCTTGTAGCAATCAATATCACAATTGGAGCCCGGAAAGACAAGTACTGCAAATTTCATGACGTTTAGTCCTCCAATTCGTAGCGGTAATCCTCGATCACCGTGTTGGCCAGCAGCTTCTCGCACATTTCCTTGAGACGTCCTTCCGCTTCAGCGCGGTTATCGGTGTCGAGCGTCAGCTCCATGTACTTGCCGATGCGAAGGGATTCAACTTCCTGGAAACCTACCGAATGAAGTGCTCCTTGAACGGCAACCCCTTGTGGGTCGAGCACGCTTTTCTTGATGGTGACGTACACTGTCGCTTTTAACATACGCTTGTAGTTCCTCCTAATTAAATTGAATTATAAAAACATGCCTGTAAGGCGATGATAAATATCCAGATAACGGCGGGTCGTTTCCTCTACAACTTCAAGCGGCAGCGGGTCCGGTGTACTGTTCTTGTCCCAAGTGGATGATGCCAGATAGGTACGTACAGGCTCCTTGTCCATACTGTCGATTTCTATATCAAGTGCGAAGTTCTCTTTAGCCCAGAAGCGTGAAGCATCCGGTGTAAAAATCTCGTCAATCAGGATCACCTTGCCGTCCAGCACTCCGAACTCGAACTTGCAGTCCGCAAGGATGATGCCGCGCTCCGCACAGTATTCTCTGGCAAAAGCGAACAGCTTCAGGCTCTTCTCCTTCAGCTCCAGCGCGAGTTCCGCACCGATCAGCTCCTGCATTTGTTCAAAAGGGATGTCCTCATCGTGACCCACATCGTTTTTGGCTGCCGGGGTGAAGATCGGCTCCGACAACAGCGCATTCTTGCGCAGGCCGGTTGGAAGCTCAATGCCATTCACCTTACCTGTCTCCTGATACTGCCTCCAGCCGCCGCCGGTAATGCAGCCGCGCACCACGCATTCGATATCGATGCGCTCCGCCTTGCGTACAACCATAATGCGGTTCTTAAGTGCTTCAGCATCCTTAGCGATGTCTCCAAGTTGCTCCACATCGATGTGCACGACATGGTTCTCGATCAGATCCTTCGTCTTGCCGAACCAGAACGCGCTAAGCCGGTTAAGCACATTGCCTTTCTCCGGCACGGCCGGGTCCAGCACGTAATCGAATGCGGAAATTCTGTCCGTGACGACAACCAGCATGTGTTCCCCCAAATCGTACAGTTCACGAACCTTTCCCTTGTAGAGCAGCGGCGCATTTACGAGTTCCACGGCTGTGGATATGGCCGGCGATGTCATGACCTTTCCTCCCTTGAACTAATGATCTTTCTTATTTGCTTGAGCTAAAAGCAATCGGAGGGGTTCTTCCGCTTTGCTTGGAAGAATTGAAAATCGGGCTGCGGTTAATGGGGCACTGCGATAAATGTTTGGGCTTTCGATCGCTGTTATGGTTGGATTTCCTGATTTGAACCGCTCTCCGCGGTAGAAATCCAACCATAAAGGCGACCACTTCGTTTCTACAGCTCCAAAAATTTCTCTTCGTTCCACATTAAACCCGCTACTGAATTTCAACACTTCCGAGGCTCTCGCTTCTCGGAAAAACCTAACCCCTTGCTTCCCGCTCGTAATATATCGAGCTCCTCAGTTCACCACTAACCTACCTTTTTAGTATTGATTAGATAAGCTCCAGCTTGCGGAAGATGGTGTCCACATGCTTCAGGTGCCAGGAAGGGTTGAAGGCATCCTCGATCTCTTCCGGGCTGAGTACGCTGGTGATTTCAGGTGTGCCTTCGACGATTTCACGGAATTGAACTTGAGTCTCCCAAGCCTTCATTGCCCGAGGCTGCACGGTATCGTACGCCTGCTCACGGCTCATGCCTTTGTCGATCAGCTTGGTCAGGATACGTCCGGAGAACGGAACACCATAGGTGGCGTTCATGTTGCGTTTCATATTTTCCGGGAATACGGTCAGGTTCTTCACGATGTTGCCGAAGCGATTCAGCATGTAGTTCAGCAGCATGGTCGCATCCGGCAGGATGATCCGTTCTACCGAGGAGTGCGAGATATCGCGCTCATGCCATAGCGGTACGTTCTCGTAGGCAGTCATCATGTGGCCGCGAATGACGCGGGACAGGCCGGAAATGTTCTCGCAGCCGATCGGGTTGCGTTTATGCGGCATCGCCGATGACCCCTTTTGACCCTTGGCAAAAGCTTCTTCCACCTCGCGGATCTCACTCTTTTGCAAAGCGCGGATTTCGGTGGCGAATTTGTCGAGGGAAGTGGCAACCAGCGCCAGTGTAGCCATATATTCAGCGTGACGGTCACGTTGCAACGTCTGTGTGGAGATTGGGGCTGGGCTTGTACCCAGCTTGCGGCAGACGAATTCTTCTACAGACGGGTCGATGTTGGCATAGGTGCCAACCGCCCCGGAGATTTTACCGAACTGCACGCCGTTTGCGGCATGGCGGAAACGCTCCAGGTTGCGCTTCATTTCCTCGTACCATAGCGCCATTTTGAGACCAAAGGTTGTCGGCTCGGCGTGTACGCCATGGGTGCGCCCCATCATCGGTGTATCTTTATAGGCAACAGCCTTGTCTTTAAGAATCTCAATGAAATTAATAATGTCGCGCTCCAGAATCTCATTCGCCTGACGCAGCAGGTATCCGAGTGCCGTATCCACTACATCCGTGGAGGTTAGTCCGTAATGCACCCATTTGCGCTCCGCTCCCAGGCTTTCGGATACGGCGCGGGTAAAGGCGATTACATCATGGCGTGTTTCCTGTTCTATCTCATAAATGCGGTCAATATCAAATTTGGCGTCCTTGCGCAACTTGGCTGCATCTTCGTGGGGAATTACACCCAGCTCCGCCCATGCCTCACAAGCACAGATTTCAACTTCCAGCCAAGCATTAAATTTATTTTCTTCGGTCCAAATGGCCCGCATCTCAGGTCTGCTGTAACGTTCAATCATGGTTTGTCAGTTCCTCCAAAGGTTAGTTTGCTCCACCCAGGACAGTCCGTCTCCGGTATCCTTGCAGAGCAGGTTGATGTGGCCCATTTTGCGGCCGGTTTTACTTTCAGTCTTGCCATATATATGAAGCTTAGGCGCGATGCCCAGCCGGTTTGCTGCTTCGTCGGGACAGGTAATAGCGTTAACTGCCCCCTCCAGGTGTTGTCCGAGGACATTCACCATGACTACCGGTGTCAACAGCGTGGTCTCCCCAAGCGGCAGATTGCAGATCGCCCGCACATGCTGCTCGAACTGGGAGGTTACGCAGGCATCCATCGTATAATGCCCGGAGTTATGCGGCCGGGGCGCGAGCTCGTTGACGAACAGTTCACCATTTTCCGTGACGAACATCTCTACCGCCAGCAGGCCGACTGCATCCAGACCTTCAATTAAGGTCTCCGCCAATTGGCAGGCCCGCCGCTGAATGTCTTCCGTTACCCTCGCAGGCACAATGGACAGATGCAGGATATTGTTCACATGAATGTTCTCCGCAGGCGGGAAGCTCTTCACTTCACCGGATGCGCTGCGCGCAGCCACCACCGAAATTTCACATTGAAAGGTGATGAATTTCTCAAGTACCAGCTCAGGCCGAGCGGCTTCGGTATCCAAGGCCGCTGATCCCGGTGAATCATCAGAGGCTTGGGTGTCCCCGCCTCCTGGTGCCACCTGACGGAAGGCTGCTTCCAGCTCTTCCGCATGCCGGATGACGGCTTGTCCCTTGCCGTCATATCCCCCTGTGGCGGTCTTCAGCACACAGGGTAGGCCCAGCTCAGCAGCCGCCTGCTTCAATTCAGGCAGGCTGCCGACCTTGCGGTACGGAGCGACCGGCACGCCGGCAGCTTCGATTGCCGCTTTCTCCCGCAAGCGGTGCTGCGTCGTATACAGCAGCGCGCTGCCCTGGGGCACGTACGATTCTTCTGTCAGCAGCGCGGCTACGCCTGCGTCAACATTCTCGAACTCGTACGTGATCACGTCCGCGCGGCGGGCCAGCTCCCGCGCCGCGTCCCGGTCATTGTACGCCGCAGTAATCTGCGGCGACACCTGCCCGCAGGGCGCATCCGGCGCTGGGTCCAGCGCCACGAAGCGGTACCCCATGGCGCTTCCGGCCAGCGCCATCATCCGGCCGAGCTGGCCGCCGCCCAGCACGCCGATCGTTGCCCCGGGGCGAAGCGTCCGGGGCGTATTGGTTTCACCGCTGTGTCCACTCCACAGCTTCTCCTGGTTCGGTTCTCTCTCTACTCTATCCTGCTGCTCTCTCTGTTTCATAAGCTGTCGCTGCCTTCCAATACCTCATCCCGAACCGCATCCCGCCGCTGCTGCACACGCTGCTGCACCTGTGGGTCAAAGGCTCCGATGATTTGCGCTGCGAGCAGCCCGGCATTCACTGCACCTGCACGTCCGATCGCGACGGTCGCCACCGGAATTCCACCCGGCATCTGTACAATGGACAGCAGTGAGTCCAGTCCATTCAGTGCTTTGGATTGCACCGGCACTCCGATCACGGGTAGTACTGTCTTTGCAGCAACCATACCCGGCAGGTGAGCCGCTCCCCCAGCCCCGGCGATAATGACACGTATCCCGCGGCCCGCAGCCTCCTCTGCATAACGGAACATTAAATCCGGTGTCCGGTGTGCTGAAATCACCTTCTTTTCGTAGGCCACCCCCAGCTCCTCCAGAACTATGCAAGCTTGCTCCATCGTATCCCAGTCCGATTTGCTGCCCATAATGACAGCTACCTGTACAGACATATTCGACCTACCTTCCGTCCACGAATTTATATCTTCATAATGCCCACTCTTTCCCGGCTTCCTCATGAAATACGCAAAACTCGAAAAAAAAAGCCCGATGTCCTTACGCATGGTGCTGCGGAGGATCGGACTACTGCAGGAATCAGGAGAGAAGCAAGCGAAAAACACAGGGCAAGACATCCCGTTGTCCGGGGCGCCATTGCCCGCCTGTTTATCATCCTATTTCCTCGTAGTCCGGAAATTTACGGTTGCCGGGTAGAAACTTCCGGGCCATATCCCCGGTTTTATACGAGCTATTCATAACTTCAGTTTAACAATGCCCTACACCCTGTGTCAACTTAAACACGAACATTGTCGAAATCCTTCACTAAATCGTTCGTTTTTGGGATGATTTCAAGACTCCTTCAAAACAAATTATCGTTCTAATTAATTTTTTCTCCGAAATACTCTCGCTAGCGCAGGATGATTCTACACTTTCTGATAAAAAAAGGGAGCACCGGCAGTGCCCCTCTTTCCCATGCTCTATTTTATTTAACCACTAGTACCGGAATACGCGCACTCTGCACGACGTTATGACTAACGCTGCCCAGAACAAATTCACGAATCCCGCCAAGTCCACGGCTGCCAATGATAATAACATCCACATTCTGTTCTTTGGCATATTTCAATATCACTTCGGCCGGCGATCCCTGCAGAAGCTCAACCACCGTATTCAGCCCTTCGGCTTCCAGGCGGCTCTTCACTTCTTCCGTCGTCTGCACCGCAAGATCATAATATTCTTTATTGACTGAAGCCGGCAGAGGCGCGAGCGCTTCCCCGATAAAAAACCGCGGGAACTCAAAGGCATGCACGACATGAATGGCAGAACCCGGCGTCACCTTCGCCAGCTCAATCGCACGTTCCAATGCTTTATTGGACGCTTTCGAACCGTCATAGGCAAGTAAAATTTTTGAGAATAACATATACGCCACCTCTTTCTGTTTGTCTAGCCATAATTCATAAAGATATTATCTTAAAAAATAGCTGTACAGCAGGATGTTCAAGAGCAGCAACAGCGGAATGCCGATCCGGAAGGATAAATGTTTGGTCTTGTGGCGTTTGCGGTACATCGCGGTCAGCACACCCAGTGCCCCGCCCATAGCGGCGAGCAGAAAAAGTGTCTTCTCCGGCACACGCTGCCGCCTTTTCCGGGCTTTGGCTTTATCCTCCGACATCACCACGTACCCGATCAGATTAATAACCACAAACCATATCATTAACGCCTGGATCATGATTTCCGGCCCCTCCCCCTCGCAACCTGTCTACTTATATTATATTCCCTTTGCGGCAAAAAACCAATAAACCTTACAAACCCGGTCAGCCGGATACTCGCTTCTCCTGGCCTATAGAAGTTTTATCCTTCATCCACACCCATGATAGAACAGCAGCCAGCACAGCCGCGAATCCTCCCAGCCAGAAGCCGCCCGTCAGCCCATAGAGTGAACTCATCCAGCCTGCCACAAAAGGTCCTGCCGACATCCCCACCGCATATACCGCCTGATAAAATCCCATTGCCGTAGCCCGCTTAAACGGAGCGATACCTGAAACCGATTTACCCAGCAGCAGCGGAAAAATAAGTCCTTGCATAAACCCGTTCCCCACCTGCGTCGCACAAAGTGCTCCGAGTGTCGGCATCGCCGGAATGAGCAGCGTGAACAAAGCACTCCCCGCAAAACCCAGTATGAGCGTCCCTCTATCTCCCAGCAGCCTGCCGAACGAACGTGATCCATACAGCGTAGCAACCGCATGCGGTACCATAAAAGCCAGCGTCAGCCAGCCCAGGCTCTCTTTGCTTGCACCAATATCAAGCGCCTGATTTGGCGTATAACCAAACATTGTAATGAACAGGACGCAGTGCGCCAATACGGATAGCAGAGAAACTCTTACCAGCAGAGGTTCTTTTATTACAACAGCTAAATCTTTGATTTGAACAGCGTTGCCCTGTTTCTCCGGACGCTGCTCCGGCAGACGAAAGACAAGGAATAATGCGGCAGCAGCAACAATTCCCCCGATTAGAAAAGGGGCGTTCCAGCCCCAGTGCTCAACAATATATCCACTGATCATCATACTCGTCAACTGGGCGATCACTGTCGTGAACTGCAGCATACCCATCGCTTTTCCAGCTTCCTCTTTCGGAAAATATCCGGCGAACATGACCGAATATACCACCCACGCCGAAGCTGCGATACCCGATACAGCACGAGCCGCCAGTGCCCAGCCCGGCTCCGCCCCCAACATAAATATGAAGCAGCTGACTCCACTGGCGATCAGTCCGAGAAAAATAAACGGCCGCCGCCGGTTGATATAATCCGAACCAATCCCGATCGGCAGGCGGAATAAGATCTGCATCAGTCCATAGACACCCAATACCATCCCCACCATCACATAGGATGCTCCCAGATGCTCCACATAGGGTGACAGCACAGGAACATATATATATGAAGAGAACCAGAACATAAACACAATCATCAAAAAATAAAACCGGCTTCCGCCCTTACGCTCACGGGTTTCTATTATTCCTTCTTCTGTCTGCCGCTGCTTCGCTGCCATGAACCCCACCCGCTTTTTATTTATTTCCGTTCCTGATTTACTCATTTACTCTTACTACTTTACTTGTCTACTTCTTTTACTTCTTGTACTACTCTTTCTCATTGAGAGCGCACCTGTATCTCTTGTACACCGCTTATTCAGTTAGTACCATCCTCAGTGACTTATTTTTCCACCTAAGATTTCTTTAACTTATATTTTTCGTTCTGTCGTCTTCTTTTTTCACCTTTTATTTACAATTATTTTATCCCTTATTTCTATCTCTTCTATCTCTTTTCAATCTTAGACTTCCCTATTTATCCTTCTTCCCCTCAAGCGCGGCCTTCAGCAGTTCCCCAAGATTCGAACCTATGCTCTCCGGTTTGCTGTACTGCTGCACCAGCTTCTGCTGTTCCCGCTTGTTGACATGTTTGTGGTCCTTGTCCAACGTTTCAGTGATACCGCACGCCAAGCAGCGGACGAACATTCCGGCTTTACCTTCCTTCAGTTCCATCTTCTTATGACACTGCGGACAGCGACGGTTGGATAACTTCTTCTCACCGGCACGGGTATATCCGCAATCATCAGCCGGACATATGAGAAACTTTCCGCGTTTGCTCTTCTTCTCCAGCAGTCTTGTACCGCATTCCGGGCAGTGGCTGTTCGAGACATTATGCGGCTTATACTCCGCTTCACTGGACTTGACCCCGGATACCAGCTCATGGGCCATACTGCGGATTCCTTGCAAAAAAGGTTCCGGACGGCCCTGTCCCTTGGCAATCTTCTCCAGCTCCGACTCCCAGCGTGCAGTTAAATCCGGTGTTCTCAGCTGAGGGGACACAAGACCGATTAATTGCTTACCTTTACCGGTCGGGTGAAGTAAATTGCCTTGCCGCTCAATCGTATCGGAGCTGACCAGCTTCTCAATAATATCAGCGCGTGTTGCCGGTGTGCCTAGGCCATACTTCTCCATCTGGGTCAGCAGGGAGGCTTCGTTGTAACGTTTAGGCGGTTGTGTTCTTCCTGTACGCACAATACAGCGTCCTAGGGTTACAGTGGATCCTTCATGGAGTTCTGGTAGCCTGATGGTAGTACCTGGTGAATCTTCCGCTTCACCATCCTCCTCATCTTCGTTAACCATTTCACCGCCGTACACCTCGCGCCACCCGGCATCTTTTACAGTAGTGCCTTTAACGTGGAAGCTTTCACCTTCAACACTGACTACTACAGCGACTGCATCATAACGGGCAGGGGGATAAAAAAGACTGATAAACCTCCGCACGATCAAATCATACAGTTTGCGCTCCTCTGCACTTAGTCCGTTCAGCAGCACCGTCTGCTCTGTAGGGATAATTGCATGGTGGTCGCTTACCTTACTGTCATCCACGATTCGTTTAGTTATAGGCAATGGCTTGCGCAGAAGCGGTCGCGCCAGGCTCGCATACTGACCTACTGCAATACTCTCCAAACGTTCTTTCAAAGTGCCCGTCATATCCGAAGTCAGATAACGGCTATCCGTTCGGGGATAAGTAACCAGCTTGTGCTGTTCATACAGGCGCTGAAGCACACTTGAAGTCTGTTTTGCCGAGAAACCGAACTTCCGGTTTGCGTCCCGCTGAAGTTCAGTCAGATCATACGCCAACGGATGGGGCTCGCTTTTCTCACTCTTATGTACCTTCGTTATTTTTCCACTACGGCCCGTGAGCTTTTCCTTTAGGCTAGCCGTTTTTTCCTTATCAAAAATCCGGCCGTCTCCGGTATCCATTCGCCAACCGGCCTGAAAGTTCCCGAAATCACCAGTCAAAGTCTCAAACTCCTGAGAACGAAAAGAAGTAATCTCACTTTCACGGTCCATGATCATCCCCAAAGTTGGAGTCTGAACACGACCAGCCGACAGTGGAGTACTAAATTTGCAGGTTAAGGCCCGTGTAACATTCAGTCCGATCATCCAGTCCGCTTCCGCCCGGCAGCGCGCCGATTCATAGAGCCGGTCGAAATCCTTACCGGGTCTTAGTGCAGCAAAACCTTCCCGGATGGCTTTATCCGTCTGCGATGAAATCCACAGCCGCCGGAACGGCTTGTTCCAACCCGCCATATTCATAATCCAGCGTGCCAGCAGTTCACCTTCCCTCGCAGCATCCGTTGCCACGATCAGTTCACTGATATCCTGTCTTTTCATAAGATGCTGCACTGCTTTGTACTGCTGGTTTGTCTCCCTCAGCACCTTCAGCTTCGTCCGCTCCGGAAGAATCGGCAGATCCTCAAGCGCCCATGTCGCAAATTTATGATCATAGTCCTCCGGCTCAGCTAGGCCGACTAAATGGCCAAGTGCCCAGGTAACTACATATTGAGGACCCTCTATATAACTTTTTTGCTTATCCTTACAACCCATCACCCGCGCTATTTCGCGAGCAACGGATGGTTTCTCGGCCAACACCAGTACCTTCATAATAATCTCCTTTCCATTTCCGAATTTATTATAGCATTAATTACAACTATGCAAGAATCGCCTGGTTGAAAGGCAATACTTAGTATTCATATATACAAGCACAAAAACGGCATCTCTCATTTTGATCATGAGGAAATGCCGCTTATACTCCACTAACACACGTAATCGGATTATGAGACTAGACAATCAAACAAGCTTCAAAATATATCGTATCACCGTTCTGTCCGCGCACATATATTTCTTCACTAGTTATCTCAGAACGGTAAATAGTGAGGGTCTCCCCAACCTTAACCTCTTGGAGATAGGTAATCCGGAACCTTTTAAGCTCCTTCCCCTCCCACTCGCTAAGTGTTAGCGCATCACAGCAAAGATCACCATACTTGGCATTGTTAAGGTGACCATTATTATCGAGTCCACTGTATCTCACCTGATACTGGTATATCTTTTCCATGGCAGACTCTACTGGTATAGATACTTTACTAGGAATTTCTCCAACAGAATCCCCCTGGTAAGCCTCCACTTGGATTGGGAGAGCTGTTGGGCGGAGAATTTTACGTTTATCCATATCTACCAGTGCCCAGATTGACCGTGCTGAAACAATTTCTGCGTTCTCACCATCAAAAACACGATAGTCCCTCTGCCATAACGGTCCTTTCGTCCCTTTGCTCCACGTTCGGACCGCCAACAGATCATTTTGTTTTGGCGTGCGCTGAATTTCAAGATCCAGAGTAATCATCATCCAGCCCATTCTAGCTTCCATCATCTTCTCTAAACTTAATCCTAGTGCATTAACCGCCGAATCAGCAGCACGTTGTAAGATGTCCAAAATATAGGACAGCTTTGCTTTGGATCGATAATCGGTGTCACTGGCATAAACCGACTGCTGCTCTGTCCAGACGAGAAATTTGTTGTTATCCACTGCTTGTCCCCCTAAACTTAGTAATTCTACCCGTGTTCCTTTATGTATCCACATAAATCTGTGTTGTATCCACAATAATTGGGGAATACTTTTTCAAAGCAATTTCTTATACACATGTGAATAAGTTCTTTTCACATTATAGTTTATCCACAAACTTTCTTACATCTTTATAATGTAGGCACAAAAAAACCACTGCTGAGTAATCAACAGTGGTTCTTCGTTGCTTGGCGGCGTCCTACTCTCCCAGGACCCTTCGGTCCAAGTACCATCGGCGCTGGAGGTCTTAA
>NZ_JBGJZO010000022.1:16510-80181 GCF_042610485.1 Paenibacillus oryziterrae | reverse complement strand
AATATTCCATGAACCGCCGTATACCGAACGGTACGTACGGTGGTGTGAGAGGTCGGGGGCTCGCCGCCCCCTCCTACTCGATTATGGCTTTATTAGGAAAAGACTAATTGTTATTGTGAATCTGCCACTCGTCCTTCAGCACACTCATAATAATCCGGTCATAATAGGTACCGCCCCGCTTCACTGACGCCCGCATACGGCCTTCTTCAACAAAGCCCGCTTTCATGTACGCACGGATTGCCCGGTCATTATATTCGATGACATCCAGACCGATGCGGTGCAGGTTCAGTTCCATAAACCCGTAACGGAGAATCATTTGCAAGGCGTCGGCGCCGTACCCTTTGCCCCGATTGTCCGGGTCACCGATGCCAATAGCAAGACGTGCGGCCTGATTGTTCCATTCAATCCGGAAGAGGGCGACAAAACCGATTAACTTGTCATTATCCAGCGGCCGCAGCATAAATTCTACTCCGCTTGGGTTTCGGCTTTCTGTTTCCTTGAACGCATGGACCGCTTGCGGAACGGCATAATCAGTATCCAGGTTGGCCAGATAATCGAAATTTTCACTGAAACGGGACATCTGTTCTGCGTCACCAGGGTATGAAGCTGTGAATCTTAATAATTGTCCTCGAAAAAGATTAGTAAGGGTAGTAGTCATGTAAGCGCTCCTTAAAATTTATTATTTGCTCACCTCTTTATGATTGCGCAGACTCGTGTCCATTGGCATTCTCCTTTTAAATAAGTTAGGTTTATCTTATCACAGGTTTCAAAGCGGTTGTGCAACAACAAGGGAAACAAAACGTTATTCTTTGTGAGAGTAAAGTATTTTTTATCGTCCGAATGAAGTCATGCAGGTGTGAATGATAATTAATTAGTCGGAACAGATACCTATATAGTTACCCGGCAAGATATTGAACTTCTTGAAAGTAGTGATCATACGAATCTTTTGGATCTCGTGAAATAAGTTAGTTCCCGGAGTAGAAGAGTAAGTAGTCTCTCATATGGGACTTCCAGTATTCCCCGTCATGTCCGCCTTTGGATAAATGGTATTCAGCCTTAACGTTATGAATGCTCAGCTTCTTATAGAGCGCCTCGGAGCCTTCGTAAAATTTATAACCGTCTTCATCACCGCAGTCCAAATATACGGCAAGCTCCTGAAGATCAGCCGTTTCTGCAAGCAATAGGGGATCTCTTTGCTTTCTAATCTCTTCTGTAGGATAAATCCAGTCTTTCAAGCCACCCGTATCCGACCAGTTATTCATCCACACGGCAGGGCTATGACCACCCACTTTACTGAACAACTCAGGATGAGCGAAAGCATTATACAGCGCAGCCCAGCCCCCCATTGACAACCCTCCGATATACCGGCTTTCTCTCCTTGCATCTGTGCTGAAATGACTATCCACATACTTGATGATGTCCTTAATAATATAATCACTGTAATTGCCTTCCGAAGAAGAATTGAACCCATAGCTGTTATTGATTTCCGGAGAAACGATAATGAGGGGGTTGACCTTGCCCTCAGTCAGCAGTTCATCAGCCGCTTGGTCTATTCCGAGATCAGGCATCCATGCGTCCTCATTGCTTCCGTATCCATGATACATATAGAGAACCGGGTATTTCTGAGATTCATCATATCCAATCGGCAGATAAATATTGAAGTGCATTTCTCTATTCAGCGATTCACTATGAAAAGTAATCTTCTGAACGTTTGGCGAAGTGGAGACGGCTTCAATGGTCTCTTGATCGTTTTTTGCTGCATTCTGACGGGTCTCTGGCATGACGGTCGGATTCGGTTCAACATTACGTTCCTCTTGGGTGCACCCTGCTGATAATAAACTCATAAGCAGCAAACCGGCAGCGATAGGTATACTTTTTCTCAAGATAAAGTCCCCCCCGTATCTTCACATATAGATCTCTTTCTAATTTTATCTTATTAAAGTTTCAATCCAATGACTTTTTCGGCAATTTCTATCCAAATTCAACGGAGATATGATACATTTGTTGAGGATTATATATAAGGGGGAAATTGGTAAATGAAAGCTTTCAAATGGGCATTGACCGCTGTACTCGCAATCTCAGTGATGGGGCCGGTCAAACACGCTCATGCAGATGGGAAAAATATCGTCGATTATGATAAGGGCAATATGTTGCTAAGTGATGGTACAGTGTGGGTAGACACTCCAGACGACTCGGGATTTCAGAATTTTAATTATAATCTGATTGAGCTGGAGAATGGATATGGTGTCAGTAAGGATGGCAGTCTCATCCAGCTTTATGGCTCCGATGCTCCCAAGGTAGTACAGGATAAAACCGGTGTGGTTCAGGTGTCCGGGTCCAATTTCTTGAAGTCAGACGGTACCGTATGGACCATAGCCGGCAAGCAACTGACCGAATACAGCGATATTGCGATGATCGGTGGCTCCGGCAACAGTATAGTTACTTTATCCCGGTCAGGCGAGCTGAAGGCAAGCACAGGATTCGGCAAAAAGGTGGCACAATTCAGTTCAGCATCCGAAGTAGTCTCTATCGAAGCCTATGGTTCTTCCTACTCGGTGGACAAAATCCTGGTTGTTCTAAGCTCAGGCAAAGTCCTATTGTATAAGAAGTTTAATTTTGATGAGAAAGATCTTACGAAGTACATACCGATTGTTTTGTCTGAGGATGGAGCTGCGGCCTTATTTGGTAGTATCGGAACAGTTACTGTTCTATTAAAGGACGGTACCGTATGGTCAACGGACTATTCTGGTTCTTTCAGTGATGCTAAGCTGATCAACAAGTTTCCAAATCTGACCGGAGTTACTGATCTTGTGACTTACTCATATTATCTTATATTAACAACTCAAGATGGAAGTATGCTGGAATACTCTTCATCGAACGGAGTGTCCAAAAAAATCTTGCTTCCAGGACTTAATGATCTGACGTTCACCATGGATTCCACGGAATTTACAGTCGGTGACAGTGTTGGTGTGCAGATTAATGAGAAATGGGACCGGGGCGATATTAAACGTATTCCCCTCTCGCAAGCAAATATGGTTATCGAGAAGCCTACTCTGCTGCAGAAGCAGGCTGATGGCACCTTGAAGGCGATGGCCGTAGGAACAACAAAGGTAACTGTAACTTCAGGCAGTTTCTCCAAAACATTGACCGTAACCATTACTTCGAAATATGCCATTGGTAATGGAGCTTTTATTAAGGGAACTATGTTTATTCCGGTAAAATCGGTCTTCGAACAGATGGGTGGTACGGTCCAATACAATACAGCAACAAAAATCTTCAGCATCCAATTACAAGAGCATAAGATTCAACTGCAGACGGGAAGCGATACGGCTATAGTGGATGGCAACAAGATTAAAATGCCAGCCGTCGTGCAGAATGTGGACGGGGCCATTGTGTTCCCCGCTACGTTGATGAAAACAGGTCTGGGTGCAGAGTTGGTCTGGGACGGGACTTATCAGGTAATGACGATCCAGTTCGGTGCAGCAGAGCTTGAGATTCAGACGAAACAGACCGACCTGATTATCAAGAAGAAAGCGCAAGGCAATCTGTCAAAGCTTATCGGTAAAACCTACTGGATTAACAATTTTGATTCCGATTACCGTTTCCAGAAGGTCACTATTGCTGATATCATTCCGGATTACAAGGGTTATTTTGTGATTTCCTTTAAGCTCTCATCGGGTAAAATCATTAATTCCTATGACATGACAGCTTCATCTGTGGTTGATGTCCTTAGTTCTAAAGATTGCTTTTTCACTTCAGATCCAACCAAGCTTTATAAATTCTCCAGCTCGATGTGGGCCAAGATCAAGGCCGGTAAGATTTCCGTAGGCATGACGAAACAGCAGGTCGAATTAAGCTGGGGTAAACCAAGTGATATTGCGACCTTAACTGGTGGAGGCGTTAAAGTGGAGACCTGGTCCTTCGGCAATTTCAATTATGTTACGTTTACCAATGGTTTGGTCTCCATGATCTATACGAACTAGGATCAATTTCTAAACAGGAGGTCAATCGTGAAATACAGATATATGAAGTGTTTTATCATGCTCCTTCTGTTGATAATGCTGGCAGGATGCAGTAAGAAAGCGGAGGTAAGCAATGAGCCAAGCCCCGCGCCAATCAATGAACAGGGCAAAGAAAATAGACCGGTAAGCGATATTATATTTACGGAGCAGGAACCGGATCATTCGTGGGACAATATCGAAAAGCTGATGCATGATTATCTCCAGCATCTTACACTGGCTATAAACAAAGGTGACTTCTCCATCGTTAAGCCGGAACTAACCGTAGGAAGCGAACTTTACGATGAACAAAGCAAACTGGTGGGTAATCTGTCGAGCCGGGGGATCACTGAAAAGCTAATAAGATCTGAAATGTATGGATATTCTGACACGGATAAAGATGACGAATACGACGTGGAAATGACAGAGGTCATAGAAATCCATTATCCTGATAAAGCCGCTTCCACTAAAGAATTTCACTGGATATATACAGTAAAGAATAGTGGAGACAGCTTTACCTTAAGTCGTATCAAGGAATGGCCTAACTTCGCTGAGGATATGGAGAGGCGTGAGGGTGCCGTGAAGGGTGACGGATTTTATGTTGATGAGTTGATGGGATCTTATCCAGCGATTCTGGCGGAATGCCTTAATACATTGGATGTTACGGATCTTCGAGAAATATCAGCGGATGAGAGTGTTTTGGAACAGCACAAGCAGTTAGCAGTTGACCTTGTGAGCTTAGGACATAATTTCACCGTAGAAGGAGAAGTTCTGGATCAAAGCTGGGATCCGTATGTCTCTAAGATCCAGTTAAGCATATCTTATGTTGACTTCAACGGGAAGCCGCAGGAAGTGAAGCGGACATATCAATTTGAACTCGACGAAATCCGGTACCATTTTAGCGGATATGCTGTAATAAAGAGCTTTGAGGAGATTAGCCGTTAACTGAAAAGGGAGCCTAAGGCTCCCTTTTTTTCGCGTTCAATTATATAAAAAGGATTGACAGAAAGGAACGCTTTATTCTTTATATTTATTACTTCAACAGTATTTGGAACAAGGACTGTCCCGGAAGCAGTGATTTGTTGTGGGGATTGTCCTTTTTTAAAAGAGAGATTGACAATTGAAAAACAACATGGTAATTTCTAGAAGGAAACCGGTTTCCCAATGATTTGCCGATTAATTGCAATCTCCACGCTACAAACGCCCTATGTCTCAGAACGTTGAAGCCAAGACAGCATTCGATTTTACGGAGAGCAAATGTTTCAAGAAGTGAAAACGCTTCAATATGAAAGGGAGAGGATAAATGAAACGCAAGATTTGGTTTGTGCCCTTTTTGATTGTGACCCTGCTGTTTAGCCCGTTTATCAGTCTGTTTGTTGTTGCACCTTCCACAGTGTCTGCCGCCAGTATCGGTACAGTTACCGAGAACGACAGTATTTATCAAATTATGGTCGACCGGTTCTCTGACGGGGATACGACTAACAATGCTACCGGATCCGCCATCCGCTATGCGGAGGATTCAGAAGAGGATTTCCGCTATATGAAGGGCGGTGACTGGCAGGGAGTTATTAATAAGCTGCCATATATTAAAGGCATGGGGTATACAGCCATCTGGATCTCTCCGGTTGCTGAACCTCAGCTTACAAGCCGCGACAATAATGGATCAGGAAGAAATACAGCTTACCATGGATACAACGTGAAGGATCCGAACAAAGCTAATCCTTATTTCGGAACAAAAGAAAAACTGAAAGAGCTTGTAGATGCAGCCCATGCACAGGGCATTAAAGTAATCATTGATGTGGTTCCCAACCATATCGGTGATTACATGCTGAACACGCAGGCATTTTATGATATTGCTTCCCTGCAGCCCGCTGCTCCGTTCAACAATCCGGCCTGGTATCACCACAATGGAGATATTAACTGGACGCTGGTAGACGGCAGATATGACCAATGGGCACAGGATTATATTGAAAATCATGATTTGGCGGGTCTTGACGATATCGACTTCGATGTCCCTGCCGCGAAGCAGGCGATATTCGATTCCATAAAGGGATGGTTCACCTATACCGGAGCTGACGGTGCGAGAGTAGATGCCGCCAAGCTGATTAAACCGAGTGATGCCGGTGCGCTTGAAGATTATCTTGGCGTTAACACGTTCGGGGAGAATTTTGACGGCAATGCAGAGTTCGTATCCCGTTGGGTTGGGGCTGACAAAGAGTGGGGAATGCTGGACTTCCCGATGTTCTTCTCGATTCTGAACAGCTTTGCTTATGGACAATCCTTTGATTCCACAGTCAAAAGCACACTGGCCCAGGATTCACTATACAACGGAAATGCTAATCATATGGTTACGTTTATTGATAACCATGACCGCAACCGTTTCCTGACGGAAGCAGGCGGAAGTGTTGCCAAATTGCAGAATGCTCTGACATTCCTGTTCACGGTTCGTGGAACACCGGTCGTCTTCCAGGGGACAGAGCAGAATAAAGGTAATGGCAATGGTCAAATTATCAGCGGTGGAATTTCAGATACCTGGAACCGCTGGTCTATGGTGAAAAGGGATGCCAACGGCAACGTCGTTCAGGATTATTTCAATACCAGTACCAATACGTATCAATATGTTGCCAAGCTGAACCAGCTTCGCCAGCAGTATCAGGCTCTCCGGAGCGGAACTCAGCGTGAGATGTGGTCCGCGCAGAACCTGTACGCCTTCTCCCGCCGCGTAGACAGCGGAACAAATGCCGGTCAGGAGGTCATTTCCGTATTCAGTAACGCCACAAGCGGAACGCAGGCAGTTACGATTCCATTACGTGCTGAGAGCAGCTTAACAGTCGGCACTGTACTGGTCAATCAGCTTAATCCTTCTGATACGATTACCGTTCAATCGGGAGGAACCACCGGCAAACAGATCAGTGTCAGCGTAGGTGCGAATGTCTCCAAGGTCTACGCCAAAAACATTTCAGCGCCGGATACAGTACCACCTACGGTTCCAACGAATGTTACTGCAACATCTGTAGGTTCGACAAGCGCCAGTCTGAGCTGGACGGCTTCTACAGACACTGTGGGGGTTACCGGTTATGAAATTTACCGTAATGATGTCAAAGTAGGTACTTCAGCCACAACTTCTTATACGGATACCGGTTTAACACCTTCAACGAACTACAGTTATACGGTAAAAGCGTACGACGCAGCAGCTAATTTGTCGGCAGCCAGTGCAGCGCTTGCCGTTCTAACCTTGCCAAGCGGAGGGGGGACGGCAACTATCTATTATAAGAATACGGCCTATGCCAATTCCTATATTCATTACAAGCTGGATAACGCTACAACTTGGACGACTGCTCCTGGCGTTCAGATGACGTCCTCATCGTTCACAGGCTATAAATCGATTACTATTCCGCTGAATGGTGCTGCAGGACTGACGGCCGCATTCAATAACGGCAGCGGTACATGGGACAACAACGGTACGCAGAATTATCATTTTGCTTCCGGAACCTGGAGCCTGACGGGTGGGGTAATTACTTCCGGTGAGCCGCAGCCCGATGGTGTAACACTACAAGTTACGGTGCCGGCTTCAACCCCATCAACTGGCCCTGTGTATGTATCCGGAACATTTAACAGCTGGAATGCAGCCGATCCGGCTTACCAGTTAACCAAAGGAACCGACGGCAAATATTCGATTACACTCAGTCTGCCGGCAGGAACAGCCGTGCAGTATAAGTTAACACGCGGATCGTGGACAACGGTTGAGGTCAATTCGAACGGCACCGATATCGCCAACCGTACGTTGACTCCAACTGGAGGTGTACAGCTGGTTACCCTGACTGTTCAGCGCTGGAAGGATCAATAGACCCGGTTTCAGCAGGATAAAAGGCAAAGAGCGGATTCCCGATTACGGGACCGCTCTTTGGTATAGGGGGCTTCATTGGTTAATTGTTGCTCATTCAAGTGAGGTATCGATATTGCATAACTCATGTCTTCTACAGTATATCCTGAAACTATGTATGTCTACAGGTGGATTCACGTGTAATCAACTCAGGCTCCAGCAGCAGATGCCTGGATTCCTGTGATTCAGCTTCCATCTGCTCCATCAACCTTTCCCCGGCAGCTGTTCCAAGCTTGAAGGTATCAATATTTAGTGATGTAAGAGGAGGTGAAGTATACGGTGATAACGGATAATCGTCGAAGGCGGCCACTCCGAGCTCTCCAGGAATGTCTACTTGCAGTTCCCTGGCAGCCTGCAAAACACCAAAGGCTGTGAAGTTGCTCATGCACACCATGGCGTCAGGCTGGTCTTCTCCTTGAAGCAGGCTTATTGCCGCCTGATATCCCGTGTGCTCGTCAGCAGTACCATTCACTGTCCACTCTGGACGAATTAATGCACCGCTCCTTTGGAGTACAGTTCTGTAACCGGCGATCCGCCTTAGAAAGATACTTTCTTCAGCTTTACCACCAATAAAAGCGATACGGTGATATCCCTGGCTCAGCAGATGTTGTGTCAGCATTTCACCGCCCAACTCATTGTCAAAGTCTACCCAGTTTGCAGGGGCAGGGATTTCCCCAACCGATATGTATGGAATCTGATGACGGTTCAGTTCTTCGGCCAGTTCGGCGCTCAGTACGGAACTGTTGGCAATTAGCCCGTCAACCCTTTTGCTTAGTACTAATCTGTTCATGAAATCGGGGGAACCACTTTGAACATTGGAGATCGTCAGCTCATATCCGAGCGGAGCGAGCACAGCTTCAATGCCGCCTATAATATTGTAGAAGAATTGATTTAGAAACTCATCCTTCTTGGACATATCGATCAAGAGCCCGATGTTACGGCTGCTCTGCTTGGCAAGTCTGGTGGCGATGTCATTAGGGATATAATTCATCTCACTCATAATCCGGCGAACTTTAAGTTTGGTTTCTACCGATATTTTGGGAGAGTCGTTAATGACTTTGGATACAGTAGATTTGGCTACATTGGCGGCTCTGGCAACATCCTCTATGGTAATTTTCATAAGAGGCTCCTCCCCGGGTTCTATTATCATCCATAATATCACAATTCGTGAGCAATCTTGACTTTACTATCCATTAAAGAGGTTTACTTAAAAAAGGAGTGCAGAATAACATGTCCCATCCCTGGTTTTTTCATCATCTCAGTGAAGATCCGTTTATATACCCGGTTACATTAAACCTTCTTAAAGTGCGGTTGTTTGTCCCCGCCGGGCTTGATCTTGCCTGTAGTGTAGTAAGCAGTGACCGGTATGAGCCTCCCGGTCGTGAACGCCCAGTTACTATGGAACGGGTAGGCTCTGCCGGTGCTTATGAGATTTATGAAGCAGTCATTGAGGCGCCAATGCGGCGCAGCAGATACCTGTTTTACGCCGAGAATCCTGGAGGAATGTATGCCTGGTATGGGGAGAGAGGAATCTCTGAGAATCGAGAAAGGGCAGGTTCATTCCAGATTCCTTACATTCATCGTCCACGAGCTTTTGAGTTTCCTTCCTGGACAAAGGGATCTATCGTGTATCAAATATTCCCAAGTTCCTTTCATCCAGACGGATTGAAGGGAATAACCGAACGCTTGTATTATTTACGGGAGCTCGGCGTAAATCTGGTGTATATGACGCCAATCTTTGACTCACCGTCTGCCCACAAATATGATACTACCGATTATTACATGATCGATGAGAATTTTGGAAGCATGGAAGACTTGAAAGAACTGGTGCAGGTTGCCCACCGGAATGGAATCCGCGTGATTCTGGATGCAGTGTTCAATCATTCCGGCGACAAGTTTTTTGCCTTCCAAGATGTCATGGAGAAGGGTGAGGCTTCATCTTATACGAAGTGGTTTCACATTGATTCTTTCCCTGTGGTCCAGTCTCCGGTACCCAACTACGAAACCTTCGGAACCCATCTGGCATATATGCCTAAGCTGAATCTGGATCATCCGGCTGCTGCTGAATATATGATTGATGTTGCTAAATACTGGGTCAAAGAGGCAGGTATCGATGGCTGGAGGTTCGACGTCTCCAATGAGGTTAGTCCTTCCTTCTGGCGCAGAGTGAGAGATGAACTGAAAGCATTGAATCCTGAGCTGCTGCTGATTGGAGAGGTTATGCATGCTTCGGGCCAATGGCTCCGGGGGGACATGTTCGATGGTGCGATGAATTATCTGCTGCGTGATGCAATGTTGTCATTTTTCGCAGAACAGACTGTGGGCCCACGCGGATTCATGGAGCAACTTCTCCACTTGGAGGCTTTATATAATGATCAGGCGAATTTAGCCATGTTTCAATTGATCGGCAGCCATGACACCGAACGTTTTCTGACAGCATGCGGCAGAGGAAGAGGATGGGATAAAGAGGCAACAGCGAAAGCGAGATTGAAGCTGGCGGTATTTTTTCAAATGACTTACCTAGGGATACCTATGATATATTATGGTGATGAAGTAGGCATGGAAGGGAAGACAGATCCGGACTGCCGACGGCCAATGATCTGGGAGAGTAAAGAGCAGTCCAGTGAAATGCTGGAATGGTACCGGACACTAATATCATCTAGAAAAAGCCGGAAGGCGCTGACGGAAGGTACATACCGCAACTGGTTCATGGATGAGCCTCGTAACCTTCTTGGTTATACCCGAAGAAGCGGGAGAGACGTTGTAGGGATGGTAATCAATAACTCTCCGAACCGGTATGAGCTAGAACTGCCTGCATTCCGTCAGGATAAAGCCAATTTGATAGAAGTTCTATCTGGAGAGGCTGTAATCGGGGGAGGGGCCATTCGGATTACAATTGAGCCGTTCGGGTGTTTAATGCTGGAGTAGATAACACTCGAATTTAGAGTGTTATCTCAAAGAAAAGGAAGGACGTAGGGGCTTGCACCCGTGTCCTTCCTTTTTGACGTTACTCATCGATTTGTGAAGTCGGATTATTCAAATAACTCACTGTGAAGGGAGATTTCCGCCAGAGGATTCAGATACCACCCACCATCCGAACCTTTGACTACAGTCACAAGGCTGACCACTTGAAGTCTGCGGGAATCGGGGTTTCCAGCTTCTAGAATCGTCCGGTTAAAATAGACGGTGGCTTTGTTAGCCTCATAAGTTATGATTACCGGTTTCTCCATAGTATACTGAATTTTTTGTTGCTGGAAAAAGAACTCGTAATAACTGCGGAGTTCCTCTTTGCTTGTGAATCCGTAATCAGCCAGGGAAGCTGGATTAAGCAGAGTGGATAAGAGCTCGGCATTCTTCTCGTTCCGTGCTTTTATGTCTGTCTCGAGCAGAGTGATAATGGCTGTCTTGTCGGCCTCAGGTACGGCCGCTTCTTTTTGCGCAAGTGTTTTAAATTCAGGATATTCCTTCTCGGCCTCAAGGGTATGAATCATCCATGTATTATCTGACTGACGTTCCATCTCTATTGTTGTGTGCTCAATACGGTCAAGTATCCTTTATTTCCCTCATCCTCAAACGGCCATTATTATTTTTGCAGAAGAATGTAAAGAACAATTGACACCATGTATAGTTTATAATACATTATGTATATAATTATTTACTTCTTCATATTCATGACTATATTTATATTTGATCACAACCTGGAGGAATACGGATGAAAGCAATGGTGTGCACGAGATATGGTGGACCTGAAGTTCTTCAGCTACAAGAAAGGCCTAAGCCTGTTCCCAAGGATAATGAAATCAGAGTACGAATACAGGCAGCATCGATAACTCCATCCGATTGTGCATTCCGGAAGGCCAACCCTTTTATGATTAGATTTCTTTATGGACTCCGCAGACCGAAATATCCGGTTTTAGGCGTAGAGCTGTCTGGAGAAGTCGAGTCCATTGGCAAAGATGTACAGCTATTTAAAGTGGGAGATCAGGTTTATGGAATCAGTCCACGCAGCTTTGGCACATATGCCGAGTACAAATGTCTGCCTGAGACTCAGCCGATTACGCTAAAGCCCGTTAATATGAGTAATGAGGAAGCCGTTGCCATCTGCGATGGGGCATTAACAGCGCTTACGTTCCTGAGGGATGTCGCAAAGATTCAGCGGGGACACAAGATTCTGATCAATGGCTCTTCGGGGGCGGTAGGTGCATATGCAGTACAGCTGGCCAAAATTTTTGGAGCAGAGGTTACAGGGGTATGCAGCAAGGCGAATGGAGCTTTCGTTAAATCGCTTGGTGCTGATAAGGTCGTTGACTATAACCTGGAAGATTTTAACGCAAGCGGTCAGAGGTATGATGTTATTTTTGACGCGGTAGGTAAGAGTTCATATTCCCGGTGTAAAAGATCACTTTCTGCCAAAGGGGTCTATTTAACCACTGTTCCTACATTAAGCGCCATGCTCCAGATGATATGGACTTCAAAGAGCAAAGGTACAAAAGTGAAGTTCGTGGCGGCTGGCTTGCAGCAGAACAAAGAAAACCTTCAATTTCTTAAGAAGCTTGCCGAGGAAGAGAAGATTAAACCCGTTATAGACAGATGTTATGCGCTTGAACAGATCGCTGAGGCTCACAGGTATGTGGAGAAAGGCCATAAGAAGGGGAATGTTGTAATCAGTTTTACTGCTAAAGTCTTGTAAATCAAATCAAAAAAGGACTATAGAGCGGGCTGACTTAAGCCTGTCATAGTCCTTATACTCATAAATCTTCACGGAGTGGATTTTTGTTTTTAATGACAGCTTCTTTTTTGATATCTCAACGGACTAATATTTTGCCTTCACCAGCCAGCCTGCGCAGCACTTTGGGCAGACGATCGCCATCCGTTTCAGAAATGTCCAATTTAATTCCATAGTGGTAACTGTCCTGCAGTTCCTTGCTCCATTTCAACGTTCCTTCTAAATACATAGAGTCTTCGGTAAGATCCATCTCCATGCCAACACGTACCAGGTTTTTATCAGGATCGACGTTCAGCGGGAACGATAAACGGCAACCCGAACGACTAATATCAAACAGTACAGCACTTACAGGCTTACGGGGGACCGGAATCCCGTTAATAGTAAGGATATGAAGATCAAGCGAAGCAGGTTCTTTAAGGGTATATCGAAAAGGTTCAGTTCTGCGATTCGTGTTCATATGCTCCTCCATACTTTTCCATGTAGACTATTTTATATTTATCGACATGAAAGCTGGATTAGTGAAGTGCCGGGACACATTGGATTAGACTGTTGACATCAACTTACTTTCCAAGTAGCATATTAAAGGTCGTCATGTATCTAAATGAATATCGTTCTCGTATAACTCCGCATCCAATAAAGGCTAGAAGGGCGGAGGTTTCTACAGGAAGCCTACTCTTCCTAACTACGATGATAAGGAAAATGATCCATTTCCCTTATCCCGGAGTTAGGTTTATTTGCGTCATGCGAACATTTAATAATATCTGGAGGTCCAAAAATATGAAAGATATGAAATATTTAATATCCGTGTTAGCGGGGGCGATGAGCTACGGTATATTGTCTACGATTGTTGTTCTGGCTTATGCAGATGGGTATCAGCTTGGCGAGGTTGTGGGCACACAGCTGATGACGGGATGTATACTTGCCTGGTTATTGGCTCTATATACTAAGGTTAGAGAGAAGCGTAAACAACGTATGCAAGGTCCAGCGAGTGTTGTGATCAGCACAGGATTATCCTGGAAAAACAGACTGTTGCTTATGTTGGCTGGTGCTCCAACGGTAGTAACGGGTTTGTTGTATTATCATTCCCTTCGTTTTATTCCGGCTTCACTCGCGATCATATTATTGTTTCAATTTACTTGGATTAGCGTGCTGATTCAGGCAGTCAGTAAACGTCAATGGCCAGACAAGGTAACACTGTTCACGCTGCTGCTGTTGTTCGGAGGAACGCTGCTGGCGGCAGGGATTATGGATCAGGATGCATCTCATTTCAATGTTTTAGGTCTTACTTTAGGCTTTATGTCTGCAATAAGTTATTCCTTGTTCATTATATTCAGCGGTAAAGCCGTTCCTTCCGTACATCCGGTGTACCGGAGTGCATGGATGGTTACCGGCGGCATGTTATTGTTATTCATTTTATTTCCACCATATTTCCTGTTTAACGGCTTACTATGGGGACAGCTGCTGTTGTTTGGTTTCTTGCTGGGTTTGTTCGGTGCATTTATTCCACCTGTGCTGTTTGCGATTGGAGTCCCTCATATTGGAGGCGGCATGGCGGGAATTCTTGGTGCTGCCGAGTTGCCGGTTGCCGTATTGTTATCCTCGTTTGTGCTTCATGAGCAGGTGAGTGGATTACAATGGATTGGGGTTGTATTGGTGCTGCTGGGAGTCGTGATACCTGAGCTGTTTAAATTACGTTGGGGGAAAGCTCAGACAATAACTTCATAATTCATATTGGAATTCCTTAAACTTTAGCTATAAGGAACAGGTGTTAGATTACTTTATATGCAAGTGGCTTTATGATCGAAGTTTTGATATCCACCGCCGAAGGTATCAGGGTGAAACCGGATTGTACAAAGTCTTTCAATCGATTTGTGATGATACGGTTCCCGGTAAAAAAATCATGTTATCCCTTATTCAATACTATAGTAACGATTCATCCTTCTCAGTATGATGAATTAGTAAGTCAATTATATGCATTAATGTATGGTGTGCCGATTCAAACGCATATTATGCAACTTGATGACATGTACCCATTCTATGAGACAGGTATCAAGAGGATCATAGGGTAAAGGTCAGTAATTTTTACTGTTTCCGCCACAATAAGATGAGCAAAAACCACCCCGAAACAATTAGGAGGTGGTTTTCCTTTCTTAGATTCATCTTATATATTACCTAGGCTCTGCGAGCCGGAGGAATGCTTTGGGGATTGTTTGGGCCCTACCATTTGCCAAAATGCTCTGCCTCCGTTCTCTTCATTAAAGTGTTTGGGAGGCCTGCGCAAGCAGAGAGGAAATCAAGGTGTAGTCTGGAGTAATTCCCTCCTTAATTTTGATCCATTTGCGTTCCGGCGGACCATCGTAGCCTTTTGGGAATTCCATACCCGCTGTGTTCATGATCATGAAGGTTATGGCATCCTTTGAAGGTGAAATCACCGCAGCATAGTGACCGTTTTTCAGAAAATGGGGCTTTTTATATTGAATCCGCTCTTCAACCGATGTGATAGTCTGGTGAACCATCTCTCTCAGTCGCTTTGAGAGTTCAATTTGCCATGCTGCTCCTAGTTTCTCGATATAGCTGGTTACCTCTTCGTTCATCATTTCCTATCAACTCCATTCGAGATATTTGTCTATGAAAAACATATCACACAGGGAATATTCCTGTAAATGGATATTCGGTTTTAAGGGTAACGGCTATGACAATAGAGAGACGCTCCTACTTTTTGATATGTAGTAGGGAACACAACTATACCATAGTGAATTATACTGCATATCGTAATAGCAAATGAGGAGGAGGTGATTCTTAATGTCTAATTTTTTGGACGCCAGATCTTCAGTGAATTCTAACATAGTTGGATTTCCGCAAACTCCTTTATCACCTTCACCAGAAATATTCGGTATTATCGGGCTGCAGACGCAGAACCTTGCTAATCCGATTGTGCTTTTGCAAGTAAGTGTTGGTGTACTTGGCGAGGAAGGTGATGTTTTTACAATCGATATCGTCCGAGGCCCCACATTTTCTCAGGCAAACGTTATTCATTCTGTCGATCTGGAAGTAACTAAAACCGGATTCAATCAAGTCAATTCTATTACTGCAGCAGATATACTTGCCCCTGCAGCTCCAGAAACAATATATACATCTTATATATCTGGTGTATCCACAACGATTCGAAACGGTCCAGAGGCACTCACAGGTATGGCGTCAAAATAACAACAGATTATGGATCGAAGCCTGATAGGGAACTCGCCTAACAGGCTCTCCTTATTGGATTAAATCAAACTAGTTGTAAGGGGGTATCGCAGGATGAAACGGTTGAAAATTTTGTTCGTTACCAAAGATTTCAGTCAATATTTAGAGCGGAATTTTTATTACTTTCAGCTGGAGCTTGCTAAATTTGCAGATTTGCAGGTGTGGCATCAACCCGGAGAGATGAGCGATATTTTGCGCCTGCTACCCTTTACGCCAGATTTTATTCTCTTTAATGATCGGTTTCATTCCACACATTGCCCTGAAGTAGGTGGCATAGAGGATTTAAAAATTCCCTGGGGTATGATCATGCATGATCTTCATGGGAAAGTGGATCTGCGCCGGCAGTTTCTTTCTAAGAAGCCCACACCTGTCATTTTCACGATTTACCGACAGGCTTTTATAGATAAATACCCAGAGTACAAAGGGAAAGTGCGCTGGTTGCCTCACTTTGCTGAACCTTCTGTTTTTTATGACTATAAACTGCCGAAAGTAACTGATCTCCTCCTCATGGGCTGCATTAACCGGAGAGTATACCCACTCCGCTACTTGATGCGCAATACGTATCTGAAACGCGAAGGTTTTGTATACCACAAACATCCTGGTTACGGCAACTTTACAGAACTCTCACCTATTGCTGACAACTTTGCCAAGGAGATCAACCTAGCGAAGATATTCCTGACTTGTGACTCGATTCTTCAGTATCCGCTGCGAAAATATTTTGAGGTACCTGCTTGTAACACTCTTCTTCTGGCTCCTTCCAATGAAGACTTGTTGGCACTTGGTTTTAAATCGGAGAAGAATTTTGTAGCTGTGAACGAACATGATTTTGAAGAAAAGGTGAGCTTCTACCTTCGTCCGGATAATGACTCGCAAAGACTAAGAATAGCCCAACAAGGCTATGAGTTTGTTCATCAGAACCATTCGACAGCTGTCCGGGTACAGCAATTACTGCAGATGATTCGAGAGTTGGTGTAGCTGTCGACAGAAAGAGAGGGAGGGACTCGAATTGAAGCGGATCATAACGATTATTGGTCTAGGCTATGTAGGCTTGCCACTGGCTGCGGCCTTTATGAGAAACGGTTTTAAAGTAATAGGAATAGATTTGGACGAAGAAAAACTGCAGTCGTTAAGGGAAGGAAGAAGCTACATTGATGATGTGCCGCATGAGGTGATTCATTGGGCCATCAGCCAGGATGTATTGAAGCCTTCATCTGATTTTTCCGAATCTGCGGTGTCAGAAGCAGTAATTATATGTATTCCTACTCCGCTTACCGAAGAAAGAGTGCCCGATTTGACTTATCTGGTGTCAGCTGCGGAAAGGATACGGCCATACCTACGATCGGGCCAGTTCGTTACATTGGAGAGTTCGTCTTATCCCGGAACAACAAGGGAAGTGCTGTTACCACTGCTGGAACAAAGTGGTCTAACAACGGGTAAAGAACTGTTTATTGGATTTTCTCCTGAGCGGGTTGATCCGGGTAATCGAGCGTTTATCTTGGAAGATATTCCGAAGGTAGTAAGCGGAGTAACGACTGAATGCCTCTTGCGTGCGGAAGAGCTATATGGGAATGTGTTCAAGAATATTGTTAAAGTGTCCTCTCCGGATACGGCAGAAATGACCAAATTATTGGAGAACACGTTTCGTTTTATAAATATTTCATTTATTAATGAGTTTGCGTTACTGTGCGATAAGATGAACATCAATGTATGGGAAGTGGTGGCAGCCGCGAGCTCCAAGCCCTTCGGGTTTACTCCGTTCTATCCCGGACCTGGGATTGGTGGTCACTGTATTCCGGTAGATCCCTTGTATTTACTCTGGAAGCTTCAGCAGACTGGGATTTCCTGTTCCTTTATAGAAATAGCCACTCGTATTAATCAGGAAATGCCAAGTTATGTGATTGCTAGATTGAAAGAAGTCATGCACAAGACTTCGCTGAATGGTGCGAGAATATTGGTACTCGGTGTGACATTTAAAGAGAATATTGCAGATATAAGGGAATCGAGCTCGGTGGAACTCATAAGATTATTGTTGAGAGAAGGTGCCGAAGTCTTGTATTTCGACCCTTATATCTCAAGTTTTTCTGTTGATGATCAAGTATTACATTCCGTCGAAATAGATAGGATGCAGCTCACTCATACCGACTGTGTTGTCATTGGGACTCATCATAAGCAGCTGCCGCTGCAGGAAGTCATTAACAATGCTCCTCTTGTTTTTGATACTAGAAATGCAATCCATGGCTTAAGCGGGAAGGCGAGAATCGTCACCCTTGGAACCGGGAAGGCAAACGATTCTTCCGTAATATAAATTCGTAAACGGAGGAATGGATATGAAAAGACGTATAGTGGTCGATATCAGGTTCAATAATATGGGGTTTCAAAAGGAACGGTTGACAAAACCTTGGATTCAACATCGAATCGGGCTTTTTAAAGAATTGACACTAAAAAGCCTTCTTCTGCAAAGTAATCAAAATTTTCTGACATTGCTTAAATATGATCCGAAATCGCATGATGCATTGTTCGAGGTTCTGGAAGAGACAGGGCTTCACTTGCCAGATAATATCCGTTTTGTGCCTGTGGGAGAGATAGACAGCGTGGTTTCATCTTACATTGAGGGTTATGACGAATTGTATATTACAAGGACAGATTCTGACGATCTGCTGCATAAGGAGTATATTCAGTTGCTGCATGACTACCGACATCTTCCGGATACTGAGGCTCTAATTAATCAAAACGGATATTATTGGGATTGGAATCGGAATGAGATGGCACCTGCCAAATATAGTTCTCCGCAATTTTATGTGCTCATATATAAGGCTGATAATTATAGAAAAGGAGAGCGTTACACGGTTAGAGATCACAGTTTTGTGATAAAATTCGCAAATGAAAAGTTGCCGGGAAGAAACTGGGTCAATGTGGTTCATTCTACGAACAGCTCACCAAAGAAGGTTCCTGGAGATCATCGCATGACACCTGACGAAATAGACAAAGTGCTTGTAAATTACTTAGGCAGATTCCAGAAACACTAGGCCCGAGGTGCTGTAGAACCATCACGAAGAGGACGGTGTTCTAATGTTCAAAAACAAGGTTGTGTTGATTACTGGTGGAACTGGTTCTTGGGGGAGGACGTTGACTCAAACATTGCTAAAAGAAGATCCGCAGGAAATACGAATCTTCTCCCGAAATGAATTTTCTCAAGTCATGATGCAAAGAGAGTTTGGGAATGATTCCCGGCTCCGTTTCATAATTGGAGATGTCCGGGATTACACCGCAGTAGAGGCTGGCTGCAAGGGAGTGGACTATGTCTTTCATTTGGCAGCCTTGAAGCATGTGCCTGTGTGTGAACTTCAACCTGAAGAAGCGCTAAAGACGAATGTGCTGGGCACTGAAAATATTATTCGGGCCAGTATTGCCCAGAAGGTTACAAAGGTAATCGACGTTTCAACGGATAAAGCGGTAAATCCGATTAATGTATATGGCATGACCAAGGCAATCGGTGAAAAGCTTATGATCCGAGCCAATGATCTAAGTGAGCATACTCGTTTCACTTGCATACGGGGCGGAAATGTCTTGGGAACCAATGGAAGCGTGGTGCCGCTGTTTCTTCAGCAGCTTCGCGAAGGTAGAGATCTGACCGTTACGGATATTGAAATGACCCGCTTTTTCCTGACGCTTCAGGAAGCCATATTTTTACTGCTCAAAGCAGCAACGACCGCGATTGGTGGTGAAACCTTTGTTATGAAAATGAAAGCATGCCGGATTATAGATATAGCTGAGGTGTTGGCGGAGCATTATTTACCCTGCGTTCCCCAGCTTAAGGAGATTGGCATGAGAGCCGGGGAGAAGAAACATGAAGTTTTGATATCCAGCTATGAGTCTCCGTATACGCTTAAGTATAATGAGCAATATTTCGTAATCTTACCATCAACCGATCAAGATCAGCTTTACCGTCACTATTCCAATTTCAAAAAAGCTTCGTTCGTTGAATATCACTCAAATGACAGTCTGGTAAATAAATCAGGTATTAAATCCCTCTTGCAGGAGGGGGGGTTCCTAATCTGATCACTATTAGCCTGTGTATGATTGTTAGAAACGAGGAAGAGCATCTTTCGGACTGCCTGCGGTGCGTCATTGATCTTGTGGATGAGATCATTATCGTGGATACAGGATCCTCTGACAGGACCAGACAAATTGCAGCGATATACACGAAACAAATCATTGAATTTAATTGGAATGATGATTTCTCTGAAGCAAGAAATTTCGCTTTCTCACAAGCTTCCATGGAATATATATTATGGCTGGATGCGGATGACCGTCTGATGGAAGTAGATCGGGGCAAACTGAGACGGCTTAAGGAACATTTGCAGCCCGGCATCGACTCAGTTGTAATGGAGTATAATCTGGCTATGGATGAGGAGGGCAGACCAGCTGTAATCACGCGTCTTCATCGACTCGTTCGAAGAATTAAGAAGTACATGTGGAAGGAACCGATTCATGAATATTTGGATGTATATGACGGTGAAACTATCATCTCTGATATTGCTGTCACCCATTGCCGGGTGGGAGATCATTCACTGAGAAATCTGGAAATACTCCGGAAATGGTGTGGTTCAAACGGAAAACTGCAAGGGAGACTACTTTATTACTACGCGAGTGAACATGCCGATCTCGGATGGTACGAAAAGGCGGTTGTATTTTTTAAACGGTATTTGCAAGAGGATCAGGGTGATCGTGAGGGTCAACTTATGGCTTGCGCCAGGCTGGCCGACTGTTATAGTAAGCTTGGACATTCAGAGGAACGATTACAGGCGTTATTAAAATCATTTCAATATGGTCTACCTCACGCGGAGTTTTGCTCTAATTTGGGCAGCTGTTTTGAAGAAAGAGAAGAGTGGGAAACGGCCGTGTATTGGTATACTCAGGCCCTTAATCTGGCCAAAGCCCCCCGAACATTGCCTCTCGAAAACAAGATTTTATCCACATGGCTGCCTCATTGCCGTTTATGTGTATGTTATGCGAGACTTGGAAATCTAACCAAAGCCTATGAGCACAATGCTTCAGCTCTGGTCTATTTACCGAATGACCGGAATTTAATTGCCAACAAGGTCAACCTTGAGCAGTTGATGTCAGTGATACACATGGAGTAAGGCTGCATTATTATTCTGCTGACTTGTATTATTATGTTATTAGTTGCAAAGTGTAAAACAGGCGCTCTGGCCTTATGCCGGGGCGCCTTTTCAAGGCATTTGTTGTTTAAAGGTAGGTTGCTATCAATTGCTGTTGAGCATTTCTTTTACCGCCTGCCAAAAAACGATATAATTTTGTTAATGCTCCATTCCAGATAGAAAAGGTGAAACCCGCTATGAATTTATTTATGAGAAAAGTAAAAGTCCCTTTCGTCAAATTCCGGAAAGCCAACACCCTCCGCAACGACTCGACCCAGCATGACTGGCAGCACTGGGCGGGCTACCGGGATCAGATTCAGCAAGTTCTGGAGCATACGCTGGAACATCACCGCTGCGGGCGCGGGCATATTTTGCTGCTCGGGGCCGGAAACGGAAACGATGTGCCCATTTCTTACATCGAGTCTATATTTGAACGGATCACGATTGTCGATATCGATGAACAAGCGCTGGACCGCTTTCTGGGTAAGTCGGCACACCCGGAAAAATACGAACGGGCAATCATTGATCTGAGCGGCGTAGGAACGGAAGTCTCTTCGCCGGATGATTTGAAAGAAAAGGTTGACGAATTGCTGCCAAACGTCGATTTCTCGCCTTTGCACCCTCCTTTTGATGTGGTCATGAATTTATGCTTCACGACGCAGCTCATCTCCGCCTTTTTTTACCGGAAGAAAAATAAAGTTGCCCATACGCCAGAATTCAGTGCTCAGCTGGACCGGCTGCTTGAACGGATTCATATCAATATCTTTCAATCTTTGCGGGGTCTTCTGGCACCGGACGGGGTGATTGTCCATTTAACCGATACTCTGCTGCTGCAGCATATCAAAACAACCGGCTATACCAGCCCGGCTTCTTATAAGATTCTGGAGCTGACGGGAGGAAATGTCCGGGGAAACTTGGATCTGATATACGAGCATCTGCCGGAGCTGGCTGAACAAGGCTTGTGCCTGCCGGGGGCATTTGTCCACGTTCATCCGCAAATTATGCGGTTGTATAAAGTTGAATTAAGGTTTGCGCTGCTGTGGGAATTCGTTCATGACGAATATGAGGACAGGGATTACTTGGTGAGCGCGCATGTGTTGACCAGGCTGTAGCGGAAGCTCTGGCTGATCAGGTATACATAGAAATTTATTTTGTTAGGATTGCGTGTATTTACAACTTGGATACATTTCGGCTTCAAGATGGATACAATCGGCTGTTAAGATAAACTCGAACAAAGAAAACAAGACACGAAGGAGAGAATCAAACATGCGTTACCCCCAATGGATTACAGCTTCAATCGCCACAAGCATACTTTTTGCAGGAATCGTATCGGCTCAGCCGGCCTTAGCTTCCGGCACTACGGCAGCGTCTGTCGCTTCGAATTCCGCCGCAGCCTCCCAAAAGCTGAACTTCACGGTGAGCGATGTGCCTTATTCGTCCGCGGAATACAAAAAAATCATTCAAGCCTTTGCTGCTTTCGACGGATTCGAAACCGCGTACGTACCTACCCGCATGATCACAGGCGATGCCTTCCAAAAAGTAGGCGTTGCCGGCGACAGCGTTACGTTCTTCTTTAAATACATGAGAGTTTCCGTGTCTCCGCGCGATTATTCCAACAGCTATAAAGGCACCGTAGTCACATTGCCTGAATCCAATAACGTGAAGGGCAAATGGTACAACGTAAATGGTACCGATATGCTCACGTTCCCTTTGAAGGACCGGTACGTTACCATCTCTGCGCCTTATCATTCGTTAAGTAAAACCAAGCTTGAGCATGTGGCCGTAGATGTCAGCAGATATGCGCCTTAAGTCTGTGCAGCAATTGTAACATGCGCGAATAGCTGAATAAGCACGGGGGAATCCGTGTTTGTAATCAGGTTGCACCGCCAGAGCAGCGGTAATCAGCACCAAAAGCCCGCGTCGGGCGAGCACCCGGCGCGGGCTTTTGCATGCTTATGCCAATGTTCATTCCTCTCCCGTAGCCACCGGATTCTCCTCATAACTAATCCAGTCGCTCCAGCTCCCCGCATACAGCTTCACATTCGTGTATCCCGCAGTCTCTAGTGCCAGCACATTCGGACAGGCGGTGACGCCGGACCCACAGTAAACGATGATCTCCGTATCCTTGTCCAGTCCCGCAAAATGCTCCTGCAGCTGCTCGGCACTCTTGAAGCTGCCGTCTGCATTCTGTGTGTCCTTCCAGAAGAAATTGACAGCTCCCGGGATATGTCCGGCTTTCTTATCCAGAGTCTCATTCATGCCTTGATAGCGGTCATTGGCACGGGAATCGATTAGAACGGGAAGAGCAGGGGACGAATCCGCAGCAGAAGACGAAGCGTGCACTGCAGCGTCCTTCGTCTGTTCAGATATCCGGCGAACCTCTTCAACATCGGCCAGCATCTGAGGCTGAATATTTGGCACAAAAGTACCCGGTACCCGCACCGGCTGATGATTGGTGACCGGGAATTTGTCGGCTTTCCAGGTACTGAAACCACCTTCCAGAATATATACCTGTTCATGCCCAAGATAGCGAAGAAGCCACCAGAGCCGCGCAGCGTTCATACCGCTCTCATCGTCGTAGGCGACTATACGTGAATCGTTGCCTATCCCGAGTTTGGCCAGCCGTGCTGCAAGGTTCTCCGGATCGGGTATAGGGTGGCGTCCGCCATGCTCCCCTACCGGAGAAGATAGATCCTGTTCCAAGTCCAGATAGACGGCACCTGGAATATGCTCCTGCTCATAGTTCTCCCGCCCATTCTCCGGTTTACCGAGCGTAAACCGGCAATCCACAATCGTCTGATCAGGCTCATAGAGCCTTGCCAACAGCCAGCGTTTGGAAACCGTAGCGTTCATTGGTACCCCATCCTTTGCTCTTTTCAGTATGAAATTTATTATAGCGGATAATCTGTAACCACGCAGACAAATGTCTATTCACACAGAGATATCTGTTAGAAAGGAAATTTAGTCATTCCGATGCTGAAACTGCTTAGAATTGTAGACGTTTGTCTTCATATTGTCAGAAGCTGCTTCTTTTATTTTGCAGAATTTCCTTATAGGTTTCGATCGCCCGTGCCCGTGAGCTCTTTAGATCAACGATGGCACCAGGGCGGGGAAGATGAATTTCTTTGTCCGACAAATCGGCTAGTTCCGGCAGCCAGGTGCGGATATAGCTACCGTTTGGATCATGAGTCTGTGATTGAGTGACTGGATTCATAATTCTAAAGTAAGGGGAGGCGTCAAATCCGAGCGAAGAGCTCCACAGCCAGCCGCCACGGTTCAGCACATTATCGTAATCGCTCAGCTTCAGACGGAAGTATCGTTCTCCGTATATAAACGGACAGCCCAGATTCTTGGTGAGGAACATCGCGGTAACCATCCGCAGTCGGTTCGGCATCCAGCCCGTTTCGTTCAACTGGCGCATAGCCGCATCGATGACCGGAATACCGGTTGCCCCCATGGACCAGGCTTCAAAAAATTTTGTACCCAGGCGGGTCAGATCAAAGATATTCTCATAGTTGAAAAAATCAGCATCCAGGCGGGCCTGAGCCAGATAAAAATCCCGCCAGGCCAGCTGCCTCAACCATTCTTCCGCTCCGCGGTCTTCTCCCGTCAGCCGTGAATAGATCGTCCGTGCTGAAATCGCTCCTGCATTTAGATGCCGGCTGATCCGGCTCGTGCCATCCTCTGCATATTGATCCCGTCTCACCGTGTAATTCAGCAGATTCTGACTAAGGAATTGATCGAGTGTACGATTTGCGTCCAGGTCATTTGTCCGTAAAGATAATTGCCGGAGCTGCTGGCCGATGTCATCCGGAACCCTGAAGGTGTTCGTTATATTGTGATCCAGGCTGGCCGTTTGCATTTCCTTCAGGCCCGCGGAATACGGAGGAAGGAAACGTTCTGCTAGGAAAGTACGCCAGCGTCGATAAAAGGGTGTAAAGACCTTATATGGCTCCGTCCTCCCGCTCCACTCCACGAAATCAGCCAGGTCACAAAGCATGCTGTCGGAATATGTTTGAAACTGGATGCCAAGTGAGGATGCAGTTTCATTCAACTGCTTGTCTCTCTTCACAGCATATGGTGTGTAATCTGCATGAACCATTATTTGCTCAATGGGATAGGTCTGCGCCAGCTTCTTAACGACTTCATCAGGCTCACCGTACAGAATATGCAGCTGTTTGCCCTCCCTGATGTAATCCTTCTCCAACCGTGCAACTTGCCCGAGAAAGGTCAGGCCGCTGTGTTCAAGATATCGTTCCTTGCGCAGCAGGAAAGGGTCAAGGATCAGGATATGCAAGCTGGTTACACCGGCAGACTGGATAGCATGAAAGGCCGGTAAATCGATCGTACGCAGGTCTTTGCGGTGAATGAAGAGAATCATAGGCGCGGCTTCCTTTCCGAGATAGACTGATCTTTTGATCATAGCGGGACCATACTTCTTCTGCAAGCCAAATAGGTTATTAACGGAGCATGCTCAGGATTATCCACTTCCACCATTTGAAGTATTGCCCTGTTTCACTTATGTCGGGATACAAGAATCAGGCTTTACAAAATCGAAATACCAGTGTACTATTTAACTAATACACCGGTACAGCGAATTATTTAACCGGTACATTAGATTTCAATCCAGGAGGGTGCCATGAGTCAAACTGCATATCATGTTAAATCATCAGGTTTTGGGAATGCGTCGATCGTATTGCAGATGAATGAGGTAAGCAAGATCATCAAAGGGAATGTCATCGTCGACAAGTTATCTTTTGATATCCGGAAGGGTGAAATTGTAGGTCTGCTAGGTCCTAACGGCGCAGGCAAAACAACCACCATCCGCATGATGACAGGACTCATCTCGATGACCGAAGGGGATGTGCTTGTACATGGACACAGCATCCGGAATGAATTTAACGAAGCGATAGCCCATATCGGCGCAATCATCGAGAATCCGGAATTCTATCCCTATATGACCGGCCTTGATAATCTGAAGCAATATCAGCGGATGACAGACGGTATCGAGGATAGCCGGATTGATGAAGTGGTGCAGTTGGTGGGACTGCAGGAAGCGATGAATAAAAAGGTTAAGGCCTATTCGCTTGGTATGCGCCAGCGGCTCGGGATTGCTCAAGCGCTGCTGCACCGGCCGAAGCTGCTGATTATGGATGAACCTACGAATGGTCTTGATCCTGCCGGTATTCGTGAAATGCGGGAGTATATGCGGACCATTGCTGAAGTAGAGGGGATATCGATCCTGATCTCCAGTCATTTGCTTGCCGAGATTGAACAGATCTGCCACCGGGCAGTAGTCATTCAGAACGGTAAGCTGGTAACGGTGACTAATCTGGGTGTGGAGCAAGATCACGAAGGAGTGGTAACCTTAAGTTTCCGGGTCAACTCCCTGGAGAAAGCATTGGATGTTCTTAAGGATAGTAATGATGTGCAGATTCTAGGTACGGAGAGCAGCCGCAGTGAAGTAACTGTATCTTTAAGGGAGCAACTGGTTCCGGATATAGCAGCGGCTCTGTCTGCCGGGGGAGCTGGCATTCACAGGATCACCGAGAATAAACAAAGTCTGGAAGAAGATTTCCTGAAATGGACGGGGGGTAACCGCATTGCATAAATTCACCCGATTGGTTCAGAACGAATGGCTTAAGATTTCAAAAAAACGGATGTTCCTTGTCCCTTATATCCTGCTGGTTCTTATGCCGTTGGTCATTGGTTACATTATATATTCCTTGTCAGCGGATTCGTTCCCAGGGGCCAATGACTTCACAGCAACATTAATGCTGCCCATTGCGTTAGGGAAAGCCGTTACGATGATTGCCATTATTGGCACAGCGGGTTCAGTGGCGAAAGAGCACAGCCAAGGGACGATTAAGTTTCTGCTGATTCGCGCCCGCAGCCGAACTATGATACTGGCATCAAAATATGTTGCAGTGCTGCTATATGCTATTAGCCTCACTTTCATTTCGGTACTGGCATCTTATGCCTCTGGCGTTTTGTGGTTTGGAGCGAGTGGTGGAGAAGCGGGTCTGACTGATATTATGCAGTCTATTGTCTATGGTTTTGTCTATACATTAGTGTATGTGACCTTAACCTTCATGATCGGCATATTGACGACTTCAACAGGTGTGACCATTGGGATTTCAATGTTCGCCATAGCGATAGATAATCTGGTGATCACCAAAAACTTCTATAAATACTTTCTATTTCCCAACTTGAACCTGAGCGCATACCAGAATGACAGCCCGCCTCTGCCGGGAATGACCTTATCATTCTCTATCGTGATGCTTGCGATTTATATGACTGTGTTCCTGATCGCCGGGTTTGTGGTATTCAAACGAAGGGACGTTGCTTGACCATGACGATCGAATTTGATAACAACTCACCCATCTACATCCAGATCATGAATTATATCAAGGGCGAAATCGTCAGGGGTAAGCTGAAGCCGGGAGATAAGATTCTTTCAGTGCGCGAGCTGGCTGTTGAACTTCAGATCAATCCGAATACGGTGCAACGAACATTCCAGGAACTGGAGCGTGAAGAGGTTGTGGAGACTCGAAGGGGAATGGGAAGATATGTGACAAGTGAGGAAGATAAGATCATGATGATTAAACAAGAAATGGCGCAGGAAGTGCTGGAACGTTTTATCCGCGGCATGAGAGAGCTTGGTTTTGACGGCGATGATATCGTATCTATCGTGTCCGATAGCATTCGCAACAATGATGGAGAATAGGGGGATCCACAGCGTGGAGAGCATACTACAGGTTCAGAACGTGAGTAAAAAATACAGATCCAAGCAAGCATTGCGTGGCGTATCCTTTGAACTTGGTGCCGGAAGAATCACCGGACTGTTGGGAAGCAACGGGAGCGGTAAAAGCACATTGCTCAAAATCATTGCCGGACTCACACAACCCTCCTCCGGATCGGTAACGGTGCTGGGTATTCCTGTGGGCGTTAGCAGCAAGGCATCTGTGTCATTTATGCCGGACCGGGCACTTACTGAAAGCTGGATGACGGTGGGGGACGCTCTGGGATTTTACCGGGAATTTTATGCTGACTTCGACCAAGACAAAGCCAATCGCATGCTGGAGTTTATGAAACTTAAGGCTTCCGATAAGGTCAAGACACTATCTAAGGGAATGAACGAACGGCTGCAGTTGACGTTGGCTTTATCCCGGAGAGCATCCTTGTATTTGCTCGATGAGCCGATCGGCGGGGTGGATCCGGTAGCGCGGACGAAGATTCTGGATGCGCTTGTGGAGTTCTATGAGGAAGACAGCACCATCCTGATCACCACCCACTTGGTCACGGATATTGAACGGATATTTGATGATGTAATCTTCATAAAAGATGGGGAGATTGTTATGCACCGCGAAGTAGAAGACATCCGCCTGCACGACGGCAAAAGCATAATTGATATGTTCAGAGAGGTGTATGCGGAATGCTGAAACTGCTAAAATACGATTTTAGGCGGAATAGGGATCTCTTCGCAGTAGCGTTAGTGATCACAGTGCTGCTTCAAGCCGGAATATGGATCTCCGCCGAGATTTCGGACTGGAATCCGGCGGTCCATCTCGTGGCAAGTGTCATGACTTATGCTGTAGTCGGCCTGCTTCTTCTTATCCAATGCTGTCGTACCTATGATTTCAATTTCAAAGCCTATCACCGGATGCTTCTTCCCGTACAACAGAGCTATAAAGTGTTATCACCATTACTCTTGTTTCTTCTGCTATTGTTAGGCTTGACTGCTCTCGGAGGCGTACATCTGGGGCTGTACACTCTTCTTGGGGATCATCCCCTTCCGGCGAATTTCTGGCCTGTGGCAGTACAGATGCAGCTTCAGCTTATCTGGTCAGCCTGCTATATTCTGATCTATATTATGCTTGCGATCACCGTTGCTCTCAGTGTGCGTTTTAAAGGTCGGGAGTGGATAGGAATTGCTACTTTTATTGCAGTGGACAGCGGTTTTTCGCTCTTCGTCCGCGCAGTTCTTGGACCGGATAGCGACGCCACGGGCAGTGTGTTTCAGATTGAATTCTCTGAGATGTCCGTTTCTTCGGGTGGAGCAGTCTCATTTACCCGGGAAGCCTACCACCTTTTACCGACCCTGATGGAGATGGGTTTTGCTGTACTTCTTATTTATATCATTACTTTGCTAGTCAAAAGAAGAGTGGAAGCATAGGTGGTGCGCACTTCTTAAGAGTTCATACCACACTATAAACAAACAAGACGTCTCTCCGTGAGGAGGACGTCTTTTCATGTATCTGTTCAGTTGAAGAACTTAGTGTTGTGCAATTGTCCAAATTTCCAATTCTTTCATAAGCAGATCTTCTTCTTCTTCATTCAGAATGAGACGAACTCCATATTGGAATTGGCCCAAACCATACATCCAACCCCAGCGGACACTTCCTTCCAGTCTTAACTTTACTTCATTGAGCTGGAAATGAACGATTAAACGTGTATCGCCTGTAGAGAAGCGGAGGTTCAGGGACGAGCGGACCTTGCAACCGGATCGGCTTAAATCTAGCAGTACACCCTCTGTCTGTTTTCCGGCACCTGGGCCTGCTTTACCCGCTGGCACTTCGATCCAGCATTCAATAGGCTGATTCATCACGTATCGGAATGGTTCTTTTCTGCTGGCGCCCTCCATTGTTTACCACCGCCCGTTTATTTGCTATTATATCGAAATGATTGGTTTTGGACAATACCTGATGAATGCACACAGGAGCTTCATGAAAGCACCAGAAAGAAATGGTGTTCAGAAGCTCCCGGAATTCTTGTTGTATGTAGACAGGTGGTATTACAGGTTGTACAGTGATGCCATACAGTCAACGAACATTTTGTTGTACTCGGCGCGGCTCAGATCATGGCTGGAGGCGATATCTCTGCCCAAGAACTCGAACCAAGTAATTTCAGTACCGTCTTTTTTGTAGATAAATTTCTGGTGCTGAATGGCGAATACGTCATTTTCATAAGAAGGTACATTTTCATACTTGAGAGGGGTTCCCTGTTTCTCAGCAATCAGGGTGGCCAGCAGGATCAACATTTTAAAGGGATCATCATACATTTCATATTGTTCGGTCATCGAAGTCACTCCTTATATTGGCATGGAATTCATAGCAAATTATACTACATCGAACAACAGTAAGCACTGTCTAGACATGATTTCATTATAATATTGCTAAAATGCGATAGCTTTATCAAGAAATTGCGTAAATCCCCCCGTCCGCTAATCTCAAATGAAAATTTGACCGATAAAAAATAAAACGACTGAACTCGACATTAAGGAGAATGTATTGTGTCATTGAACCTGCGTACGGTCTTTTCAAGCGCATTCGCAGTTGTTATTATTCTGCTGACTGCACTGCTAAGTTATGCAATAGGACAGGAATCCACTAAATCTGTAGAACAAAGTATAGGGAATTCCTTCGCGGAAGTCGCTTATCAAATGTCTGAGAATCTGGATTATTTCATGTGGTCCCACTCCGGTGAAGTGGAAGTGCTTAGCAAACTTAACGCTTTTCAGGAGCCGACGGATAAAGTGGAGATGAGCAGATTGCTCAATGAATTGAAAAAAAACATCCCGGTATTCACCTGGGTAGGATATCTCGATAAAAAAGGCAATGTGCTTGCTTCTACAGATAACATATTAATTGGCCAGAATATCGCAGAACGTCCGGTCTTTAAAGAAGGTTTAAAAGGCCCGTACATTGGTGACGTGCATGATGCTGTCTTGCTGTCCAAGTTACTGCCTAATCCCTCAGGAGAACCTTTGCAATTCGTGGACTACAGTACACCCATCTATAATAAGAAGTCGGAGAAAATAGGTGTTTTGGCTGCACACTTTAGCTGGGAGTGGTCACAAGAGGTCGAGAATTCCATTATGACTCCTATTAAGGATCGAATGAAGGATGTTGAGGTCTTTGTGGTCAGTAAAAAAGATAATACCATTCTGCTTGGCCCTAAAGAGCTTGTAGGCCAGAAAATGCCTGGCGCTGCACTTTCGAAAGCCCGGGCAGGTGAGAACTCATGGATGATCGATGACGCGGCGAGCGGTAAATTCTTCTTAACCGGTTACGCTTACGGTGACGGTTATCACAGTTATCCCGGATTGGGTTGGTCAGTTATCATTCGGCAGCCCACAGATGTAGCTTTCGCTTCTATTTATCAGCTTAAAAAGTATATTGTTCTGGCCGGTTTTGCAGCTGCGATTCTATTCGGAATTATTGGCTGGATTCTTGCCGGACTAATATCCCGTCCTTTGAGCAAGATTGCCAAGGCGGCAGATATGTTAAGTTCAGGTGAAATGGTAGAAATCCCCACAACCCATAGAATCAAGGATATTTCAGTTCTTTCACAGTCTCTGCGGAATCTGGTGAATAACCTCACCAAAACGGAATCTGCACTGGGGTATATGTCGGATATGGCCAGACATGATGTGTTAACCGGCTTGCCGAATAGGCTCGCATTGGATGATTTTCTTGCCCATGCCGTAAATAAAGCGAAGCAGAATCAGACCACCTTAAGTTTTCTTTATCTGGATCTCGATGGATTCAAAATGGTCAATGATACCTTGGGTCACGGGACAGGAGACAGATTGCTTCAGGAAGTTGCCTTCCGCTTGCTGGATTGTACCCGTGACAATGAGATTGTAACCCGGATCGGCGGAGATGAATTTGTCATCATCCTTAATACATCTGCTGCAAAGGCTATGCTAGAGGCAGAAGTGGTAGCCAAACGGATTATTAATACGATCAATTTGCCTTTTGAAATCGACGGAGAAGTGATTTCTGTAGGATGTAGTGTGGGAGCGGCAGTATGGAGTCCGGAAACCCAGGATACTAGCGAAATTTTACGCCTAGCAGATGAAGCCTTATATATTTCCAAGCGGAGTGGAAAGAACCGTATCACGTTTGAAACAGCAGTATAACGTTCACATCTCGACAACAGCGGTGATGTCCTTACAAGGATTCACTGCTGTTTTTTTGTTCAGCCTTAAAATCTAGCAGAAACTATAGTGAAACTTTGGGGGAAGGCACAAGCAGTATACTCACACAAGCATCTAATAAAGAGAAAGGATGTGATGATATGACGAAGGAGGAATTTATAGCAAGGATAACGCCGCTAGCGGTACAAGATATGCAACGTACCGGCATTCCTGCATCCCTAACCATTTCGCAGGCAGCATTACGGCTCGAACCACTGAATATTATAACGGGAAAGCTGTAAAGGTGAATGCGATGTTCCGTGCCTATAGCGATTGGAGAGAATTGATCTCTGATCACTCATCCATCATTCTAGACGGTGTTTCATGGAATCGGGATCTGTACCGAAGGGTCATTGGGGCTTCCGGTCAAACGGCAGCGAGGGAAATTGTAACTGCCGGTTATGTCACGGATCCGGATTATGCGTCGAAGCTTATCGGAATTATGGATTCATATCATTTGTACTCATTTGATGAAGGAATGGAGGAGGATGAGATGTCCACTGAAGACAAAAGGAAACTTGCAGATTTGGAAAAAGGAACGCTAGAGCTGCAATCGATGATTTCAGGGCTTGAGAGAAGTAAGGACACCCTTAAATCCGGACTCCAGGAACATAACCAGTCCATCATCAAAGTGACTGAACGCTTAGACATCTTCGAAGGCGAATCCCCAATGCGAGTCCCTCCATGGGCAGTAGGGAGGAGTAATAGATGAATAATGAAACGTTGAATGGCGTGCTGACTTTTGCTTCCGTATTGGCCGTTTTCGTAATGGCTTTGGTACAGCTTGTGAAGAATACCATTAATCTTCCCCGAAATCTCGTTCCAGCGGTTGGTTTAGTTATTGGACTGTTGGTTGGTGTACTCTCCTACCCCTTTACTCCTATGGATCTGACGTTGCGCCTTTGGTCTGGAGGTTTGGCCGGGTTATCGGCAACGGGGTTATTCGAACTGGCATTTAACAAGCGAGATGGGAATACGAAGGATAAATAAGCTTAATTTGTTTATAAAATCAGCTAATAAATACTAGAGAATGTCCAATTCTTTCAAGTGAGGAATTCATATACTGCATATAGATAATACGAAAGGAGGTGCTTATTATGGGAACCTATGTTGATGGTAGAACATCTCAGAATGCGAGTTATGCCAACTCTATCCTAACCCCTATTCTTGCTATTAATTCACCACAGATATTTGGACAGATCGGGTTGATAACTGCAGGTGTTACTACAAATCCGCGTGTCATGTTAAAAGGAACAATCTCTGTAAAGCTTCCACTCGCATTATTAGGTCTTACAATTACCATTGTAAGAGGGACCTTGCCTACAGATCCATTGGTTTATTCTGCAACTTCAACCTTCAGCTTAAGTGTACTGGCCCCTCAGGTGATTACGTTCTCAGCGGATGACTTTAATCCTCCGATAACCCCACAGTTGACGTATACAGCGTTTGTAAGCTCCAGCTTGTTGGGAACAATTCGTGTAGGTCCTGAAAACTTTGATGGTATTCTGGTTTCGGATTAACTCTTCAGCAACTGTTGAAGTTAAGACGGGAGTCTATTTTGACAATAACCCAAGCACCCTGCGGGTATATTTCATATCCTGTGTTAACTCAACGAAAAAGGAGGAGTTATCATGAGTGAGGAAAGAGGATATAGCCCAGCGTTCACATCCACAAGTGCCATATTGGTTCTATTCATTCTTCTGGTAATTATAACCAAATCTTTTTGGGTATAATTTCGACAGAGCTTAGTCTAGTAATTTCCTCCGAGTTTAAGTGACCCTGGCGTGTAAGCGCCGGGGTCATTTTATTAGAAGGTGCTATGAATCTCACAATAATATTGCCGGAGTACACAAGCAGAAGAGCTGTAAACTGCATCTCTTATATTATCAAAAGTGAAAGAGGTGTATTTCATGAATGACAGAGACAGAATTCGTAGAGCATTAGAAGCTTTAAGAGTACAGCGGGCTATCCTGAGGGAAAGACTAGAGGAGATTAATGAGAACCTTAATCGTGTACCTATTGGAAGCCGGGCTAGACGTGAACTGCTTGCAGCGAGAGCATCCATTCGTGAGGCTCTTCGTTTAAATGCAATCGCACGCAGAAATCTAAGAGCTGTACTTCTGTAAATTGTAGCCATTCAACTGGAGAGTTTGTTAACCCGTATTAGGGTACAGACCCTCCTTTTATTTGCATGTACAGATCTTCTAACTGAAATAGATTGGAAGTACTATACTCGAAAGCACGTCCCATTATATAATAAACATGTAAGTTTCAAAAATAGATCAGGCGGTGTTGATGTTGTCTTGGGAACCAGTTGGCTTTATGTTTTTCTCAACTTTAGAGTTTTTTGCTTGGTATGCTTTGAGTTTGGCGATCTTCCGATTTAAAATGACGGATTATGCTTGGCAGGCTTTATTTGTTATCATTCTGATGAATTTACAAAGCTATGTGTTGCGTAATGAATTGTCCTTGGAGTTCATTGTTCCCTTAACAAATATATTGATATTTACGTTGCTGTTCACAACGGTTGTTAGAATACCAATAGCAAGTTCTTTGATTGTTACCATCTCAGGATTTATAGTATTTGCTATCATTCAGACGGTTATTGTAGAAATCGTATTTGGATCTATTGCAGAGGCTCAATCTACGCTTGCGAATGGTTATGCACTTCAAAGTATGACGGCAGTAATCGTCTTTCCACTGGCTCTGTTATTGTATAAGTACGGCTACGGTTTTTCCTTCAACCTTGAACGCCTCAGGTTCAAGTTTGAGCACGTCATTACGATCTCGACTATTGTTATCTTCTTGGCGGTAATGACGTTCACGTTATATTACAACCGTGTTTGGATCAATATTTTCTTTTTTGCCGTTACTTTATTGTTCTTTCTTTATTATGCGACGGGAAAGGAAAGGGAAGCATGATTGACTCCCTGGCACTAAGAATGGCAGAAGGCATTAAAAAGAGAACGACAGATCATCCGGCTTCCGTAGCCGTTTTGAAACATGCTCTGGCGGTGATTATCAATACGTTGTCTATTATTGTCTTTTCCATATTATCTGGTGTGCTAACGGGACATTTACAAGAAATGCTTACAATTCTGGTGGCTTTTGGCGCACTGCGAATGATATCCGGGGGGAAGCATCTCAGAACGGGTACTCTTTGTGTGGTGGTTACGACTTCACTGTTCACGGGAATGTCTTTACTAAATCCTTCAGGATATTGGCTGATGAGTATGAATGTGGTCAGTATATTACTTGTCTTGTTGTTCGCTCCTTCAGGCATCGAGAAACAATCGCGGATCCCGCGTAAATATTATCCGCTTCTGAAATGGATCTCCGCCTTGATGGTAACCAGTAATTTAGTATGGGGTTCATCCATCCTTGGGGTATGTTTTTTGGTACAAGCTTTAACCTTGGTATCGTGGAGGGGGGGGGAGACCCCGTGAACTTATGGAATAAACTTGCATCAGCTTTAGCCCTGGTGGCTGTTGTCATCGTTACTTCAGCAAGCGTACTTTACATCTATAGTGGTGACACACCGGAAGAACTTCTTAAATAATTGGGGATGTAGTTATGAATACAATATCTGTATCAAAGGATTCTGAAGCAAATGAAGGTCTAATGCAGTTGGCTATTGATGATATACTATATATTGAATATTCGCGGAAACCCGATCGGATTATTTTTCATACGATGCAGGAGATGTATTACTCTCTCGGAACGCTAACATATTGGCAAAATGCTCTGTGCAATAGCGGGTTTAATTTTAGGTTGGTGGACCGGACGAATGTGATTAATCTGGATAAAATTGTGCAGATGGACGGTGTATTCCACGTAGCCTATTTTGAAGAACAAATTACATCCCAATCCAAGCGGTGTACAATGACACATGTAAGATTTGAAGAAATTCGAAAGCTGCTTGGGATAGATACAACGTCTATAGTATGGAGATAAAAAGCCGCTGATAGCGGCTTTTTATCTTCCTATTCTGTGATTTTTTGATGTAAAAAAAGATTGTAAGTGTTCAGTACATCGTCAAGCAATTGGCTCGCTCGTATAACCTCGGGATCAACCAAGCGTCTATAGGAAGACAGCTTGTTCAATTCTTCCCGAAGTTCCTCGATCTTCAGAATGATTTCCTCCAAAACAACAACTCCTATAAATTGAATATCTATGTATGTACGACTGTGCCTTGTGGATATCCGAGAAGAATTGACTCGGCACAAGCAAAGTTTATTATCAATTCGCTAATTCGTCTTGATATCCTCCAGAATTTTCATTTTTTATTTGGTGGGTTGCATAAAAAAGATAGAGTGGGATTTTTAGGTGGCAAAAATAATCGAGGCTCCCTTTCGGGAGCCTCTTTCATGGGAGAGGAGAAACCGGACGAAGAGCTTATGGGGAAACGTAAGCTTACTTCGCGGTTATCTACGACATTTGCGATGTCGATAATTACATGATGTCCCGCAGGAGGAAGTCTTATACATCTAATTTTCGGACCGTTCATATAGGGCAGATTTGAGATCGTATAATGAGTTTTTATTTAATGCCCTGAATGTGGTACGATAGGCGTGGATTAATGCCTTGAGGGCATCATAATACAGAGATATAGAACAGGTGATGACGGTGAGAGTTGTATCTGGCAGTGCCAAGGGAAGACCCTTGAAGAGTGTTCCCGGGAATGGGACACGCCCCACGACCGACAAGGTCAAAGAAGCAGTTTTTAGTATGATAGGCCCTTATTTTGAGGGTGGCGCAGCGCTTGATTTATTCGCTGGTACAGGGGGTCTCGGAATCGAGGCGCTAAGCCGGGGAATGGAACGCGCGGTGTTTGTGGATATGGAGCCGAAAAGTATCGAAACAATTCGTGCTAACCTGAAAGCAACAGGCTTTGAATCCCGTGCGGAGGTCTACCGCAATGATGCTGGTAGGGCGCTTAGCGCACTTGAGAAACGGGGACGGGCGTTCGAGCTTGTTTTTCTCGACCCTCCATACCGATTGAAATCAGGGGACGAGCTCATGAGCAGCATGGCAGCTAAAGGCCTTTTGGAAGAAGCAGCAGTCATTGTCTTGGAACATGAATCTGCTTATGTCTACCCTGAAGATATTCCGGGATTCCGCAGGCTGAGACAGGCTGTGTATGGAGAAACAACGATTTCTATTTACAAGTATGAAGCCACTGACGGGCAGGGACCCGAGGTTGGAGAGGAGGCGCAGGATGAGTCTGCAGAATAGAAAGGAAAGTGTCGCCATATACCCGGGTACCTTTGATCCGGTTACCATGGGACACATGGATATCATTCGGCGCGCAGCGAAGCAATTTGATCATCTGATTGTTGCCGTACTCAATAATTTGAGCAAAAACCCTCTGTTTACCGTAGAAGAGCGTACCGAATTACTCAGACAGGCGACCATTGATATTCCTAACGTGGAGATTGACAGCTTCCGTGATCTGCTGGTTAATTATGTCCGGCAAAAGGATGCGCAAGTAATAGTGCGCGGAATTCGGACAGTGACCGACTTTGAATATGAGCTGCAGAATGCCTCCATTAATCATAGTTTGAATCCGGACGCGGAAACCATCTTTATGATGACGAACCCGCGGTATTCGTATTTAAGTTCAAGCGTTGTTAAAGAAATTGCCCACTTTGGCGGAAATGTATCGGAGTTTGTTACTCCTGAAGTGGAGCTTGCCATGAAGCGTAAGTTCAATTTGAACCGCGCTTAAGCGCTGAGAACAGACTTAGAATGACAGAGAGCAGGAATAGAAGTAGAAGTAATGCAGCCTGCAAAGTAAGCCACACAGGGAATGTGCTCCAAATGGACATTAACCTCAGATTCCAGGGATCGAATGTTCCAGGCGCGGCAAAGGCCGGCAGGGCTTCTTCGTGAAGGGTCATGAGTGGTTTCCATAGGAGTATGGTCAGCAGGTAAGCATAGCTCGCATGCAGAAGCCGGACTCCCGCAAAAGGCAGGTATGAAATCCCGACTGGCTTTAAAATGGTAAGCACCTGAAGCTGTGAACAAATTCCACTCCAGGCGAGGGCTGCAGACAATAATGCTATCTTTAAAGTCCCATTCCATATAGGGATTATCACAGCAGCGCCATCGGTCAATGACTGGGCGCCTAAATGGATCTCCAGTATTCCTGCTGGCAGTGCTGTCGGAAGTGCTGGGAACAGACGGAGGATGATGCTCGTGATTACAGAGAAAATAATCATGTATCCGCCAACAATCATGAGACTTTGCACGGAATTCGTTACGGATTCACCGAGGAGCCGGCCGAAGTTGCGGCCATCCTCCGAGTGAGCTTTTATTGCAGCGCCAAGGACTCGGCGGTATAAACTTGTATGACTGATATTGTCTGATGCCACAGATGGAGGATGTTCCGTTGAATCGGAACGTCTTCTTCCTATATACCCGGCAGTCAGCCCCGAGAGCAGACCGGAAATCCAATGTATGGCAAGCAGTCCATAACCGGTTGCCGGACTGTGCAGAAAGGCGACTCCGACCACAATCAAAAGAGTCACCGGACTACCGAAATGCACGAGTGCGGCAAGTCGTCCTGCTTCCTTGTCTGAAACACTGCCTTGCTTATGCAGTTGCAGAACACCCTGTGCTCCAGAGGGGAATCCGGCAGTAAGTCCCTGAACCAGTGTCCATGCGCCTGCTCCCGGCAGCCGGAAAATTTTTCGCATGAGTGGCTCCAGCAACACACCGATTCCATGGACAAAACCGGACGCAGTCAGCATCTCGGATAGGATCAGAAATGGGAGAAGTGCCGGGAATACCAAATTCCACCACAGTTTCACACCGCCCAGTGAAGCCTGAAAGGAAGCTTCTGGACTAGATATGATAGCAACGGCCAGAAAGATTGCAACGGCACCGGAGAGGAATGGTGCTGAACTCTTGGAAATGCGGTTTATTTTAACGTTCATTTTACGGTTCACCTCTTCATAACTTAAGGCAGACTAGTATGCTATCACTGTATGCAGAAGAGACAACCATCATGCCAAGCGCTTACTGAAGCAGACTTGCATCGTTGAGGCGCGGCTGGGAAGGAGGAACTTATTATGAAAGCAATAAGACACCGTACAGGACTACGTACGGCGTTTTATCTGTTTACGCTAGTTGTGCTGATTTATGTATTCGTATTTATGGGAACCCCGTACATTGTATATCAGCCGGGCAGTGCATCGGAGGTCGCTCCGATGATCAAGGTAGAGAACGGTGACGAAGACGAAAAGGGAACGTTTATGATGACAACCGTGTCGGCCAGTTATGCGAATGTAGCGCTTTTGGTCGCCTCTGCTTTTAATTCCAACTCGGAAGTGGTTGCCAAGGAGACCAGGCTAGGAGATAAATCTGAAGAGGAATATGCTGCCGTGCAGGTGTTTAATATGGATAGTTCTCAGTCTTATGCTGTCCAGGCAGCCTATCACGCGGCAGGTATTCCCTTTGAGAATAAACCGGATTATTTATTTGTTTATTCAGTTCCGGAGGAGGGTAACCGGATTCAATTCCAGCCGGGAGACCGGATTCTTACCGTTGCCGGACAAGGCATTCCCGATGCAGAAGCACTGACTAAGCTGCTGGCAGGCCGTAAAATTGGAGACACAGTTGCCATCACCTTAAAGCGTGGCAGCAAAGAGCTTCAAGAGGATGTGAAGCTCATCGAAATCAAGGATGCGGAGTCGGGAGCAAGCAGGCCGGGCCTTGGAGTGATTATAGCCGCCGTGCAGAAGGTGGAGGCTAAGGAAGCAGGCAAGGAAGTCAGTTTCGTTGCGACAAATGTTGGCGGACCGTCCGCTGGCTTAATGTTCACTATGGAGATCTACAGTCAGCTTACACCCGGTGATTTGACCAAAGGATATAGGGTTGCTGGTACGGGAACAATTGATCCCGAAGGTAAAGTAGGACCCATTGGCGGAGTTAAACATAAAATAGTGGCAGCGGATCATGAGAAAGCGGAGATATTCTTCGTGCCTATCGACAATTACCTGGAGGCTAAGACCAAAGCGGATCAAATAGGAACCGCGATTAAGCTGGTTCCAGTATCCACTTTGCAGGAAGCTCTAGATTATATGGAAGGTCTACCGGTTAAACCCTGATTGGAGGCTCAAGATAATCCCTGTATAGATCCTTGCGGCCCGGGTTTTTGAATGCACCCGCATGAGCTGCAGAAGCCTGAATGTCACGTTCTAACTGGGAATGCGAACATAGCGAGGGGCGTATAACAACAGGCAGAGAAGCAGAGGTCTTCATCTTCTTTAGCAGGCTTCTACCATTCTCGCTGAACCCAAGAACCCGGATATAACCTGGTCCTTGTCCAAGTCGAGAAGGCGTGAACTCATTACCGGGATGATTAAGCAGCAGATGGATTAGTAAGCGCTGCAGCCGGGTACGGGTATACCTCTTGCTCTTGAGCGCTTCCAGCAAAAGAGACGCGCTGAACTCCTCTAGTTCGGGCATGAGCCGCAGCATCCGGTTCTCCAGTCCTTCACTCATATCGTGAAGACCCCGCAATTCCGGAGCAGTATGAGTTAGTAGCAAGTGCCGGAGCTGGTGATTAAAGCTTTCTAGGCTAATCGGACCTTTTCCGGCTGCATATTCCCGTTCCAGGATTCTCATGCTGTAGTCTGGCATAAATGCGGAAGGGTCACCTTTGGAGTCCAGCAGCCCGCGAATGGCGGTAGCGCTGGCAATAGCAGAACCCTCCTGCACAGGATCATGGAATCCCGCACCCCTGCGGGGAACGGTTAGAGGCAGGATACAGCTTGATATCCGGCGCAAGGCTATGAGATAATGCAAGCCCAGACTATTGTTGGGCTGGCGCAGCAGTTCTCCGGCAGTGCTTGCCTGCTCCGCATCAGTCATACCACTCCAGGCCGCAGCTGCTGCTGCACTGTACGCGGCCGGGAAGTTTTCGCCCAGTGCCAGTCTGCGACGGATTTCCTCCTGCAGCTCGCTGCTCTCATCTGCGAGGTACTCCGCCAGTGGCTTCAGCATCTCCAGGGTGCCAGCTTCAGAGCCGAAGCACAGGCTGTCCACGACGCCAGTGGCTTCAAGCAGCGATACGGCACCGAATGCGAACCATTCAGCAGGCTGTACGGCATAGGCTACAGGGAGTTCGATCACTACATCGGCTCCCATGCATAAAGCCATTTCCGTGCGTGCGAATTTGCTTAAAACCGCAGGTTCTCCGCGCTGTGTGAACGGTCCGCTCATCACAACAACGGAGTGCTCTGCTCCGGAGAGCTGCTTGGATTGATTGAAATGGTGGACATGCCCGTTATGTAAAGGGTTATATTCTGCAATGATTCCAACTGTGCTCACAGCGGATTCGCTCCTTTGTGCTGGAAATAGAGGATTTCCAAACTTTATTAATAGTTATATCATAAATGTCTCTCTTTTTAGAAACAATATAAAGGGAAAAAGGTTGACAAAGCTTAGTAATAATAGGTATAATAAATTTTGTTTGTTTGGAGTGATAGTAATGGAAGTACACTTTCGCAAAATAGCAAATGCTGATGAGCCTCTATTTATTCATCATACGATGGATTTTAGTGAGCTTGTCAAAGGGCGTAAGGATATTCTGACTGCAACACCATTCACAGTGGACCTTAAAGCGCTGCCCGCGGACACCGATAGTGTGAAAGTGGTGGGGAAATTGGATGGGGATGTGAGCATGTTATGCGCACGTTGCCTGAATGAGGTCAGCAGTCATCTGAACATTCCTTTTGCCGAAACCTTCAAGTGGCTTAAGCAGCCACATCTTCCAGAAGAAGAGGATGAGGAACTCATTTACATCAAGGATGAGAGTGTGGATCTTGTCCCGTATGTGGAAGAAACCTTCGTACTGCACTTGCCGGAAGCGGTATTGTGCAAGGCAGACTGTCTTGGTCTTTGTCAGAAATGCGGACAAAATTTGAACGAAGGCACCTGCAGTTGCGACAACACAGTGATCGATCCTCGACTCGCTGGGTTGAAAAACTTTTTTAAATGATTCATGAATGAGAACAAGCTCCTGCAGTTATGCAGGTTAAATCGAATTAGGAGGTGGAACACATGGCAGTACCTCAACGTAGAACGTCCAAGACCCGCCGTGACAAACGTCGCACTCACTTTAAGCTGGTTGTGCCGGGCATGGTAAAATGTGAACAATGCGGAGAAATGAAGCTTGCTCACCACGTATGCAAAGTTTGCGGAACTTACAAAGCAAGAGAGATCATCAAACAATAATTCTTCAAATAAAAGTAGTACTTCATCTGCCGGTGAGGTACTATTTTTTTTGTCTGCTTTATAATTAACTGGCGTTGCGTGTCAATACTTTATTTTTATCACGGCATGCTTTATACTACATATTAGTACCTGGTTCTAAAAATATAAGACTTCTTCATACGTGAAAAAAACAGCGGCCACGACGGCCGGTAATTGCATGCAGCATGGCCTGGAGGTGAGCCGCTATCGAGCGGGTGTCCAAAAAAGAACGTCAGCAGCATCTGCTTCAGTTAATTGCCGGGAATCCGTTTGTTACGGACAGGGAATTGACCCGTCAGCTTAAAGTCAGCATCCAGACAATCCGGTTGGACCGTATGGAGCTTGGTATTCCGGAGCTGCGGGAGCGAATGAAACAGATGGCCGAGCATTCCTATGATCAGGTTCGCTCGCTGCCTGCAGATGAGGTAGTGGGTGATATCGTTGATTTGCAGCTCGACAAGAGCGGGATATCGATATTTGAAATTCGTGAAGAACATGTTTTTTCCAGAAACGGTATTGCCAGGGGACACTATGTGTTCGCTCAATCTAATTCGCTTGCGGTTGCTGTGATAGATGCGGAAATAGCCTTGACTGCTTCTGCCGACATTCGTTTTGTGCGCATGGTCCGCCTGGGAGAGAAATGTATTTCCAAAGCCTATGTCCGTTCACTTGCAGGAAGAAACGGAAAAGCGGAAGTCGATGTGTTTACATATGTCGGGGAAGAAATGGTGTTTCAGGGTCATTTCATCATCTACCGGTCTGCAATAGAAGAAGAAAGCGAAGGAGGAGAACGCAGTGTTGATCGCCATTGATGCCATGGGTGGGGACAATGCTCCTGAATGTAACGTTGAAGGAGCTTTAGCCGCAGCCGCGGAATGGAAAGATACGCAGATTGTGCTCGTCGGTGACGAAGCCAAACTTGCGCCGCTGCTTACAAATAAGCCGTCTAATGTAACGGTACGGCACGCAGGTGAAGTTATCGGCTCGGATGAAGAACCCGTTAAAGCGGTTCGCCGCAAAAAGGATTCATCTATGGTTGTCGCCGGACGGATGGTGCGCGAAGGTGAAGCCGATGCGATGATCTCATCCGGCAATACGGGTGCACTGATGACAACAGGCCTCTTAGTTGTTGGTAGGATGGCAGGTATTGAACGGCCTGCACTAGCACCAATGATTCCAACGCTGGATGATGTAGGTGTACTTGCACTTGATCTTGGCGCCAATATGGATGCAAAAGCGCAGCACTTGGCACAATATGCCTTGATGGGCAGCATATACCGAAGTAAGGTTCATGGAATTGAGAGACCCCGTGTTGGACTGTTAAATGTCGGCACCGAGCCAGGCAAGGGTAATGAACTGACCAAAGAAGCATATCCGCTTCTTGAAGCATTGGAAGGTATTCATTTTGTTGGCAACGTTGAAGCGCGCGATGTACTATTAGGAAGCTGTGACGTACTGGTATGTGACGGCTTTGCCGGTAACATACTGCTCAAAACTCTTGAGGGTACAGCGGGAGCGATATTCTCTCTGCTGAAAGAACAACTCTCCAGCTCGCTGAAAGCGAAGCTGGGTGCTGCCATGATAATGCCTCAGCTCAGAGGGCTGAAGGGCAAGATGGATTATAAAGAGCATGGCGGTGCGCCGCTGCTCGGACTTAGCGGACTGGTAGTGAAGGGACATGGCTCTTCAGATGCCAATGCAGTCAAGAACGCAGTCAGACAGGCAAGGATCGCGCTTCAAGCCGATCTGGTAGCAAGTATATCCAAGGAAATTAGCGGGAAGTGAGTGACGAAATGAAACAATTACGGCCAGTTGGAATCATCGGCACAGGGAAATACGTTCCAGAACGAATTTTAACCAATGCGGATCTGGAGAAAATCGTAGATACAAACGATGAATGGATCGTGTCCCGGACAGGCATCCGGGAGCGCCATATCGCGGCTCCACACGAAGCGACCTCTGATCTTGCCTATGAGGCTGCGATCAAGGCATTGGAATCCGCAGGCATGAAAGCGGAAGACCTCGATCTCATTATCATTGCTACAGTTACACCGGACAGTGCGTTTCCTTCTACAGCCTGCCTGCTGCAGGATAAATTGGGAGCAAAAGGAGCGGCAGCTTTTGACTTGTCTGCTGCATGTTCGGGGTTTGTGTATGGTTTGGCAACGGCTACAGGCTTCATTCAGAATGGCATGTATAATAACGCACTTGTTATTGGTGCGGATACTTTGTCCCGCATTACGGATTATACGGACCGCAACACCTGTGTGCTCTTTGGTGACGGTGCGGGCGCAGTTATTGTCGGTGAAGTACCGGAAGGCCGTGGTTTCCAGTCCTTTGATCTCGGAGCTGAAGGTTCCGGCGGGCATCTGCTGAAGCTGGAAGCCGGAGGTTCGAGACTTCCTGCATCCTTGGAGACTGTAGAAGCTAAGAAGCATTTCATGTACATGAACGGCCGCGAAGTATTTAAGTTCGCAGTACGGATTATGGGCAGTGCAACCGAAAGAGTTCTGACAAAAGCCGGTATGGGCAAAGAGGACATCGATTTATTCGTTCCGCATCAAGCGAATATCCGTATCATTCAATCTGCAATGCAACGTCTGGATCTGCCACCTGAGAAATGTGTTATTAATGTGGATAGATATGCCAACACTTCAGCAGCCTCCATACCGCTTGCGCTCGTTGAAGCAGCTGAAGAAGGCCGGATGAAGGAAGGCGATACAGTGATGATGGTCGGCTTCGGCGGCGGTCTCACATGGGGAGCTTCGGTATTAATCTGGTAGAATCCATTGAATGGCGGCATGTGCCGCTTGGGGAAGGAGATTTAAGCATGGGTAAAATAGCATTCGTCTTTCCCGGGCAGGGAGCTCAAGCCGTCGGCATGGGCAAGGATATTTATGATGCTGTTCCACAGAGCCGTGCAGTGTTCGAGAAGGGCGATGAAGTTTTAGGGTTTCCGTTAAGTAAGTTGGTTTTTGAAGGACCGGACAGCGAACTGAAGCAGACGGTAAATACACAGCCTGCACTGTTGACAGCAAGTACTGCCTATCTGAAGGCGATCGAAGATAAAGGTATTAAGCCGGATTATGTAGCCGGACACAGTTTGGGTGAGTATAGCGCACTGGTGGCTGCAGGTGTCCTTTCCTATGAGGATGCAGTATCACTGGTTCGCTTGCGCGGACGGTTTATGGAAGAAGCGGTACCAGGTGGATCCGGAGCTATGGCTGCGGTACTAGGTGCGGAGCGTGAAGCGCTGGCAGAACTTTGCAGCAGCATTTCGGCGGCCGGGACCCCGGTTGAACTCGCCAATGTCAATTGCCCGGGACAGATCGTGGTCTCAGGTTCTCAGGCTGGTGTGAACAGCGTCGTTGAGCGGGTAAAAGAAGCCGGCGGTAAACGGGCGATCCCACTTGAAGTGAGCGGGCCCTTCCATTCTTCTATGATGAAGGAAGCGGCAGAGCGCCTGGCTTCTGAACTGCAGAACGTAACGTTCCATACGCCGTCAGTACCTGTTGTTGTTAATGTTACAGCTCAACCGGTTACGGATGCTGAAGAGATTCGTGAACTGCTTGTGCGTCAGGTCTATTCACCGGTCCTGTGGCAGGATACCATTGAATGGTTGATTGCAAGTGGAGTAGATACCTTTGTTGAGATCGGTTCAGGAAGCGTTCTGGCAGGATTGATTCGTAAAATTGACAAAACAGTCAAGGTAATCAACATTAACAGTCTGGAAAGCGTACAGACAGCATTGTAAAATTGCCGTTCGCAGCTTTTCATACAGGTGGATTAACGAAAGGGGGCTGAAGCATGTTTTCAGCATTGCGGGGCCAGACGGCCCTTGTCACCGGCGCTTCGCGCGGCATAGGACGCAGTATTGCCTTGGAACTGGCTAAGCATGGGGTCAAAGTCGCTGTTAACTATTCAGGTAGTGAAGCAGCAGCTCAAGAGACTGTCGCAAGAATTGTGGAGCTTGGTTCTGAGGGGATTGCTATCCGCGGTAATGTAGGTAACAGTGAAGAGGCGGAGAATCTGGTTAAAGAGACATTGAATGCTTGGGGCCGGATAGATATTCTGGTTAATAATGCCGGAATTACCCGCGACAATCTCATTATGCGGATGAAAGAGGAAGAATTCGATCAAGTTATCGAAACGAACCTGAAAGGCGTATTTAACTGTCTCAAAGCAGTTACTCGCCCGATGATGAAGCAGCGGTACGGACGGATTATTAATATTTCCTCTGTTGTTGGTGTAACCGGTAACCCGGGTCAAGCCAACTACTCTGCCGCTAAGGCGGGGATATTCGGTCTAACGAAATCGGCAGCACGCGAGCTTTCCTCACGGGGTATTACCGTCAATTGTATCGCTCCGGGGTTTATCGATACTGATATGACGCGTGAGTTATCTGAGGAAGTGCGCGGCAGCCTGATCCAAGGGATTCCGCTTGCCCGTCTGGGGCGGCCTGAGGATATTGCCATGTCCACTGTGTTCCTGGCATCCGAAGGTGCTGCGTACATGACCGGCCAGACACTACACGTGGATGGCGGCATGTATATGTAAGCATGGAAATGTAAGAAAACGGGATTACATATGGGCATATCCAGCCCGAGAAAGCGATTTTGGCGTTCTATGGTATTTTTACCCCATATCTCGTATAATACCAAAGGAGGAGGTGAACCGGATGTCCGATGTATTGGAGCGTGTAACGCGAATTGTCATCGACCGCTTAGGAGCCGATGAAGCAGAGGTAACACTCGAAGCGTCTTTCAAAGATGATTTAGGTGCTGATTCTCTTGATGTAGTAGAATTGGTTATGGAATTGGAAGATGAATTCGATATGGAAATCTCTGATGAAGATGCAGAGAAGATTACGACCGTGGGTGACGTTGTGAAGTACGTACAATCTCATACCTAGAGTCTAAGATTACAAAGTCCCGCACCTGCTTTTCGCGGGACTTTCTCCTCATTTTTACAGTGAATTCAAGATACACCTAGGGTGCGCTAAGCGCATCTTTATTGAAATACAAGAAAGTATAAGTCACACATTGTACTTTCTTCTTGTATTTCTCCGAGAAATGGATTCCGCCCTTGTAAGGACGGACCAACCGTTTCTTCTTAGGAATATAACAGAACCGCTGCCTTATTCATTAGAGCAGTGACTGAAGTATATATAAGTAATCGAACGCTAGACAGCTTGATGAACTTTAAAGACCATTGGATGAGGTGAATGTATTTGAGTCATAGAGTGGTTGTTACCGGTATGGGTGTGGTGACCTCGCTGGGCAAAGATTTGGACACGTTCTGGGACAACCTAATGAGCGGCAAATCCGGCGTATCCCATGTTGATGCTTTTGATGTAAGCGAATATACAACACAAATAGCAGCTTCTATTAAAGATTTCGATGCGGAAGAGCGGTTTGGCCGCAAAGAAGCCCGCAAGATGGACCGTTTTGTTCAATTTGCCGTAGCTGCCGGTGAAGAAGCGCTGAAGGACAGCGGACTTACAATTGGTGAAGACATTGATGCGGACAGAATCGGCGTATCCGTCGGCTCCGGTATCGGTGGTCTGGGCACTTGGGAAGATAACCATAATGTTCTCCTTGAAAAAGGACCGAAACGGGTTAGCCCGTTCTTTATTCCTATGATGATTGCGAATATGGGTTCAGGTCAGTTATCTATTAATCTCGGAGCTAAGGGCCCGAATACGACAACGGTGACAGCCTGTGCGACAGGAAGCCATTCCATTGGCGAATCCTTCCGGCTGATCCAGCGCGGAGACGCGGATGCAATGATCTGCGGCGGTTCCGAAGCAACGATCCGTCCGACGGGCATGGCAGGTTTCTGTGCAATGAGAGCAATGTCGACACGCAACGATGAACCTGAGAAGGCCAGCCGTCCGTTTGATGTTGACCGTGATGGTTTTGTCATGGGTGAGGGTGCAGGAATTCTGATTCTGGAATCCCTGGAGCATGCTGAGAAACGCGGGGCGAAGATCTATGCTGAAGTTATTGGCTACGGACTCAGTGCTGATGCGCATCACATGACCGAACCTGATCCGGAAGGAGCGGCGCGCTGCATGAAGATGGCGATTCGTGATGCCGGTATTAATCCGGAAGAGATTGACTATATCAATGCACACGGTACTTCTACGCCTGTAGGTGACAGATCGGAGACGTCTGCCATCAAGAAGGCTTTGGGTGAGCATGCCTATAAGGTAGCTATCAGCTCCACAAAATCCATGACTGGCCATCTGCTTGGAGCAGCTGGAGGCGTGGAAGCCATCATTTGCGGACTTTCTCTGCAAAAGGGTATGATCGCACCAACGATCAACTTGGAGAATCAGGATCCGGAATGTGATTTGGACTATGTGCCTAACGTTCCCCGCAAAGCGGATATGACTATTGCGATGTCGAATTCATTCGGCTTTGGAGGACATAACGCAACTGTTATTTTGAAAAAATACAACCAGTAAGGAGACCGTGCTATGAATGGAGATCTGAAGCAACTTCAAGTTAAACTTCATATCCAATTTCACGATCTGCTGCTGCTCAAGCAAGCCTTTACCCATGCATCCTATGTGAACGAACACCGTTTCAACCAGCATCAGGATAACGAACGCCTGGAGTTTTTAGGTGACGCGGTTCTGGAGCTGACGGTTTCCGAATATTTGTACAACCTGCTTCCGGACAGGCCGGAAGGGGAGCTTACCAAGCTTAGAGCCGCTATTGTATGCGAGCCCTCTCTGGTCAAGTTCGCCGAGGCACTGGGCTTTGGACAGTATGTGCTGCTGGGCAAAGGGGAAGAATTGACGGGCGGGCGTACCCGCCCTGCCTTGCTTGCTGATGTGTTCGAGGCTTTCGTGGGAGCGCTTTATCTGGATCAGGGACTGGAAGCAGCACGCGGATTTCTGAACCGTCATGTGTTTCCGCTTGTGGAGACAGACGGTAAACTGCAGATGCAGATGAGTGATTTCAAGACGGAGCTGCAGGAACTGATTCAGCATCACAGCATGGGAACGCTTGAATACCGGATTATTGAAGAGCGGGGACCCGCGCATGAGCGTGAATTTGTCTCAGAAGTATACATGGCAAACCGCTCGCTTGGTCGGGGAACCGGCCGTTCCAAGAAGGAAGCGGAACAGCATGCGGCAGCAGCTGCTTTGTTGAAGATAAGGCAGGATGGAGCCTGAATCATACAGAGTGCCACGGACAGGCTGAAAGTGCATGAATGAAGAGCAACAATGGTCAAGGTGCCGGCAAAGGGCGGAATCTTGACCGCTGCTGCTCTTTTTTAAAAAACAAGGACGTATAAGCTTCTTCTTAATGTAGAAAGATCGGCATTTAGTAGTATGCCAAGGGTGCCGGACGCTATGGTATAATGTGGTCAGAGGTGAGTGACAAGGTATGTTTTTGAAGAGGATTGAACTAGCTGGCTTTAAATCTTTTGCCGATAAAACGGAAATGGAATTTGTACGCGGTATTACGGCTGTAGTAGGGCCAAATGGAAGCGGCAAAAGTAATATTTCCGACGGCATACGCTGGGTTCTTGGTGAACAAAGCGCGAAATCGCTGCGGGGCGGCAAGATGGAGGATATTATTTTTGCCGGCAGTGATGCACGCAAGGCCGTGAACTACGGTGAGGTCTCGCTGACGCTGGATAATACAGACCACGCTCTTCCGCTTGATTTCAGTGAAGTGACCGTTACCCGTCGGGTGCACCGCAGCGGAGACAGTGAATACTTAATCAACAAGCAATCCTGCCGCCTGAAGGATATTACCGAGCTGTTCATGGATACGGGTATCGGGCGTGAAGCTTATTCCATTATTGGACAAGGGCGGATCGAAGAAATATTGAGTACCCGTTCTGAGGACCGGCGGGGAATATTTGAAGAGGCCTCGGGAATCGTCAAATATAAATCTCGCAAAAGAGATGCCAGCCGCAAACTTGATGAGACAGAGCAGAATTTGCTGCGTATTCATGATCTCATCACCGAACTGGAAGATCAGGTAGGGCCTCTCAAGGAGCAGTCTGAGAAGGCCGTCCGTTACAAAGAGCTGAGAGAGCAACTGAAGCAGCTGGAGATCTCGGTATATGTACATCAGATTGAAGGTATCCATACCGCCTGGCAGACCGGAAATGCACAGCTTGAGACGCTGAAGCAAGAGCAGTTGCAGCTTTCTACGATCGTATCGGCGCATGACGCCAAGCTGGAGACTGGACGACTGGCGTTACGGCAGCTTGAGGAGCAGATCGAGCTACAGCAGGAAGAATTACTTCGTTACAGTGAGTCTTATGAGAAAAGTGAAGGTTACGGCGAGGTGCTTAAAGAGCGGCGTCGAAACTTAGAGAATAATCGCGAGCAGTTATTGCAGACTTTGGGGTCTGTAGGAGAGAAATCTGCAGACCGGCAGCGTGAGTTGGCTGCTTTGGAATTAAAGCTGGAACAGTCGAGACAGTCACTTGCGGAACTGCAGGTGAAGCTGGCAGAGGAAGAGAACCGTCTGATCGGGGTAGCTGACGGCATCAGTCAAAGCCGCGAAGAGACACTCAAGAGTGCACTGCTGGAGCTGATGAATCTGATGGCTCAGGCCCGTAACGAAATTCGTTATGCAGACCAGCAGAAGGAAACTCTTGAGCGTCGGATGCTGCGCAGTGAAGAAGAAGGCGACAAATGGACGGTTAAGCAAGAGGAGTTGCTGACAGCCCAAAAGCAGTTAAAGGATAAAATTGCAATCCTGGGCCAGGAACTTAACGATCTGCGTAACAGTTATATTACAGAGAGTGGTCAATCCGGCACACGGCAGAAGCTGCTGGAGGAAACTCAGTCATCGCTGCGCAAGTGGGAACAAAAGCGGGAAGCACAAGTATCCCGGCAAGAGACCATGAAAGAAATGCAGGATGACTTTGACGGTTTCATTCTTGGTGTTAAGGAAGTCCTGAAGGGTGCCCGTAAAGGCCAGTTGAATGGAGTTCATGGGGCCGTTGCTGAGCTGATTGCTGTGCCGGAAAAGTTAGAAATGGCAGTAGAGACCGCGCTTGGCGCGGCGCTTCAGCATGTCGTTATGGAGAATGAGTCTGTCTCCCGTCAAGCCATTGCCTTTCTGAAGCAGCGTCAGCTGGGTCGAGCTACGTTCTTGCCTTTAGACGTTATTCGTCCGCGGCAAATCAGCGGCAGTGACCGTGGAATGGTTGAGGGTGCTGAGGGCTTTGTGGGCATTGGATCTGAACTGGTGAGCTGTGATGATAAATATTCAGGTATCGTAGGAAGCCTCCTGGGCAATGTTGTTATTGCAGAGACACTGGAACAAGCGAACCGGATTGCCGCAAGATGCCAATACCGTTACCGAGTAGTGACACTGGAAGGTGATGTCGTCAACGCTGGTGGTTCGATGACGGGGGGCAGCCAGCACAAGAAGAACAATAGCCTGCTCAGCCGTAAGCGTCAACTGGACCAGTTGGTTACTGAGATTACAGAAAGTGAGTCGCAGATCGCTAAGCTGAAGCAAGGTATTGCCAAGCTGCGGGAAGAGCAGGAGAATTCCGTGGTACGACTGGAAGATCTGCGGCGCGGCGGAGACGAGAAACGTCTGGAAGAGCAACGCATGGTTGGCGATCTGAAACAACTGGATCAGGAACTTCGTCATGTGATGGAGCAAGTTGAAAGTACGGGCCTTGCCAAAAGCGGTTTTGAGAGCGAGATGCTGAATCTCGAAGAGTTACGGGCCAAGGCTGTTGCAGAGCTCGAACGTCTTGAAGGCGAAGAGAAGAAGGCGCATGAAGATATACGTAATGCCGAATCTGCCCGTAAAGCCAGCGAATCCGAGAAGGAGGAGCTGCAGGGCATGCTTACCGGTATGAAAGTAGCGGAAGGCAAACTGGACCAGGAGATCTTCTCGATCGAAGAGCAACTGCGCCGCATGCGCCAGGATGTGGGCTCCCAGGATAAGGAGCTTCGCCAGAACCGCAGCCTGTTAAATACAATTGAACAGGATTTAGCCACAAATGCTATTGAAGCGGTGAAACAGCAGGAGGACCTCAATAGCTATAAGCTGAAAAAAGAGGGTACGGCTGGAGCGCTCGATTTCGCACGTGCAGAACGGACAGCCCTTTCGCGGAAGCTGGAACTGGAAGAAGGCGAAACCAAAGACCAGCGCCAAGCGCTAAGAGGTGTTGAAGATAAGCTGCGCAGTACTGAGGTGTCCGTAGGACGACTGGATGTAGAGCTTGATAACATCCTCCGCAAGCTTAGCGATGATTATGAATTAAGCTATGAGTTGGCTAAGCAGCGTTATCCTGTACCCGAAGATGTACCTGCAGCGCAGATTGAGGTACAGCGCTTGAAACGGGGCATAAGTTCGCTTGGCGAGGTGAATTTGGGTGCGATTGAGGAGTATCAGCGTGTGCATGAACGCTTTACGTTCCTCAGCGGACAAAAGGATGACCTCGTGGAGGCCAAAACTACGCTGTATCACGTGATCCGTGAAATGGAAGAGGAAATGTCCAAGCGCTTTAAGATTACGTTTGATGCCATCCGCCGTGAGTTCGGGACGGTGTTCTCGAAGCTGTTCGGCGGGGGAAGAGCAGATCTTATGCTATTGGATCCTGATAATATGCTGGATACCGGTATCGATATTGTCGCTCAGCCTCCAGGTAAAAAGCTGCAGAACCTGCAGTTGCTCTCCGGTGGGGAACGTGCACTTACAGCGATGGCGCTTCTGTTCGCTATTTTGCAGGTGAAGCCGGTACCATTCTGTGTACTGGATGAGGTTGAGGCTGCGCTGGATGAAGCAAACGTAGTCCGGTTTGCGCAGTATCTTCGTGAGTTCTCGGAACAGACACAGTTTATCGTGGTTACGCACCGTAAAGGTACGATGGAAGAAGCAGATGTGCTTTACGGAGTAACTATGGAGGAAGGCGGAGTATCCAAGCTTGTCTCTGTCCGTCTGGAGGATGAAGTGGCGGAGATCGCCTAAAGTGTTGTGAACAATGATTTATTGGAGCGGAGGAAATATATGAGTTTTTTCAAGAAATTAAAAGAGAGCATTTCCGGCAAAACGGAAAGTGTGACGAAACAGTTCCGCGACGGCCTGGAGAAGACACGTAAAGGGTTCGTCGAAAAAGTATCAGATCTCATAACCCGCCGCAAAAAGATTGATGAGGAATTCTATGAAGAGCTTGAAGAAATCCTGATTGGCGCAGATGTCGGTGTAAATACGGTAATGACCCTGGTTGATAATTTGCGCAGCGAAGTAAAAAAACAACGGATTGAAGAAGCGAGCGAATTGCAGCCGATTCTGTCCCGGATGCTGATGGAGCTGCTGCGCGGAGATGATGATAACTCTCTTCGGGATAACCCTGACGGAATCACGGTTATCCTGTTTGTAGGTGTTAATGGTGTCGGCAAGACAACAACCATCGGAAAGTTGGCTCACCGTTACAAACAGGAAGGAAAGAAAGTCCTTCTTGCCGCAGGAGATACCTTCCGCGCTGGTGCTATCGAGCAGCTTGAAGTATGGGGAGAGCGGGCGGGTGTTGATGTAATCAAGCAACAGTCGGGCTCCGACCCGGCTGCCGTGATGTATGATGCAGTGCAGGCAGCTAAACAGCGGAATGTTGACGTACTGATCTGTGATACAGCCGGACGCCTCCAGAATAAAAACAACCTGATGGAAGAGTTAAATAAGATTTTCCGTGTTATTCAGCGGGAAATTCCAAGTGCGCCACATGAGGTGCTGATGGTGCTTGATGCAACAACCGGGCAGAATGCACTTAGCCAGGCTAAACTCTTTGGTGAAAAAAGCGGTGTAACCGGACTCGTACTGACTAAGCTGGATGGAACAGCAAAAGGCGGTATCGTAGTGGCGATCCGTCAGGAATTAAATCTACCCGTGAAGCTCGTCGGACTTGGCGAGAAGATGGAAGATCTTCAGCCTTTTGATTCACAGCAATTCGTACATGCCTTGTTCTCCGGACTCATAGATGAAGAGTCTGCTGAGGAAGAAGAGTAGTAGAAATACCGTTAAACCCAGTCGAACACTACTATTTGTGTTGTTGACTGGGTTTTTGTTTTATTTTCATCATATGAAAAATTCATAACAGTAATGCTTGTCAGTACTCTTGCATACAATTGATATGTAATTCATACATTCTAGCGGCATGGACACTTCACTAGGAGAGAGGAAGCGGTTGCAAGGGACGACCCATTTTCAGGGCTTTCTTTTTGTTGTTATATATATTGACATGAATGAGCGTGCTTACGTATGATGAAGGGGTAAACTGAAAAAAAGTTAGATATTTTAGATATTAGCAGTCTCTCTTGTTAACAAACATAACATTAAATCGAAAGGAGTCGGGCTCATGTCTAAATTGGATCCTCTGCCCGGTCTATCCTCATATCCGCTTCATAACTATTATGATGAAATGTTTGCTGATGAACGGAGTGTTAGACCTCATTATAAGCATGTAAACCGCATGTTTACCGGAATGAGTCCCGAAGAGCTGCAAGGGAAGCAACGATTGATGCAGCGCCGGATGATGGAAGAAGGTATTACCTTTACCCTGTATAACCCTGCTCAGGATCAACCTATGGAACGCACAATTCCCTTTGATATGATTCCAAGGATTATACCAAAAGGGGAATGGGAGAGGCTAGAAGCAGGTATTGTTCAACGAATAACCGCACTTAATTTGTTTATTCACGACATTTACCACGAACAGTATATTGTCAAGGATGGGATAGTGCCCCGCCGGATGATTATATCGAATTGCTATTTCCGTCCGGAAATGACGGGACTACGGGTTCCAGGCGGATCGTATATAACGACCTCAGGCATTGATCTCATTCGTCACCATGACGGGGAATATTACGTACTGGAGGATAATCTGCGTACTCCCTCTGGATTCTCTTATTTGTTCAAAGGTCGCACTCTGATGAATCAGTTATTCCCCGAGATCTCTTTTGCCAACTCCATTAGGGATGTGGATCACAGTTTGAATCGCTTCCTGTCTGTTCTGCGCAGCTTATCTCCTTCCCGGAAGCCCAATCCGGTTATTGCTCTGCTAACACCTGGTGAATATAACTCTGCTTACTATGAGCATGCATTCCTTGCGCAGCAGATGGGAATTCATCTCGTAGAAGGTCGTGATTTGGTAGCCATCGACCATAAGATATATTTGAAGGAGATGAAGGGGCTTCGGCAGGTGGACGTGCTTTACCGCCGGCTGGACGATGATTATATTGATCCATTGGCATTTCAACCGGATTCTCTGCTTGGTGTTGCAGGACTAATGAATGCATACCGGGCAGGTAATATTGCGATAGCCAATGCACCAGGAACAGGAGTAGCGGATGACAAAGCAATGTATGTATATGTCCCGGACATGATCCGTTATTATCTGAAGGAAGAGCCTATTCTTGCAAATGTGCCCACGTATCTGTTGGAACGAGCAGAGGAACGACAGCATGTACTGGACCATTTGCCTGAAATGGTGGTAAAGGAAACTTCGCTGTCCGGTGGTTACGGTATGCTTATTGGTTCTGAGGCGACCAAAGAGGAGTTGGATAACTTCCGTTTAAAAATCCTTGCCGAACCCAGCAGGTACATTGCCCAGCCTATCATGTCATTATCGAGAGCACCCATTCTTTCAGGTGGTGCTTTAACCCCCCGTCATATTGACCTCCGTGCGTTCGTCCTCATGGGTGCAGACCGCAAGCCACATGTTATCCCGGGCGGTTTGACGCGTGTAGCCATGCGTGAAGGATCACTTGTCGTGAATTCTTCACAAGGCGGAGGTGTCAAGGATACCTGGGTGATGAGTTAGTTATCAGAATGCAAAAGTAAGATGAGGGTGCAATGTGAGGTATCATTTTGAAGGATAAGGGTGGGGTGGACGATGCTGAATCGCAATGCGGAGGCTTTGTTCTGGATCGGACGATATATTGAGAGGGCTGAGAATCATGCCCGTCTAATTGATGTGCATTATCATATCCAGCAGGAACAGGATTTTCAGGAAGAAGGCAACAAATGGTCAAGATTAATTGATGCACTTGGTGTAAGAAATGAATATCTGCAGCAGTTTGAGAATTTTTGTGAGAGCGATGTACTATCTTTTATTACACTCGACCTTGGGAATTCCAATTCCATATTTTCTTGTGTACACCAAGCCCGGAACAACCTCCGTACTCTTCGTCAGCAATTGCCGAGCGAGCTCTGGGATATTGCGAACAGCTTCAATCTGTGGCTAGGCGAGTGCTCGGTAGCCGATATCATGCGGGGTCCGCATGGATTCTACCGTCAAATTAAGGAGCGGGCAGCAATGTTCCTTGGAGCGGAACAATCCGTAATGCTGCGAGGCAACGAATGGCGTTTTATCGAAAGCGGCCGATATCTGGAGCGTGCAGAGAATACAACTCGGATCCTGCAAGCCGTGACGAATTCATGTGAAGACAAGGACTATCAAGGGATATATATCCAGCTGCAGGCGGTGCTGAAATCGGTTAGCGGTTATCAAGCCTTCCGCCATTTTCATGCGGATGCTTTTTCACCAGAACGGATTCTCGAATTTCTGATCGCAAACCCATCCTTTCCGCGTTCGGTTCGCTTCTCGTTCCATAAGCTGGAAGAACATCTGGCTAAGCTGGAGCTTGAGACTTCGGAAAAGGGCTCGGGGCATGAAAAAGTGATTCGTCAGGCCGGTAAAATCAAGGCAGAGCTTGATTATATGGAACTGGAGGATATGGCGGGTGATGCGGTGGAAGACGTACTCACATCCTTAAAGAACTCCTGTTTACGTCTCGGCAAAACGATGGAAGGCGCTTTTTTTCGGCGAGAAGGGATTAAGGTATGAAGATCCAAATCAATCATACAACAACCTACAACTACCCGGAGCCCGTTACGGACAGTGTCAATGAAATCCGGCTTACCCCGAGAACCAATTACCGGCAGTCCTGCTATCATCATGAGGTGGAAATCTATCCTCCGGCGAATCTGCTGACCTATGAGGATTTCTTCGGGAATCGGGTTCATGCGTATACTGTTAATAAACCACACACGGAAATGGTTATACATACCAAAGCCACTGTGGTTACACTGGACAAAGAACAGGGTGCAGATCTGCCCCGGCTTTCCCTAGAAGAGCAGATAAAGCTGCTGAATGATGAGAAGTTCCAGAACCGGTACATCGAATTTATCCTTCCAACCCGCTATACTGAGGTTACGCTAGAATTGGTGGAGTTTGCGTCGCAGCATCCTTTTGATGAAGCTGAGGATATGTACGAATGGGCGAAAAGGCTGTCATCTACGATTTATGAACAGTTTACGTATGACCCGGAAGCCACGAGTGTGAACACGACGGTAAAAAAAGCGCTTAAGCTCAAACGCGGAGTATGCCAGGATTATGCGCACCTGATGATTGCTGTCTGTCGTAGTGTGGGCCTGCCATCGAGATACGTTAGCGGGTATCATTTTGTCGGTGATCTGCAAGGCGGAAACGCCGATTTCGAGCAAGCCTCCCATGCATGGGTAGAGACACATATTCCAGGTACCGGCTGGCTCGGATTTGACCCGACCAACAATATGGAAGTGAACTGGCGTTACATAAAACTTGGACATGGCCGGGATTATAAGGATATTGTTCCTGTAAAAGGTGTATACCGGGGTGTCGCAGGTAATTTGACCGTCAAGGTGGATGTCCGGAAGCTGGAACAATAATTCAAGACTATAAAACTCTCTGATCTTAGGATCAGGGAGTTTTATTTGTATGAGACACAGATTTCGATCCTGTAACGAGAGTATAGACGTTCTTCTTAGTACGTGGATAGGGGGGTATATTTTACACAAAATGATTAAAACTAAGGATCTTTGGGGTAATCTTGAAACAGAGACTTAAAGTTAAGGCTTGTATGAAAGGAGTGACACGGGCATGAACCCAAACATATCCAAGAAACAGCGATTTATCGGTAAAACGGCCATAATTACAGGTGCGGGCTCCGGAATCGGCAGAGCAACAGCCATACAGCTGGCACGAGAGGGTGCTAATGTCGCTTTGTTTGACCTGGTCGATGAAAGAACCTTCCCGCTTGAACAGAAGCTGAATAAGCTGAGAAAGGATTGTGCCCTTGCACTGGATGTAGACACTTCAGATGAGAAACGAATGGAGGAGGCAGTCCGCAAGACGGTCGAGCATTTCGGAAGTCTAGACATCGTGTTCGCAAATGCCGGGATCAATGGTGCGGTAGGTCCGATCGAAGAGCTCAGCCTCAGTGACTGGCAGCATACGCTGTCGGTGAATCTGACGGGAACATTTTTGACACTGAAATATAGTATTCCCCACTTAAAAAATAAAGGGAAAGGCAGCATCATCATCACCAGTTCCATTAATGGGAACACGCGGTTTACGAGCTTTGGCTGGTCACCTTATAGCACGACTAAGGCCGGACAGGTCGCTTTCGCCAAAATGGCTGCACTTGAACTGGCAAAGTTCAAAATCCGTGTCAATGTGATCTGTCCGGGTGCCATTTCTACGAATATAGATGAAAGCACGGATGTCAACGAGGAAGTGGAATCGATAGTGATCCCTATTGACTTCCCGGATGGTGCGCAGCCACTTGCAGATGGACCTGGTAAACCGGAGGAAGTAGCTGAACTGGTATCTTTTCTGGCTTCGGATGAATCGATTCATATTACGGGAGCACAAATTGTGATTGACGGGGCGGAATCGTTACTCAGTTAAAGCCTGGGGTTTTTCAATTAATCCGTGTCACAGCCTTATAGGCGAGCACGGATTTTTTAGTTCTTGTTTTTAACCGAACGATTGATTATTATAGGTGAAAAGAGAAGACAACGGAAGGATGTTCATATGATGAATATACCGCATAACAAGATAAAGGCAATAATAACCGGAGCCACTGGAATGGTCGGTGAAGGGGTTCTGCACGAATGTTTAAACCATCCGGAGATTGAACAGATTCTGGTTGTTGGCAGAAAACCCAGCGGAATTAAGCATCCTAAGCTAACTGAAATTCTTCATGCGGATTTTACGGATTTGTCGTCTATTCAAGACCGGCTTACGGGCTATAACGCCTGTTTTTTTTGCATGGGGACTTCCTCAGCAGGAATGAAAGAAGCGGCTTATCATCATATGACCTATGATCTTACCATGCATGTGGCAGAGCTGCTCTCAAGTCAAAATCCCGGCATGGTGTTCTGTTATGTATCTGCGGATGGGGCTGACAGTACGGAGCAAGGCCGGTCAATGTGGGCCAGAGTGAAAGGACAGACGGAGAATGCGCTTCTGAAGCTGCCGTTCCGCAAGGTCTATCTGTTCCGTCCCGGATTTATTAAACCTACCCGCGGTCTAACCCGGACCCACAAGTTCTATTATGCGATTAACTGGCTGTATCCGGTGATCCGGCCGTTATTTCCAGGACATGTAGTTACGTTACGTGAAATTGGGCTGGCTATGATTCATAGTGTATACCGGGGGCCGGATCAGCCGATTCTCGGCAGCAGGGAGTTTGCTGATTTAGCTCGTAAAATGCCTCGAAAATAGGCAAAGATTACTTCAGATTCTGCACGACTGTACGATATTTCTCAAACCACTGATTCCACTGCTCTTTACGGGCTTTCGGGGTTCGTCCGTCCAGCAGCTCTCCGATGACATCCAGACACACATGCCATCCGGCAAGATCTCTTGGCGTATGCGGGGTGATTGTATGAAGAGTTTCAGTCAATACGAGCAGACAACCTTCGGAATCCGCAACAAGCTCAAACCGGACACGATCTTCCGCCCATGTGTATTCGAGCACGGACAGTGCCTGTAGATCGGTAATGGTCATTTGTTCGAAAATCCCGTTAGACATATCAAACGAGATGACCCCGCCAATGCGCAGTTCCTGAACCTGAAGCTCCGGGAACCAAAGTGGAAGCTTGTCATTATCCGTTAAATAAGCCCATACCTCTTCTATAGAATGTCTATAGCGGCGTTCAAACCGGGCAGCATAACCCTCTTCTGTTGCATGGATTTCAGCAATCATGGATAGTCCTCCTTCGGATAGTTGTCCATTTCTTTCACCTTAGTTTATCACAGTGTTAAATGGCGTGTTATAGAGTTAAAGTGCAAGAGATCAGTTCCTGAATATACGACACTATATGCTGCCCTTCGGGGCAGTTTTTATTTAATATCCATACCACAGAGACAATAGATTACCAAACGTAATCTCGAATTTGTTGTGCATTAGTAAACATAATGATAAAATGTCTATATATTATCGAAATGGGTGATTGATGTGCCGGACGTTAGGGAATCGGTAAGCATCTCGGAGAAATTCTGGAATGCTTCAATAGAAGAATTAAAGGCAGGTTATGTATCAGAGGTAAGAGATCATTCCGTTTATTATGTCTGCCTTGTGTGCGGCGAAGCTTACGAGAAAGGGATCATCTACCCGAAGGATGATAAGTTCTATGAAGCTGAGAAATATGCCGTGCTGCATGTGACGCATACTCATGGGACGATGTTCAATTGGCTGCTTAGTCTAGATAAGAAACTGACCGGTCTGACCGATTTGCAAAAAGGGCTGCTGACGGCTGTTCATCACGGTTTAAACGATGGAGAGGCTGCAAAAGAACTTGGAATCGGGAGTACGTCTACCGTACGGAACCACCGGTTCACACTTCGCGAGAAAGCGAAGCAAGCCCGGTTATTTCTGGCCATCATGGAGCTGATGGAGGATAAGCCGGGAACTTCTTCACCGTTTATAAGCGTCCCCCGTTCGGCCTCGATGCTGGATGAGCGTTTTGCAATCACGGAAGAGGAGAATGACGAAATTCTCAAAGCTTATTTTAAAGAAGGACCAGAGGGGCCTCTCGCTGAATTCCCGAAAAAACAGAAACGAAAGGCTGCCATTCTTCGGCATTTGCTTAAGCGGTTTGATGCCGGACGTGAATATACCGAGAAAGAGGTTAACGGGATATTGACGGAAGCTTCTGCAGACTATGTTACCCTGCGCCGCTACATGGTCGATTATGGTCTATTGGAACGCGAAGAAGATGGAAGCCGATATTGGGTCAAATTATAGAGGACTTGAACAGGCAATAATCAAAAGGAGAATACGAAATCATGGACAAAGCAAGACGCAAGGAGATATCCTACAATTATGCACATTCGCACCGGCAAATGGGAGCCTATAGGCTGCTGAATACAGTCAATGGTAAGTCTTTTGTCGGCACGGCACTGAACCTTGAAGGAGTCTGGAATAAGCATAAGTTTATGCTGGACATTAATAACCATAATAATAAAGAACTTCAGGAAGATTGGAAGAAGTATGGTGAAGCGAGCTTTCAATTCGAGATTCTGGAAGAAATTAAACCGGAGGAAGAATTCATTCAGAATCCATCTGAACAAGGGAAATACCGTAAAATGATGCCTGACCTCGAAAGTAAATGGATGGAGCAGCTCAGTCCCTATGGAGAACGCGGGTATCACAAACAGCCGCAAATTAAAGATTAGATGTAATTTCAATAGAACCAAGCAATAGGAAGGGGGAGGCCGATGTTATCATGGCTCGCAGAGCAACGTATTCAGGAGGCCATGCGGAATGGAGAATTCAAGAATTTGTCCGGGCATGGGAAACCCCTGGAGTTAGAAGATTTGTCGGGAGTGCCCGAGGATCTGCGGATGTCTTTCAAGATTATGAAAAATGCCGGCCTGCTCCCTGAGGAATTATCGCTCCGTGCAGAGTGCGTATCGCTCGAGGAACTTCTTACGGCATGCCGAACCAGTGGTGTCTCTGGTGATCGCGAGCGAAAGGAACTCCAGAAGAAGCTATCCCTGAAGAAGCTGCGCCTGCAGGAACTGCTGAGGGAGCGGGGGATTCAGGACAGCTCTATTTTCTCCGAATATGGCGAACTACTCAGAGCACGACTGGATCGTGAGGATTAATATCTAAATAGATTAGGGGCCTTTTCGTAGCCATGTCCATGGCTTGAAAGGGTCTTTTTTATTTGAATCATGAATGGTTGAGGAGTGTCTCTTGATCTTTGTGAGGCTTTCGACCATGATTACTATGAATGAATTGATCAATCAAGTTTAGTTAAACAGATACTGGAGAGAATTATATGGATAAACTTCCGATTATGCAGGTCCTGCCTGAATTAAAAAGTCTTTTAAGTACTTCACCGTCTGCCATTCTCATCGCCGAACCGGGTGCAGGTAAAACTACAGCTGCTCCGCTTGCATTTCTTAATGAATCGTGGCTGGAGGGTAAAAGCATTCTTATGCTGGAGCCGCGCAGGCTTGCGGCCCGTTCGGCGGCCGTGTACATGTCGGCATCACTTGGTGAAAGTGTGGGACAAACCGTTGGTTACCGGATGCGGATGGACAGCAAGGTAAGCAAGAACACCAGAATCGTTGTTGTCACGGAAGGTGTACTGACCCGGATGCTCCAGAGCGATCCGGCGCTTGAGAATATAGGTCTGGTAATATTTGATGAATTTCATGAACGCAGCCTGCATGCCGATCTTGGGCTGGCACTAACGCTTGAGACACAATCTGTGCTCCGTGAGGATCTGCGGGTACTAATTATGTCGGCAACGCTTGACAGAGAACGGGTATCCGCATTTTTGGGCGGTGCTCCGGTTGTGGAATGTCCCGGACGGACATACCCGGTGGATACCATTTATGCACCGGTTGCAAATAATGTGATATTGGAGAAGAACACAGCGGCTGCTGTAAGCCGTGCAATGAAGGAACAGAGCGGAGATGTGCTGGTGTTCCTTCCGGGGGAGAGAGAAATCCGCCGGACGCAGCGGGAGCTGGAAGCAGGCGGATTGCCGGAAGGCACTGTGATTCGGCCATTATATGGGCAGCTTCCTCAGGAACAGCAGAATGCTGCTGTGGCAGCGGCAGTGCCCGGAGAACGAAAAGTCGTGCTGGCTACATCCATCGCGGAGACCAGCTTGACCATACACGGTGTACGAACGGTAATTGATACCGGTCTGCGCCGCACGCAGGTCTTCTCAGCGAGAACCGGCATGCCGCGCCTAGAAACGGTTCCCGTCTCCAAGGCATCTGCGGATCAACGGCGGGGACGTGCCGGACGGACAGCGCCGGGCGTCTGCTATAGGCTCTGGAGTCAGGAAGAGCATTACCGCCTACCGGACGATCATGTGCCTGAGATCATGGAGACCGATCTGGCTCAGCTCGCTCTGGAGCTTGCGCTCTGGGGCGTGCGCGATCCCGCCGCGCTGCAGTGGCTTGACGCGCCGCCCCCTGCGCCTTACGCGCAGGGCACGGCGCTCTTGCGCCAGCTCGGCGCCTTGGATGCCAGCGGCGCCATCACCCCGCACGGCCGCAGCATGGCCGCGCTCGGGGCACACCCGCGCGCCGCGCACATGCTGCTGCGCGCGGCAGAGCTTGGCGC